>CAUJKA010000200.1 GCA_963204965.1 Planctomycetota bacterium | reverse complement strand
TGCAAAGGCAATGTTCTGTTCTTCGCTCATAGCGCCGATCATCCGTTGTTGGTGAAGAATCGCGAGAACAATCAACGCGTGGTCTTCACTCGCGACAATGCGATCATCGCTGCTCATGGCAGCAGTGAATTTGTCTTGCTTCCCTTTGATCGCATTCCCATCACACACAATGGCAAGATCAAGTTCCAGATTGAAAACGCGATGGCGGCTATCGCTGCTGCGTGGGTTCAAGGAATTCCAGTTGAAGTAATCCGAGCCGGTTTGGAGTCGTTCAGCTCCTCAGCCAACGGTTCACCAGGTCGCTTCAATATTGTGAAGTACAACCAAAGCACGTTGATCATTGACTACGGTCATAATTCATCGGCGCTGAAGAGTCTGCTGGGAGCGATGTCCAGCTTCCCGAACTCTCGGCGATCCGCGGTTTACTCAGCCGCCGGTGATCGCTTGGATGACGACATGATTCGCCAAGGACAGATGCTAGGTCACCATTTTGACCGAGTCATTCTGTACGAAGGCAGCTACTGCCGTGGTCGCAAACCTGGTGACATCGTTCACTTGTTCCGCGAGGGTCTAGCCTTGGGCGCGCGCGTTCGAGAAACCAAGTGGTTTTCCACATGGGCCGAAAGTGTCCAACATGCACTCGACTCGGCTATGCCTGACGAACTGATTCTGATTCAGGCTGACGTTGTCGACGAGACGATCGACTTCTTTAGCAAGCTTCCGATTGTGGACTTGTCGATTCCAAGGCCAGCGCTGAAGGTCGAAGCGGCTCAGAAAGCCGAAGCGACACCAGGCGTCTCGACAACATAGGTGCTTTAGGCGGCCCCGGACAGACGGGGGTTTTAGTAAAACAAGAAAGCCACGTTCACTCGAACGTGGCTTTTTTATTGAGTTTGCTTTAGCCGCCACGTGGTCGAAAGCGGACCGCTTAGGAAAACTAGCCGCCAGCCGTTAGGCTCCAGTTGCTTTGGATCTGAAGTCAGTCGTTGACAAACAAGATGCAGCCTGATCGAAAACTGGGGAGGAACGGCATTCAAATGCTGTCAAAACCGGACGCTAACGCGTTGCGGCCAGTTCAGAAAGACTTAGGATCCAGTCAAGGATTTAAGGAGCGATTCGAACTGTCGCTGCATGTTGCCTAAACCGGACTCGACAAGCAAGTCTTGCTTCTGTGACTTAATGATGGCAAGAGCCAGTGGCTGGTTGTTATTCCAGTCATCTACTGTGAATCCACGAATGTCTCGATAGGGAATTTCCAGGCGCGCGGCGATTTTCGGGACTAGATGGTACGATTCGTTGGAGCGCACAACGTAGTAATTTTCGGCAACCACGATGCCAACGGCACCCACGATGATTCCAAACAAAAACGAGCTAATGCGACTCATAAGGGCTGTCCTGGGATGAATTTACTTGCTGTGGGGAACTATACCACCTATCCCCCATTGGGCAAAAGAGAGAATTTTCTCAAACTAGATTCGTTGGTCGCTTCTAGGAATTGGCAATCCTTACAGGTAGAATTCGCCCTTCATTACTACTCATTCCCTTATCTGATCGTTGCAATCGCATGCCAAGCTTCGTTGTTCGATGTGGCGTCCTGAAAACGCTTCACGTTATGAACAGCAATCAATCCATGAACCGCGGAGATCGCGTAATCGCTCGGACCTCGCGAGGGCTCGAGTTCGGGGAGATCCTTTGCGAAGCTACCGAACGCGTGCTTCCGCAATTGGAATCGCCGCCAGGGGGTTCGATCCAACGCACGGTGACAGAAGCTGACGAGAACGAATTAGCTCACCTAGCTGCCAGAATGGAAAAGGACACTGACCTATGCTTTCAGATCATTCGCGAGCTTGATTTACCGATGGACTTGGTCGAGGTCGAGCGAATCTTTGGCGGCGAGCGAATGGTGGTCTACTACCTGTCGGAAGACCGCGTCGATTTTCGTGATCTTGTTAAACGATTGGCCGGCGAGTTTCAGACCCGAGTCGAAATGCGGCAAATAGGTGTTCGCGACGAAGCGAAGCTGTTGGCGGACTACGGTGATTGCGGCAAGCCCGTCTGTTGCAACACGCACTTGGTCAAAATGCCACCTGTTTCAATGAAGATGGCCAAGCTCCAAAAGGCCACGCTTGATCCGAACAAAATCTCTGGTCGCTGCGGACGACTGAAATGTTGTTTGCGTTATGAGTATGATATCTATGAGGAGCATCGAAAGAGTCTGCCTCGTATCGGTGCCGATGTCATTGTCGGCAGTGGACGAGGTCGAGTAATCGGACAGGAACTGCTAAGTCGACAGTTGCTGTTGACGATGGAAGACAATCGACGCATCCTGGTTCATGCCGACGAGATCTTGAGTGTTCTCAATTCAAAACGTTCTAACCAACGTGATGATGACGACGTCGAAGCCGAATCTACTAGTGAATAGCCCTACTTAGCCCCTAGCTTGAGCCCCAATCGTTCATGGACAGAAAAAGCGAGTCAAACATTGTGACAGAGAAGGTGCATCCGCTTATCGAACTTCTTCAACAGGATCAGCGTTATCACTTGGAGGCTTACCAGTTTGTCCGCGAGGCATTGGCGTATGCTCAAGAGATACTGCAAATGAAAGCTGCCGCCGAATCTCCTGAGGAAGGCGAGAACCATATTACCGGTCAGCAATTGTGCGAAGGAATTCGCCAATACTCACTACAGCAATACGGGTACATGGCTAAGACCGTACTAAACACATGGGGAATCTTTGCAACGGGCGACTTCGGCGAGATTGTTTACAACCTCATTCGCATTCGTCACATGAAGAAGTCCGATTCCGATCGCCGCGAAGATTTCGATGACGTTTACGATTTTGAAACGGCTTTTGATCCACAATTCGAACTCTCTGGCAATGACGAGTAGCGGTAGGTGGATTGTTCGAGTTAAGGAGGGCAGGCATGAGTGCTAACGCGTTAGAAAAAACAGATCCGCAGGAAGGCAAGCCTGCGGATAACACTGCTGGAACATCTGGATTGAAATCTGGCGGAGTGAAATGGCTTTTTGTCGTCGCCACGATCTATGCGTTCTGGCTGGCTTGGTTGTTGTACGTTGGAGTCGTCAACTATCGCGCGGGTAATCAGTAATGATCGAACGCGTTCTTGAACCAGAAGTGATGGACGATCCCAAGGAATCGTTGCAATACGACGAAATGGATCATCTGCAGGTGAACCAAAAGTTCGTTGATGACATGCAGAAATTTGCTCCCGTCGAAGGTCGTATTTTGGATGTCGGTACGGGGACGGCTCGCATCCCTATTTTGCTTTGTGAAGCTGTCGAAGATTGCCGTGTGATGGCCTGCGACTTGGCGGTAACCATGCTGGATATCGCTCGCCGCAATATTGCCTCGGCAGGCTTGGAGCGTCGCATCCAGCTTTATCATGGCGATGCCAAAAGTTTGGATTGCCAGGACGACGAATGTGATTGGGTGATCTCGAACAGCCTGATGCACCATCTGCCAGATCCAGCCAGCGCTATCGTCCACATGATTCGCGTACTACGACCTGGTGGCAAGTTGTTCATTCGTGACCTGCTGAGACCCGAAACCAACGAAGAGATCGAGCGGCTGGTCCAGTTGTACGCTAGCGAGGAACCACTAGAAAATCAACAACTGCTTCGCCAATCCTTGGCCGCGGCGCTTAGCTTGGACGAAGTTCGCAGTTTAGCGGTTGACGTCGGATTTTCTGAAGATACCGTACAGGCGACAAGTGATCGACATTGGACTTGGGCCGCTGTAAAGGCCACGCTTTGAACCGCAGGCGCTAGCCGCAGTCAGAAACGTACGGACTGCGAGGTTTTTTCATAACCCGAAGCGTTAGCGAGGGATGGCTCGAAGCGTTAGCGAGGGATGGCTCGAAGCGTTAGCGAGGGATGGCTCGGTTTTGTCCGCAAACCTCCCGAAAAGCAGTCCCTCGTTAACGCTTCGGGTTGGGAAAGAGCCCAAACATGTAACATCAAAACGAGTTCGTTAGCTGAAGAAAGTTATGCAACAGTACCTACAACTCATGCAACAAGTGCTTGATCATGGCACGGTAAAGCAAGACCGAACCGGAACGGGAACTCGAAGCCTTTTTGGTCATCAGATGCGATTTGACCTGTCGAAAGGCTTTCCAGCGATCACGACCAAGAAATTACACCTGCGAAGCATTATTGTTGAACTGCTGTGGTTCCTTCGAGGCGAAACCAATGTCAAGTTTCTGCACGACCATCGAGTCTCAATTTGGGATGAATGGGCCGACGAGCAAGGCGAGTTAGGACCTGTCTACGGCAAGCAATGGCGTTGTTGGCCGACGGCCGATGGTAGCACCATCGATCAGATCACTCAGGTTCAAGAGCAGATTCGCCAGTCGCCAGACTCGCGTCGGTTGATCGTCAGCGCATGGAACGTCGCTGATGTACCAAAGATGGCTCTACCACCATGTCACCTGCTGTTTCAGTTCTACGTCGCTGACGGCCGGTTGAGCTGCCAACTTTATCAGCGTAGCGCAGATCTGTTCCTGGGCGTGCCATTTAACATCGCATCCTACGCGCTCCTAACCATGATGATGGCCAAGGCGACTGGGCTACAACCGGGCGACTTTGTTCACACCTTCGGCGATGTACACCTCTACAACAATCATCTCGATCAAGCAAGACTTCAGCTTTCGCGTACTCCACGCAGTTTGCCAACGATGAAAATTAATGGCGACCAGAAGAGTATTCTGGACTTTAAATTCGAAGACTTTGAATTGCTGGATTACAACCCGCATCCTCATATTCCTGCTGCGGTTGCGGTATGACCGAGATTAGCAACTTGAGCGACAGTGAAACGAAGGAGGGCTCGTCGAGTCTCATCGATCCTTCCAAACGATCTGCGATAGAGCCTCGATCTAATTGGATTTTGGTGGTGGCGGTCGCTCGTAACGGAGTGATCGGCCGCGGCGACGAACTGCCCTGGAAGTTGAGCAGCGACTTAAAACGCTTTAAGTCACTGACGATGGGGCATTGTCTTGTGATGGGACGCAAGACATTCCAGTCGATAGGTCGCCCGCTACCTGGACGACAAACGATCGTACTTTCTCGCAGTGAGTTTCATTGTGACTTTCCTGAGGTTCACGTCATTGCCGATCTCGAATCTATCGACAGCGTTCTGCAGCCGAATCGGCAGGTAATGATCGTTGGGGGAGCCCAAATCTATCAAGCCGCCATTGATTATTGCAGTCAGATCTGGATCACGCGCGTGCTTGCCGATGTTCCAGGCGATACCTATTTTCCGATCATTGATTGGAGTCAATGGCAAAGAGAATCATTCGAATCGATCGCTGCTGGCGAGCGTGATCAATGGCCCTCCGAGTTTGAAAAATGGCAGCGCAAGAGTCCCCATTGAACTTGCCTCGCCCTATCGGTCGCTTGGCTCCAACTCCCACTGGTACGTTGCACCTTGGAAATGCTCGTTCGTTCTTGTTGGCTTGGTTATCAATTCGTCAACAAGGCGGGACGCTGATCCTTCGAATCGAAGATATCGATACTCCGCGCGTTAAGGCTGGAGCTGTCCAGAGCGCCATTGACGATCTACGTTGGCTTGGCCTTGATTGGGACTACGGTCCCGATATGCACGCAGGGCAAATCGGTGGAATTCCCGTCACTCAGTCATTGCGGATGCAGCGATATCGAGAAGTGCTACTCAAGCTTGTCCGCGATGGTCAGGTTTACCGCTGTTCGTGCACTCGCAGTCAAATCGCTCAAGCTGCAGCCAGTGCTCCGCATGAATCCGGACTGTCGCAACTGGAAGGACCAATCTACCCCGGAACTTGTCGCGGGCATCTGAATGAAGTAAATCAGTTGTTTCACTTTTCGGAAAGCGATCCTGCTGCTTTGCGATGGGCATTCCAACCCGGTTCGACTCCATGGAATGATGGATTGCTTGGTCACCAAAACGCAGATCCATCATTACAACTAGGTGACTTTGTCATTGGTCGCGCCAGTGGTATGCCGTCGTATCAATTAGCCGTCGTGGTTGACGATCACGATATGGGAGTTACCGAAGTTGTTCGCGGCGACGATTTAGTTCTTAGCACCTACCGTCAGCTTGCGATCTTGAAGCATTTGGGTTGGTCTATTCCCGACTACTATCACGTGCCTTTAGTCTTAGATGCCGATGGTCGCCGCATGGCAAAACGCCAAGGCGATTCACTGAATTACTTCCGCGAGCAGAACATCCAACCTCAGGCAATCATCGGTTACTTGGCCTACTCGCTGCGATTGATCGATCGTCCTCGAGCCCTTTCACCACAGGATCTGATTGGCAAGTTAGATTGGACTCGGCTTCCCAAAGAGCCAACCAAGTTTACCGGGCGATTGAATTGACGATCCAAAGAACGGTATCGAGCTCTCCCGCGCGCTGAAGCTAATCCTAGGCGATTTTCTAATTTCGCGGCTCTTCCTTCGTGTTCTTCGCGCCTTCGCGTGAGCTCGTGTTTTTTTCAGGCTCCTTTATTTTTATTGCGTCACTGCACTTTCTTACCAACACTTCTTACCAAAACTTCTTACCAACATTTCCTTACCAACATTTCCTTACCAACCTCTTGATCGCTCCATTCCCCGACTGCCTTCCGCGCAAGAACTCGCTTGGGCTCACTTGCGATGCTTTGGATTGCTAGCAACCGGGGCTTTGGGTTTGGTAGGAGAACTATTCGTCAGGCTATGCAAAGTTTGACTAAACGTCTCAAGCGTCAAGTTCGATTTATCTGATACGGACAGCAGTCCGAAGTCGGCAGAAGGCAAGGTGCGTTTCTGCTTTGGGACACTTTGAAGTGGTGCTGAGTTGAACTCATGGGTCAGACGCTGATCGGCTTACTTCAAAAAACATCCAGCCACAATCGTCCGCGACAGATCGCCTGGGCGATTGTCTGGGGTTGCGTTTGTGGACTGATACCCAAGTCCAGTCTGCTGTTTCCGTTAGCATTGATGGTCACCGTGCTACTTCCGCTGCATTTGGTTGCAGCGATGGTTTGCATGCTGATCACAAGTTGCTTTAGTCCGTTGCTGCATCCTACGTTGGGAAATCTCGGGCACTGGATGTTTGGCTCGCTGGGATTCGTGCCGGTAGTGCAGAAGCTGGAATCCTATCCGCTTGTGCCCTGGATGAAGCTTCACAACACCGTGGTAATGGGCGCCCTGTTCTTATCCTTCGTCGCTTTCATGCCTGCCTATTGGTTGGTGCTTCAATTAATCGCGCCCCTTTATGCAAGTTGGTTGAAGCTACAGATAGAGATCCGATCCGAAGACCAAGTTCAGTTTGAACCAATTCCAGAGACCACAAAGATACCAGTTAGCACGACACCTAAGCATGCAGTTACTGCGATGAAGTCGTCACAAGCTGTGGTAGACTCCGCGCCATCCCCAATGGCGTTGGCTGCGACTACGCTTCACAACAATGTACAAGCGGTTCCACAACGGCCGCCTGTCGTGGCTCCCGACGTAGCGCCTCGTCCGCTAGCAGCGGCCTTGGATCAGTTCGACGCTTCGATGTCGTCGCTCAGTTCAACCAGTCAAAATGGAGATAGCCAGCAGGTTCAGGGTTGTCTAACCGATGTCATCGATTCAATTCATGCACTAGAGAATCTTCTTGAACAAGCAGGGCTCGACACAGAAAATCCGCTCGACGCCCAAGCTGTCTTAACTCGTGCGACTCGAGCGACCGAGCTCGTTGATGACATCTTGAACTCGCTTGACGCCATCGACTCGGAAACATCTGATTCAGCTAACTCTGCCACCATGATCGATCGCCCGAGCTTGATCGATGCCCATGAGCAAGTTGACGAGAAGAGCGGGATTCCGAAGGATTCAACTCCAAAGGCAACCACAGCTACGACTCCATTGCGAAGCATGCGCAGTGGTGTCGACTGCCCGACTGTGCCCGAGCCATCAGGACCAACTTCGTCGCCTGTAGCCGACGCTCCTCATTCTGCATCTACCATAGCAATCTGGATCGACCCCACTGCCCTACCAAGGGTTCGCGTCGATGCGGCTCAGGTTTATCAGTCACACGATACCAAGATCTCGATCTACCGCCGAGCGAGGACGGGTGAAACCACCGTGTCCACCTCGGATAACAAGCCACAATTGGAAAAGGACTCTATGTCAACTGCCAGTGAATCAACCGATCAGCAGGCTAATCTCGCTGTAGTTGTCCCACCTCAGTCGTCTAATCCATCGACTCGCCATAGTGCATCAGGACAAACCGCCGAGGCCAACGCTGTTATCCGCAAGCACGATAACATGCGTCACGAAGAGGCGCTGCGGCACTTGCTGGATCACTTGCGAGCGCTAAAGGAAAAGGTCTAAGTCATGCGAATTTCTTCGCGACGACTACTGTGGGTGTTCAACTGCATGCTGCTTCTTGCGGCCGCGTTGATCTTTCGCCCTGTCCGATCGTGGATTGATCAGGTCATCATTGCCCGATCAATTCATCCCAATCTGAAAGTGCAAGAGATTCACTTGCACGCCAATCGATTGGATAAAGGACTTAGCGTCGTTGAAGCGAAGCAATTCGACTGGGGTTCCATCGAGGGCAATCGGCGTTTTGGGATTTCCGCTGAACGAGCCTGGATCGTTATCGATAACGCTGCTCTAGTGGACAAAGTCGTGACCGTTCCGAAAGCGGTTCTCGAGCATTCTCGCTTGTATCTCGATACAGTCGCAAACGACAGCCGTGTTGCTTCGAATCCATACTCGACAAATCGCACTGGATCACTTTGGCAACAAGGCGTCCACGATAAGTTTGGCGATCTCCAGTGGAACGACCTGAAGCAACACTTGGACGGCGTGCTCAAGCTAGATGATTTCTCCCTTCAAAGTTCGACAAAAATTGACGCATGGGTCGCAAGCACGGAAAAGATCGCAGCCGAGGGTAAGCAGTTGGGCGCCGGTAGCGATCAGCTAGGCAATTTACTTCGCGACAACACCGAATTGCAAAGCCGTTTGATCAAAGTCGAGAAATTAATCGAGTCCGAGGGGCAGCTCCGAAGTCAGTTCGCTTCGCTGGATGGCGAAGTTGACAAGAAGCTCGAGCAGATCGGCAGTGAGTTCGAAACTCACATAAACATAGTCAAGGAAAAAGCCGCTGATCACAAACAGCAGTCGACACGTCGTTTGGCGAATCAATTGCTGATGCAGACCGGCGAGCGTTTTTTGACTCGATTCCGACCCTATGTAGAAGTAGCAGATCTACTGTGCCGCGCTTCGACGGCAACGCAAGGCAATCGATCTGACGAGGATTACTTTGGTGTTGATCGCCCCATAGTAAGCCTAGACAACGTGACAGCCAGTGGTGTCTTTGGCACTAGCGATTTGAAATCGCCGTTCCGTATGCAGACTGACATGGCCCTGACTAGTAAAGCTCCTTTTGGAGCGATGGCTAGAACGAACTTCCGCTACCAATTCTACGTTGACAAGCAGTCGATCCGCGTCTCCGCGGCCAGTCGCACGGAACACCAAGACTTCACCGATATCCAGGTTCAAATCCTAGCACAATCCGAACCTGCGATTGACCCGACTCAAGAGCAGCAGACTGAACTGGTCATTGGTCCAGCTCAGTGGGTCGTCGTTAGCAACGGTTCTTCCATTTCTGGCGAACTCTACATCGACCCAGCTTTACTGCCGATGCTCTCCGAAGACAACGCTGCGCTTGCCAAGGAAATGCAATCGCATTTACAAAGCACCACGGACGAAGCTAAGTATGTCTGGCTGCAACTGAGCGGCTCATGGGACTCGCCTACGTGGAGCGTGACCGAATCCGCATTACCGGAATGGTTGTTGCAGTCGATTGAAAAGATGATCGAGCAGCAAATTGTTGAAGAGCAACAGCAGATGATCGCTAAGCTTGAACAGTATCTCTCGGATGAAGTCGACCGATTAGCCGCGCACTTGAACAATCGGTTAGACAATGCCAAGCAACGAACTGCCGCATACACCAACGAGCTTCAGACAGTGAAGAACACTCTCGCCGGCCAGTTGTCTGCCGAAGCCAAATCCGAGTTCGCTCGTTCCGGCACTGACGAAGTCAAACGCTAGCTTGCATCGAATCGATCTGCAATTTACCGAAGAGTGGTAAGAAGATTGGTGGTAAGAAAATTTTGAGATCGAATATTCGTGCCTTCATCTTCTTACCCCCCATCTTCTTACCAAAATCGCTTGATCTAGTACCCCTCCGGCATAGGCTTTGGGTTTCTTTGCTGTTCAGCTATAATAGCCCCGTCACGCAGATTATTCCCAAGTCGTGATCCCGCCTCAAAATACTAGCCTACCAATGAAACTCACCTCGCAAAACTTGGCCTTTGGCCTCGGTTTGACTTGCTGGATACTGCTCAGTGTCACTTCTCCAGGCATGAGCAAGTCTGCATCAGCTCAAGATTCTCAGCAGGTCGAATCCGCCGTCAAAGCCGATTCAACGGCGCCCCTAGCCACTCTTCCCGCCGCCGATGCTACTTCACCTGTAAACGTAACGTGGGAAGGTAACGTCAAACCGTTTCTATCAAAGTACTGCGCAGATTGTCATGCAGGCGAAAGCGCGGAAGCGGGAATCGACTTTCAGCAATACGTCACCGATGAAACTCTGGCATCCGAGCGACCTCGGTGGGATCAAATCCGCGGGATGATTCGCATCGGCGCGATGCCTCCTGCCGACTACGACAAGCAGCCCGACCAAGATCAACGTGAATTGATTTCGGATTGGATTGATCGCCGCATCAATACTGTCGATTGTGACATCGTGCATGATCCCGGTCGCGTGACCATGCGTCGCTTGAACAACGTCGAGTACGACAATTCGGTTCGTGACCTTCTGGGCTTTGATGCCAGTTTCTCTCCGTCATCATCGGTTGGCTTTCCAACCGACGACGTCGGGAACGGCTTTGATAATCAAGGCGAAGTCTTGGGCATGTCGCAGTTGCAGCTAGAGAAGTACATGGAAGCCGCTTCGGTCATTGCAGATCGAGCTCTACTTCCACCGGAGACATTTGAGCGTCGTTCGTTTGATCTGCCGGCGCTTTTCTTGGGAGACCAACAAGAGGTTAAAGTCGAGTTCCTTGACGGACAGTACGAGTTCAAGTCTCGAATGGGTTTTGTCGATGAGCCCGATCAAACCGTGGAAGTCCATTTGCTAGTTGACGGCGAGAAGGTGGACACGTACGAGGTCACCAACAAGCGAACGGCATTCGTCACCGAATCCAAAATGTCGGCTGGCATGCATACCATTCAACTTCTGTACTTCAAAGATCCTGGTTCGGAAGAAAAGCGTAACTCGCGGCGTGTCGAGATTGAATCGATCAGCATTAAAGGGCCTCCGCCAATTCCAACTCCTTATGCTCGACTTTTGCGAGTTCGTCCAAGCGAGAGCAAGTCGGCTGCCGATGCGGCTCGTGAGAACCTTGAACCAATCATGAGGAGTGCCTATCGTCGCGAGCCTCAGCCGATCGATGTCGAACGTGTCGTCAGCTTAGTGCGCATGGCTTTAGATCAGAATATGAAGTTCGAAAAGGCGATGGGCATCGGGCTTCAAGCTATTCTCGTGTCGCCACACTTTCTATTCCGTGTTGAGCAAGAGCAAGCTGGCGAACAGTTGAACCCTTATGCGCTTGCCTCGCGACTGAGTTACTTTCTATGGGCCAGTATTCCTGACGAGCAACTGCTGAACTTGGCTCGCGACGGCAAGCTGTACGATCCTGAAGTGCTTAAGGCTGAAGCGAAACGCATGCTTCAAGATCCCCGATCGCAGGCTTTGGTAAAGCGGTTCTTTGGCCAATATTTGGGGCTTGGGAATCTTCGCGATGTGTCGCCCGACGACAATCGCTTTCCAATGTGGAATGAACGAATGCGCGAAGCCATTCAACAGGAGACCGAACTCTTTTGCCAAGAGATCATCGCCAAGGACTTGCCGCTTGATACGTTGCTGCAAGGCGACTTTACGTACGTGAATCCACGCTTAGCCGAGCTCTACGGCTTGGAGTTCGAAGGACAGAAGCCTTCGGACCTCTATCGCAAAGGCCCGGGAATGAACCGAGGCCGCGATGATCGGCGGCAGGGAGTCTACCTCTACGAAGACCGATGGGTGCGAGTCAACGTTCCAGCCAATCGTCGAGGCGTGCTAACACACGCGTCGATTCTTACTCTGACTTCGAATCCCACCGTGACCAGTCCTGTAAAGCGTGGCAAGTGGATTTTGGAAACGATCCTCGGTGATCCGCCTCCACCAGCTCCACCGAACGTTCCAACCTTTGAAGAGACGCAGAAGGAACACAAGAACATAAGCCTTCGGGAGCAGTTGGCTATTCACCGAGCGAATCCAAGTTGCGCAAGCTGTCACGATGTCATGGACCCGCTGGGCTTGGGCTTCGAGAATTTCGACGCTGTTGGTCGGTGGCGTGAAAAAGACGGAGATTTGCCAATCGACGCGACCGGAGTATTACGCGGTGGTAAGAAATTTAGCGGTTCTGTCGAATTGGTAAGCCTTTTGGCCGAGCGACAGCCAGAAATCTATCGATATTTTTCAGAGAAAATGTTAACTTACGCGTTGGGTCGAGGCCTGGAGCCTTACGATAAATGTGCTACCGATAGAATTTTGGAGTCGGCCAAGTCCGATGGCTATACTATGAGTAGCTTTGTAGTCGGAGTGGTTACCAGCCAACCGTTTACGAATCGTCGACCCGAAGAGCCTTAGCCTTGAATGGTGTAACAGCTTACTAAGCCAACACCATCACCTACCATAAATCCCACCTTTATTTGATCGCTTCCCACCTTTAATCGATCGCATCAGGAACAACTCATGAGAAATCCCATGATCTCTCGGCGTACTTTGCTTCGTGGCGCTACAGCAGCTTTGGGACTTCCCATGTTAGAAGCGATGCTGCCCAAGCACAGTGCCTTTGCGGCCATGCCAGATGTGAAGCGACCGTTGAGACTGGGATGGGTGTTCTTTCCCAATGGTACGAATGCAGAGCAGTGGGAACCCAAAGTCGAAGGATCACATTGGGATTTAGCTCCATCGCTTGAGCCTCTGGCCGACGTCAAGAGCGACCTCACTTTGCTTCGCGGATTAGCACAAGTCAATGCGCGATCTTTGGGCGATGGCCCAGGCGATCATGCTCGCAGCGCAGCAGCTTTTCTAACTGGTGCTCACCCAGTCAAGACTGCGGGTGCAAAGATGCGAGCCGGCAAGAGTGCCGACCAATACGCTGCCGAAGTTCACGGCAAGGACACTCGACTCGCTTCGATCGAACTTGGGACCGAAGGTGGGCGCGCGGCTGGATCATGCGACAGCGGTTATGCATGTGCTTACTCAAATAACATTTCTTGGCGATCGGCGACTCAGCCGATGCCCAAGGAAGTGAATCCCAAGCTGGCCTTCGATCGATTGTTCGGAAGTGGCGGAGCGTCCGATCAACGTTCGATTCAAAAGTCGATTCTCGACATGGTTGCCGAAGATGCGAAGCAACTTCGCGGTCAATTGGGCAATACCGATCGACAGAAGTTGGACCAGTATTTCTCCAGCGTTCGAGACGTCGAGCAACGTATTGAGAGACTTTCCAAGCCAGTCAATCTGGATGCGAATTTGACTCATCCTTCCGAGAAGCCTGCCGACATAGGCGAGCACATTCGGTTGATGTACGACTTGATGGTATTGGCCTTTAAGACTGATACGACTCGCGTTGCGACTTTCATGCTTGGTAACGAAGGCAGCAATGCGGCCTATCCAATGATTGGCGTCACCGAAGGCCACCATAGCTTGTCGCACCATCAAAACGACAAGGACAAGATGACGAAGATTGCCGCTATTGATAAGTATTTTGCAGAACAGTTTGCGTACTTCGTCAAGCAGTTGAAGGAAACTCCGGATGGAGAAGGCAGTTTGCTGGATAACTGCATGATTGTTTACGGTGGAGCAATCCGAGATGGAAATCGCCATGACCACCACGATCTACCTGTACTGATGGCTGGCGCTGGTGGTGGCATCGTCACTCCTGGTCGTCAATTCACCTTCCCCACCGAAACGCCACTGAACAATCTTTATCTGACAATGGTCAATTCCGTCGGTGCCAAGCTCGATCACTTCGGCGATAGCACCGGCAAGTTGGAACTGAGCTAGTTGCTGATACCCTTAGCTACCGCTGCCAAGCGGTAGAGGATAGTTCGTTAGGTTTGGGACTCTAGGCTGATCAAACTACCATCTGGCGACGGTAGCTACTTCCAATGCGCAGGGAATTCTGGCGAATTCCACTACGTTCAACGGCGTTCCTGACGCGCGAAAATCAATTTGTTAGACTATGGGATTCTAAGTCATAGTCTTTTCTGCGCATGCTCAACAGTCGCTCGTGAGTTCAAACAAAAACTCATTTAGCGTTTGAGCCGAATCAGGGTAGATCAGCATGCTAGGCTCGTCGGCCAGTGTCCAGGTTGTGCTAGCTGCGATGCAGAAACTGCATTGGATCTCTGCTGATTTCGATTTGGCTAACGATTCGCAAATCGGTCCTAATGGACACGGAATGTGCTGGCTGGAATGGATGACGTTCGCGATATCGCAGCGCCCCGGTTCGATTTTAGCCAGTGCAGCTTGCAATCGCTTGCGAGACCTCCAGCGCGATGGCTGGGTACTGTGGGAACGATGGCCGCGAGAGAGTTCTTCTAGCATTGAAGCCTGGATTGGACCAAGACTTTATCTGATTTCACCGAGCGCCCATCGCTTGCTGTCAGAAAAAGTTCATACGATCGTTTGTTCACAATTAGGACGAGACTATCGAAACATGCCCTGTTGGCCAACGTTGTTGGACTGGGCCATTCGATCCGCGCAGCGAGACTCGGCTTGCCTAATCGTGACAGAAGGAACAACGTTGGATGAGCCGACAAGGCAATTCGTTCGGGCCGCGTCTGTTCCGCTGATTGAATTGATGCTCGAAAGTCCACTTCGATTCGGCAAGGACTCGGCGAAGCAATCAACAGGCAGATTCAACAACACCAACAACAACAACAACAACAACAACAACAACAACAACAACAACAACAACAACACCGCTCCCGTGGAGTGGCTTGTAAGTAGCCTATCGCAGCTCGTCGCAAGTGATGTTAGTGTCGCGAACTCAGAACAGGGCATTTGGATTTCTCCATTACTTTGGGATAGCGTCCAAGGTACGAACCGCGATGATGAAGCAAATGAAGATTTGGAAACACTTGCAAGAACGCCCTTACGAGATCGAGTCTGCATTGCGTTGGCAGATAGGGTTTCGGCAGTTGCGATTAAGTCATCCGGTACAATTGCAAAATTGCTGCAGAGCCGTCTAAGTGATCCGGGCTTTACGACTGGAAGCTGCTTTCTTGTTATGCCGAACTATCGTTACGCAACGAAGCAAGATTGGAAGTCGCACCGTGCTTGGCTGGATCTCGGCGCGGTGGGCTACGTTGTCGACGTTGAAGCGGGTGTAGGACTCAACAATCAGCTCAGTCGTTGTAATTCGGTATCCGCAAAGGCAACATTGCAACCTTGCCTTTCACTTTCGAAATGGCTCCTGGGTCAAATGGAGCCGTGGAGCTATCTTACACACTGCACACGCGGCAACAGCGCTGCATGGCCGCAAGAGTCCATGGAGGGTTATGTGCGACGAGTCTGGCATGAAGGGAATTCGGTCAGTCCTGATCCATTTCTCACGCTGATGAACATTCTGCAAGAGCGTTGTTTGCGAGGATCGAACTGGATGACGCGAACTCAAACTCCGATGGTTAGCCTAAGCGCCGCGCCGATCGATGATCTGCTTGCGCGCCGAACTTTTCGAACTCATCTGGGCCGATGGGATTGGGAGCCATATGGCATCATCTTCTGTAATTCCTGTCTAGCAGATGCATATGCGGTCACCTATGGGCCAAAGACTGACTTCGAGAAATTGCCACCGGAAATGCAGTTGTTCTACCAGCCCAATGATGGTCGACAGGATTGGTCCGACGAGCAAGAGTATCGGTTCGTAGGAAACATCGATTTAGCAGCGATTCCCAGCTATTCCGCAGTCGTCTTTACCCAGACCGAGAATGAAGCCCGGCAAGCAGCGGCGATTTCGCCATTTCCGGTGATTTGGGTTAGAGGAACCGAAAACGGAAACTAAAATCTCTGCACTACGGTGTTGAAATAACTCAATTGCGAATCTATTGATGTCAGATTGGAAAGACAAAACTGCGGTCATCTGCGGAGGCTCAAGTGGATTGGGGCTGCACCTAGCAACCGAACTGGTTCGGCAAGGTTGCAAGCAAGTGGTGTTGATTGGCCGCGACGAAACCAAGCTGTCGCAGGCAGTTGATTCGCTTCGCAGTGTCGCATTGACAGTCTCTTCGAAGACATTAGTTCGGACCATCAGCGGAGACTTGAGCAACGTTGATCAAGCCGCCAACTGCGCTAAGACTCTGTCGCAGATTGCTCCTTCGGTCGATTTAATCATTCAAGCTATCGGGGTGAGTGATCGCGGAACGCTTGCGAGCTTAACGCGCGAGCGCTTGCACGAGCTTGTGGATGCCAACGTCGTTACCAGTCTTCATGCTATTCAACATTTCTCTTCGATGCTCGCCGCTTCGCGTGGTGTGATGGTCTTGGTTGGTTCCTTGTCCAGTCTTTTCGCGCCGCGATTCCTGGGCGGGTATTCGATTGCCAAGCATGGTCTGGCTGCTTTGGCTCAGCAAGCTCGTCTCGAGTACTCCGAATCGGGAATGCATGTGATGCTGTGTTGCCCCGGTCCCATCGCTCGAGATGACGCTGGAAAACGCTACGAACAACGGGTCAGTTCCGATGGTAATCTTCCCGCTGAAGCCCTTCAGCCAGGCGGTGGAGCAAAGATCAAAGGGCTAAATCCAAGTGAACTTGCGCAGCAGATTCTGCGATCGGCAAGTCGCCGCAAAGAATTGCTGATACTTCCGCGCAAGGCTTGGTGGCTTCGGCTTGTGACAGCGATTTCGCAGCGTCTAGGAGATAGAATACTTCGCAGTAAATCCAGTTAGCTTCGTAGTGGGATTTGCCAGAATTCCTGTTATGTAGTGGGATTCACCGTGATTCCTGTTTAGAAAGAGCTTTGTCGAGCCCCACTACGAAAGCCCTGAGAAGGAACTCTAGCGAGTCCCACTACGAGTCTCACGAGGAGGAATTCTGGCGAATACCACTACAAGATTTTTCGAGTAGGAACTCTGGCGAGTCCCACTACGAGCAAGGCTCTACTGCTTGCGATAGAGCTCAACGTGGTACGGTCCGCGATAGAGTAAGAGCAACGCGTCCTTGCGTGCGTAGCGATTGAAGACAGACTTCAAAAAATGCTCCTCCCCCGGCCAAGGATAGACGTAGACGATGGCAAAGTCGTCGAGCGTCATTTGATTGGTCGAGTAAGCGGACTCGCAGGTGTGCGTCAAAGAGACGTTGGGATCGTCGTCCATCGAGAGCTTGGCTGATCCGCTGGGCAAGAAGTTACCGCACCAGAGTTCGGCTTCGATAGAGTTTACGTTAAGCAGTTTTTTTCCTTCATCGCAAAGGAACTCCTCCGCCTCGATACCGATCGCATCCAAGCCTAAGATGCTGGCCACGCCGGTAACCACGCCAAAACCGCAGCCCCATTCGACAAACAGCTTGCCATCGATCAGCTGTTGGTCGACGCAATACTGCAAGCCTCGCGTAACCCATTCAAAGTCGCACTCGATATATTGAGCCAGCGGTTTTTGGGGAAATTGATCCCAGAACAATTGAATTCGCTGACGCGACGCCTCTAGCCAACGCTCGATCGGGGCGCTGAGCGGTTGTTCGTCGTCGAGGTCCATTTCCAATTCGATCAGCGGCATAAAATCATCTATGCGACAAGGGTCCTTCGAAGTCACCAAGCGGTGGTACGGCAGGAATTGCGGTGGTACGGCAGGAATTGTAGGGGCAGTTTCGCGAAACCGGTAGCCAAACTGCCGAGCTACAACCACCGAGGTACAACTGTGGAGATCTTTGTCAGCAAAGGTCACGACGGTATTCTCTCTCTGGCCAACGCATTTTACGTGCGAATTCCCTGGGAAAACGTGTCTGGCGTACTGTTCGAAGACTGGTAAAATTCTCCGCTCTTGACAACTAACAAGTCTTAATCGATCTGCCTTCGGATAAACCTATGGGTCACCAGTATATTTTTCGCATGGAATCGCTCACCAAGAAGCATGGGCAACGCGAAGTTCTTAAGAACGTTTGGCTCTCCTTCTACCCAGGTGCAAAAATTGGCGTGTTGGGATCCAACGGGGCCGGTAAAAGTACGCTGCTAAGGATCATGGCGGGGGTCGATAAAGAATACGACGGCGAAGCTGTTTTGACTCAGGGCTTCACCGCCGGTTATCTGCCTCAGGAGCCGCAGCTCAATCCCGACAAAGACGTTCAAGGCAATGTCGAAGAAGCAGTTGCTAAGCGTCGCGCTGTTTTGGATCGCTACAACGAAATCACCACGCTGTTGGGCGAAGTTACCGACGACGACAAGCTACAGAAGCTCTATGACGAAATGGCTCGGCTACAGGATATTATCGATGCCAACAATCTTTGGGAACTGGATCGTCAAGTCGAAATAGCGATGACCGTCATGAACTTGCCACCGGGCGACGCGAACGTTTCGACGCTCTCTGGTGGAGAGCGACGGCGCGTAGCTTTGTGCAAGCTGCTAATTGAACAACCCGACCTGTTGCTTTTGGACGAACCGACCAACCACTTGGACGCCGAGTCGATTAACTGGTTGGAGCAGCATTTGGCCCAGTATCCAGGCACCGTGGTTGCGGTGACTCACGATCGCTATTTCTTGGACAATGTCGCTCAGTGGATTCTTGAGCTTGATCGCGGCGAAGGCCATCCTTTCGAAGGCAATTACACCGCGTGGCTTGAACAGAAGAAGGCTCGTCTGGATCTCGAACAAAAGCAGCAAGTTAATCGCCAGAAGACTTTGGCCAACGAATTGGAGTGGATTCGATCTTCGCCAAAAGCGCGACAAGCCAAGAGCAAGGCGCGTATCACCGCTTACGAAAAGCTGGCAGCGCTGGAATACGACGAACGACCCGACGAACTGGAGATTCAAATTCCACCAGGCAAGCACTTGGGAGATTTGGTCGTCGAAGCCAAAAATCTCACGAAGGGCTTTGGTGATCGCGTGTTGATTGAGAACCTCAACTTCAGTCTTCCTGCGGGAGGAATCGTCGGTGTGATTGGGCCCAACGGCGCGGGAAAGACAACGCTTTTCCGCATGCTGATCGGTACTGAGACGCCCGACTCGGGTGAGCTTCGAATCGGCTCGACTGTCGAGCTTGGTTATGTTGATCAGAACCGCGATTCGTTGCAGGCCGATGCCTCAGTATTCCAAGAGATCAGCGGTGGAAATGAAATTTTGGAGATGGGCAAGCGCAAGATCAACGCTCGAGCCTATGTTTCGCGATTCAATTTCCGAGGCACTGATCAAGAAAAGAAGGTTGGCGTACTGTCCGGTGGTGAACGCAACCGCGTGCACTTGGCGAAGCTCTTGCGCCGCGGAAGTAATGTGTTGCTATTGGACGAACCCACCAATGACTTGGACGTCGACACGCTGCGTTCGTTGGAGGAAGCAATCCTTAACTACTCTGGTTGTGTTGTGGTGATCTCGCACGATCGTTGGTTTTTGGATCGTATCGCCACGCACATCTTGGCCTTTGAAGGCGACGGACACGTGCACTACTGTGAAGGCAACTTCGATACCTACGAGACTCAGCGCCGCGAGCGATTGGGGTTGGCTGAGGGTGAAGTCCAGAAGTTCCGCTACAAGAAGTTAGCAAAGTAATTTGCTTCAGAACTAATGACGCTAGCCTGAGCATCGCGTCACCGAGCGCTGAACTCTCCCGCTCGCTTTACTTCACCGTTTAGCGATTAAGCTCATTCGCGGGAGAGTCGCTTGGCGAGTCCCGCGAGCCAAAGCGGTGAGGGTTGAAACGGGCAGACCGACGTTGTATGCCCAGAGTTAATCGCTCAGCATCCGACCATCACGGCCAGCTCTAAACTCCTGCGCAGAAGTTAGGTAAGAAGATTGGGAGTAAGAAGATTGAAATGCATTTTCTTACCCTTCATCTTCTTACCAACAATCGAGCGACTTTAGAAGCTCGTTCAGGTGGGGTATGCACAAGTGATTGAACTCTCCCGCGAGCTATACTTCACCGTCTAGCGAATCAACTAATTCGCGGGAGAGTCGCTTGGCGAGTAATGCGAGCCAAAGCGGTGAGGGTTGCAACCTCTTCCGAAATTCTTCTGCCCCCATTCTCCTGCCTTTTGTACTTAACGCATAGAGTTTGACTATCGCTCCATTCCTATATTGCCCTCCACCAAGAAACTCGCTCAGCCTCGCTTGCGACCCTACAAGGAGACTGTCTAACGGCGTTCGCAGCTCGATTGCCTGGGAGGGTACATTGCATGGACGCTCCCGTTATAATACTCGCGTAAATTGTCGATGAAAAAACAGCCAAGCAATTCGCCTCGGAGCAACAAGCCCAAATGAAGAAAAAACCAGCCGACCATGACGAGCGTATTGCAAAGTTGACCTTTGCATCCGTCTATCCGCTTTACGTTACGAAGGTTGAAAGAAAGGGGCGAACTAAAGAAGAACTGCACCAAGTCATTAAGTGGTTGACAGGTTTCAACGAACGCACTCTTCAGAAGTACATTGCAGGAAGCGAAACGTTCGAGCAGTTTTTCGCCAAAGCTAAAATCAATCCGAACGCTCACCTGATCACGGGCGTGATCTGTGGCTATCGCATTGAGGAGATCGACGTTGAGTTGACGAAGCAGGTTCGTTACTTGGACAAGTTGGTCGACGAGTTAGCGAAGGGGCGAGCGATGGAGAAGATACTTCGCTCGTAAGGTCGGAAATTGCCGGTGATGCATCCCGACAAATGGCAGATTAGAACTGCACTACGGCCGTTCCCCATGTCAAACCGGCGCCAAAGCCGCAGAGCAAGGCTTTGCCACCTGAGCGAAGCTTACCACTAGAGATTGCTTCGTCCAAGGCTAATGGAATACTTGCCGCGCTGGTGTTTCCGTAGCGATCCAAGTTGACGAAGACCTTTTCAGGGTCCATTTGAAAATCACTGACCGCAGCATCGATAATGCGACTGTTGGCTTGATGCAGAATTACGCAATCGAGATCATCGACCGTGATGTTCGAATGTGCCATACAGTCTCGGGCGCTTTCAGAGACCACGTTGACGGCCCATTTGAAGACCGACCGACCTTCCATGCGTAGGTACTGAGCACCTTGTTCAAGCAGTTGAGCATTCAGAGCTTGACGACTACCGCCGGCTGCAACACTCAACAGATTTCCGCCGCTGCCTTCGGCACCAAGTGTAAAGCTATCCAGTCCTTTGCTCATGTCATCGGTGGGGCGCAATAAGACTGCTCCTGCGCCGTCTCCAAACAACGGATAGGTCTTCACATCGGTCGGGTCTACAATGCGGCTCATAACCTCGGCACCAATCACCAGAGCGTTATGAGCGGCGCCGCTGCGAACAAATTGACCGGCAGTAACCAAGGCATACATGAAGCCCGAACAGGCTGCGTTGATATCCATGGCAGGCGCAATACAGCCCAAGCTCTGTTGGACTAAGCAGGCTGTCGAGGGAGTCGCAGAATCGGCGGTCATCGTGGCAACGATCAACAAGTCCACATCGGCGGCAACTGCACCGGCATTTTCAAGACATCGCTGAGCCGCCAGAATGGCCAAGTCGCTTGTTGCTTGTTCTGGAGCCGCTCGACGTCGCTCGAGAATCCCAGTCCGCCGCTTAATCCACTCGCTGTCGCAACCCAAGGCTGAAAGATCTTCATTGTGAACAATGGTTTCGGGGACATAGCTTCCGACACCGGCAAATTGAATTCCTAGAAGTCTACCAAGTCGACTCTTGCCTGATTTGCTAATCTGAGGCGCCGGAAGAGAAGGACGAGGGCGTAATCCGGGAGAGCTATGTGCCGTGTGTCCGATAACTGTCATTCTTTGGAACCAAACGAGAACAATTTGCCGAATCCCGAGAATCCCCCTCGTTCGGCCGAGCGAATTAATCGCACAATCATAGCAGAATTCCCAGGCTTGTGACTGGTCATTGTGGCGGAAAAATGGAGGTTTGGATTCGGGAAATCATGCGATATAGAGGGAATTTCACAACCCGAAGCGTTGGTTTTGATGCTAGGCGTTTAGGCACGATGTGCCGACATATCCTATGCCGGGGCTGACAAGCCCCGGTTTTGAGGCAATTGAGTATTTAGCCCCGAAGGCGGCGATACATCAATGCATTGTGTCGACCCTTCGGGCCTAAAACCCCGGAATTCTCAGATCCGGTGCCTTCGACACCGGCATAGGTTGTGTCAGGCCTTCGGCCTTAAATCCAAATTGCGCAACTTCAACGCTAACGCTTCGGGTTGTGATTTCCAATGCTATCAAGCCGTCGAAGAAGCCGGACGTACAGTTGAATCAAACACCCTCATCCAGCAAATATCGCGGCAGTCGCCATCGTTAATTCCTCGTCCGACTGTACTCTGAAATAGAGTCAGCGCAAGTCGTTTCTTTTGACACGTTTATTGATTGACCATTCGGAAGATTCCGATACTTTGGAGGTATTCGTGGTCCCCGAGAGAACGCAATGAGCCAAGCCAAACTTAAGCTGACCAGCCTAGATGCTCTCAGTGAAGCCGCCGAGTGTTTGAGAGTCTTGGCACATCCGCACCGGCTGCGCATGATCCAGATGTTGCATTCCGGTAACTTCACGGTGACGGAGCTAGCCGAAGCGTGTGAACTACCGACTGCGATGGCTTCCGAGCATCTGCGGTTGATGCAGCGTTGCGGCTTTCTGAAAAGTGAGAAAGACGGCCGCAAAGTCTACTACCAAGTGGCCGAACCTCATTTGAAACAGATACTCAAATGCGTTGTCGATCGATTTGAGACCTCGGCATTGAGCCTTGGATCGGATGACTCACCGAGAACACAAAGAAAACAGAAGTAAGCGGAGATCTAACTATGACGACTCAAACCACGATTACTGCGCGAGAACTTCACGATAGAGTTTGTGCTGGCAAGCCCATTCAATTGATCGATGTGCGCACGCCGGTCGAGTTTCGTGAGGTGCATGCGAACTGTGCGAAAAACGTTCCATTGCATCAGCTCAATCCCAGCGATTTTCTCACAGCTAGTCAGAACGCCGAGTCACCGCTTTTCGTGATCTGCAAATCGGGAGGTCGAGGCAAACAGGCATGCGAAAAACTTCGCGCGGCAGGTTGCGAACATGTGATCAACGTTGAAGGTGGCACTGGAGCTTGGGATCAAGCTGGTTTCCCAGTTACACGTGGTCAGAAAGCAATCTCACTTGAGCGTCAAGTGCGTATCGCGGCAGGATTTCTGCTGCTGGTAGGAACTCTACTGGCGATTTTTGTAGAACCGTGGTTTGTGCTATTCAATGGACTGATCGGTGCGGGCTTAGTTTTCGCAGGAGTTACCGACTTTTGTGGCATGGGTTTGCTGCTGGCGAAAATGCCGTGGAATAAAGTCTCCACGGCAAGCGCTTGCGACGTTGCTAAGTCGACTTAGGCTTTCGCCATTTTTCGCTCGGCTATTTCTCGATAGTAGTCGATCGTTTGTCTCAAGCCCTCTTCCAGGCTTGTCAGCGGCTCGTACCCCAGAGTGGCTCGAGCCAAAGTCATGTCTGCAAGACTTTCACGTACGTCACCGACACGAGCTGGCTGAAAGTTCGGCTCGACGGACTGGCCCAACAGATCTGAGAGAACGTTAAGCAACTGTAGAAGGCTAGTTTGTCGACCTTCCGCCATGTTGAAGATTCGTCCAGCAGCCGCTGGCGATTCGGCGGCGAGCAGATTTCCTCGAACAACATTCTTAACAAAGATGAAGTCGCGCGATTGGCTTCCGTCACCATAAATTGTGGGAGGATTGCCGCTGAGGATCGCGGTAACAAACAATGGGATGACCGCCGAGTATGGGCTGGCGGGATCTTGTCGCGGCCCAAACACGTTGAAGTAGCGAAGCCCAACTGTCTCTAGACCGAAGCTGTGATAAAAAGCTTGGCAATAGAGCTCACCGGCCAACTTCGCTGCTGCATAGGGACTCAATACTTGAGGCAGATCCGATTCGCGCTTTGCAGAGTATGGCCGATCACCATAAGCGCTACTGCTGGCCGCATAGACGACTCGACGCACCCCGGCTTTGGCGGCTTGATGAAGCACATTCAACGTACCAGTGACGCAAGCTCGGTGTGTTTCCATCGGTCGTTCGATGCTCAGGGGAACCGAAGCTAAAGCGGCTTGATGGAACACCAGCTCAATCCCTTGCATCGCTTGAGCCGTCACGGATTCGTCGGCGACATCGCCCTTGATGAATTCAATTTGGTCGCGGATCGGATTCAGATTGTGCATGAATCCCGCACACAAGTTGTCCAGCACGCGAACTTTGTCCCCACGCAGAACACAAGCTTCTGCGATGTGAGAGGCGATAAAACCGGCGCCACCGGTGACAAGTACATTGGCCATTATTGTTCTGGATACAAAGAGGTGCGGAGAAGGTCGGACGCGAATAGCAAAATCTACCACTCAAACAGGTGCATCGACATCTGAATTCGAAACCCCGACCCGTTTCACTGTGAGGAATCTGCCGATTTTAACGCCTCTGAACTTAAATTGCTCTATCGGGTTTGCACCGGCATCACCAAGCGACTTCACAAGCTTCAAGAACTGCGTTCAACTGGACCCGTTGTGTTGAGTGAAGATTCGAAGAAATCAAATCTAACGAATGAGAGGCTGGGTAGATTGGATAAAGCCCAATCAGCTATGGGGTGGTATTTTTACCTAGTCTTTGCTGTTTGCAGTAGGATCCAAGCTGATGGGTGGCCCAATTTGCTAAAGCGCCGTCACATCTGTTAGAATGCGCAGACATGACACTCATCCCGGATACATGGTTGGTTGAATTGACTTGTTTTAAGGAGCCGAGAGATGTTTGCAGTTGCTCAATCGCGATCCACAGGATTGATTGTCACAATCAACGCTGCGTTTCTGCAAGAGATCAAAGAGGCCAACAGCCAAGTCTGGGAATCGTTGTATTTCCTAAGGCTAATGGCTCGCGAAAGATACATCGGACAGCAGAACATGCATCAGTGGGTGCAAAAGCTAACCGAGTTTCGTCGGCAGCTTTCCACCGAGTTTGCCCTTGAGGAAACCTACGGCTACATACCGGGGGCTCATCACCAACACATCGCGATGGGAATTGATCCCGCAGTCGCTCTAAAGCAACATAAGGAATTGTACCTTCACTTGCTAGACGTTTGTGAGCAGGTCGAAGAGTCTCAATACGTCGGAACGATTGGCCGCGACTTTAGATCTCATACCGCAGCGTTTCAAGAGTTTGATGCGTCACTGTCCGAGCATGAGAGGATTGAGTCTGAAATGATTCGGTGCGGTTTGGGCCTCAAGAAACATCCTAAGTAGACTAGAATCGTAACTCCGCCACGCGATCTCTCGAGCGAGTTAAGGGCGGATCGAATCGGCTCTAACCCAAATCAAAATGAACCATGAGTATTTCAACCATGAATAGAGAAGCCTCAATGATGCTAGAGGGAGCCGAGGCCAAGGGGCAGGCACTTGAGATCATGCTTGTCGAAGATAGCTTGATCGATGCTCGCGTCACCATCGAGTCATTGAAGTCTTGTGGTTACTACCATCGGCTATCACTCTTTCGATTAGCACACGAAGCAATCGACTTCCTAAATCGACGTGGCGTATTCTCCAAAGCGCCCAAGCCTCACATCATTCTTTTGGACTTGATGTTGCCCGATAGCGACGGAGTCAGCTTCTTACGGATGCTTCGTTCCAATCGTGAATTGATGAACATCCCCGTTGTCATACTTACCAGCAGTGAGGATAGCGAGGATCGTTTGCAATGCGAGAAGCTAGGGATCAGCAGCTACATCGTTAAGCCGTTCAACGAAGAGAAGTTCTTGAACGTGATTCGACGACTCAAGAGCTTGGCTCTCGCGCTGGAAGCCGCGCAATGCTCCGACGATTCATCAACCTCGGCAGAATAGAACTACTCACTGCCGGTACCTTTAGGCCCGCGGTTGAAGCCGTCGCCAATTATTCTCCGAAATCGTGCTCAGAGTCCCCAAGGATCGCTGATTGAGCACGAAATGACTCTTTGCGAACAATTTTACTGTGGCATAACAAGTGCAGAATGTGCTTGGAAGTATAGGGCCATGGTCGAGGCTGTTGCCTAACGACTATAATCTCTGCCCGAGTGCCTTTGCTTGAGTGTTGGATACCTGGGAGTAACTGGAAGTGCGAGATTCGCTACTGTTCTTGAAAACGTTTGTGCAGAAGCCAACCCAAGTCGGATCGATTTGGCCGAGCAGTCGCGGTCTTTCAGAAATGTTGGTGGATTCCATTGACTGGGGCAAGGCAAAGTGCGTGGTTGAATTCGGTCCAGGAACCGGAGTCGCGACGGAAGTCATTGCCAAGCGACTTCATTCAGCGGTCAAATTTTTCGCTATAGAACGCAGTGGGGCTCTAGCAGAAAAAACCCGAACGCGATGCCCATCAGTTGACGTTATCGAGGGATGTGTTACCGAGGTTGAAAACTATTGTCGCCAGCGCAACATCGCTCAAGTAGATGGAATCATCAGCGGTCTGCCCTGGGCAGCGTTTACATCCGAGCTGCAGAATTCAATTATCGAAGCTATGTTTCGAGTTCTACCGGTCGGAGGCCAATTCGCAACCTTTGCGTATCTTCAAGGTTTGATGTTGCCTGCCGGCAAACGCTTTCAGAGCCTACTCAAGCACAATTTTTCGAAGGTAACGAAAAGCCCTGTGGTCTGGATGAACATGCCGCCAGCTTTCGTTTACCGCTGTGTAAGATAGTCTTGTCGCCAGATAAATCTCAATAAGCCTCGTTCAGAATCCAAAGCGCCGTGTTCGCCGATGGTTTTCGATAAATTGCGATACAGCCATCCAGAGTGCGACGAGCGCCACAAACATTGCTGGCCACGTTATCGGTAGTATCCAAGCCAATATCAAGGCCAACAGCATCCAATAGATCCACGGTTGTCCTGCCAAGAGGCTCAAGATTAAGTTCTTCGCACGCGGGGCAACAAATGCCCCCATGACTCCAAGTACGATGACGGCAATCGCAGCAAAGTAATTTGGCGAGCGGTATTGGATGACCGCGCTCTCGCGAGTAATTTCAAGCCCGTCACCTTCGATAGACCACTTCACTTGTGCAACACTCTGAAGCCCCGTTGTGTTGGTCTTCAAATCCAAATCGTCAATCGAGTCGCTTTGACCAAACTCTTCTGCGCGTTGCCATAGTTCAGCTACAGTAATCTGGCTATCGTCGTTGATATCTACTGTCGAAAGAATTGAAGACGAGACTGAACTGCCAATAGGTTTGTCTAGCGGTATCGAAAGTGATTGTGGACGCCAAGACTTCAACCAATTGAGGGCGCTGGCCTTCGGCATACTCGACAGAGAGTCCATCGTCTCGGCGACAATAGACGCCCATTGATCGATGATGGCTTGCTGATGCAATTCACTGTCCAGCGGTTGATCCGCGGGGCTCCACGTACCCGTGCTCGACTTAGATAGGAAAAACCGCTCTGGTAGTTCCGCATTCAGCGGCTTGGGATAATTAATCATCGATCGGTCTGATGAAGCGAGCTTCCATTGAGCCATGACGCGGACGACGATGGGTACCGAATTGGGCTGTAAGGTCACTCGTAGTTGATTCTGTTCGACGGACCAATTCGTGCGCCGCGTTCCGCATTCGACTCCCAAGACCTCGCAGTTCATCGGAATCTCGAAGACTTGAGTGACTTGGCTTCGAGGCGTGATCCAATAGTTCATGATGCCGGCAACTTTACCCCGAGTGCTACTGGTTAGGTCCATCCATACCAAATCAACGCGAGCCTGTTGCCGTTGCGACTCGCTGAACTGCCAACTTAGCTTGTTCTGCGTTGCTGTGAAAGTGAGATATTGGAACGCGTCCTGTTGCTGAACTCCTGCTTCCTCAAACCACTTCGCGTTGACAGCAGCCCCTGTAGTCGTCCAGCTAACCGCGCGGCTATCGACCATCTTTGGCAGAATAACAACGGGCGTCGCCGGATTACCATGTTGAGCGATGATGCTGGGCAATGCGAATGACTGAGTTGAACTGAGCGACGCAATTGGAAATGAGAACTCGACACGTCTCTTATCTGTTTGATTCGCTGGAGCTGTTACAGGAACGCATAGAGTCGTACGACTACTGTCTCGATTTGGCTTGAAGATTGACGTTAGTGGAGCAGCATCGATGGAATCGCGAAGAGTCGCAGGAACTTCAAAGACTGCGTAATCAACCTGTGTTGCAGGATCATTCCACTCGCATCGCGCCGTGGCACGCCAACCACTGGCTTGCCTAGAGAGCTGGATCGTAAATGCACTTTGGTCGGCCGTTGCGGCCCGCCGAATTTCCAATTGAGCACTCAAACGCCGATCGCCGAGCATTTCCGTTGGCAAATTTGCGTCACCTACGAAAACCTCCATGTTTTCTAAGTTGACTCGACGCGTTGCAGTTGTGGCCGATGTAAAAACGAGTCCCGAACCAGTCGGCAAGAACTTAAGCTGCAAATCGGCTCCACGATAAACTACATAGCTTGATTGTCTGGGCTGCGAGCTCTCGATTAGTATCCTTGGCAGCCCTTCGACCACACCTTGCATCGGCGGCAGCTCGACGCTGACCCTAATTCGATTCGCCAATTGATTTGTCAGGTTGGCTGGAATGGTCAAGCGATTTGAATTCGACTGGCTGGGTGTAATCGACTTGTTATTGATTTCGACCTTGCGAACCGTGCTGAAAGGTGGCAATTGGACTGAGATATCATCGCTTTGTGGAGTCATTCGCTCCCAACTTGCGTCGAAATCCAATTCCGTGTGGCTTGAATACACTCGCAGAGTCGACGATTCGATCTGTGTGTTACTCAACTGGCTGCTGGCTTGTTGGCGCAGCTTGATACTGCTTCCGATAATCTGATAGCCGGTACGATCTGTGGCCAGTTTCAAATCGCCCCAATCATCGCGTGAAGTGCGTACTGGAAGCGATTCAATCCCTTCGGGTATCCAATCAGCATCTTTGTCTGTGGACCACCAGAAGTATTTGCCCTTGAGAGCAAGTCGATCAATCATCAGGAAAGGAACTTCCAAAGTCGTTGATCGAATCTGCGATCGTTGTGCCAACAACATTCTAATCGTTATCAAAGAACCGGCCGATTCATCCAAGCGAATCCGGATTACGCGACGCTTGAGTGCAGGGACGACGGTCGAGCTTACGAGGTCCGCACTTCCCCATTTCGAACCCACAGGCTCCCAATCTGAGTCTACAAACAAGTCAAACTCATCCTGAGTGGATCTCCCTCGATCCAAAATGATCTGCGAAGCGACACACAGGCCGTCTCCAAAATCGCGGACCCACGTTTCTGAACCGTATTCAGCGGCAATCGCTTGAGCGACTCGATCACTTTCACTCCACTCAACCTCCAACTCAGAAATCGGCCCGAGGTTTGCAGAGATGTCGCCAGACAGTGTTCGTTGGAAGCCACCGGATGCATTGGTTACAAGTCCCGTTGTCAATGCGTTGGGAACAATCCGCAGAACTGCGTTGGGAACCGCGGGTATTGGCGTGCTGAACTTGTATTTTCGATCCGGCGATTCGGCTATGGTTGGTTGAAACTGAATGCTGATCGTAACCGCACCCGTTGAGTCAGGTCGAAAGATGATTCCGCTTCGATCTTCCGCTTCTTCAAAATAACGAACTCCCAAAAGCCTTGGTTGGCCGTTGAGAATCAAACTGGTTGGACGAAGCACTTCCAAATTGAACGGCAATAATATCGAACTGTTCGAGTCGTAAATCTGCAACTTCATTTCAACATTGAATTCATGCACAGGAGAGACGTCTCGCGGGTCCTGTCGCAACTTCATCACCAAACTGGCAGAAACAATCTTGGGCTCGATCAGTTTCGGCGTTGGGGCAGTCGTAGAGCCTGGCAGCAGATCACGTAGCTCTTTAGGAATGTAGGCGTATTCTCCTGGGGAATCCACAGTGCCATTAAACGGAATGATGACGCCAAAGATGCGTTTTTCTTCGACCTTGGATTGCTTCAGATCGATGTCCGAGGACTGCGCCTGACAACTTTGCGATATACAGCAAATGAGAATGAGCCCTGTCAGAGTCGCTCGTGCTCCGCTTAACGGCGATCGTTTTGGCAGAGACTTCGGCTTTCGTGCTACGAAGGCGACCATCCGCGCGAATGCCCCAAGGATCAAAGCCAGCAGTACAATCTGCGCGATAGCCGTGGCTAGACCACTCAATAGAGTCACACAACAACCTGCGACAACGCAACTCCACCACCACAAGCGAACCCAGCGGTGCAGGAGTAGCCAAGCTGCGATTGATAGGATTAGAAGAACCACAGCCCTTAAGGAGGCTAGCGTCGCTCTGTGTATGACGTGGAATTGCGACGAGTCTCCTTCAGTGCCAGCAACGACGTCGACTCTGCTCCAATGAAGACCACTTTTTGCAGAAGGAGTATCCTTGTCGGGGCTGAACAATTTCCACCAATTAGCCGGCCAAAGACTGACGGCGCTTGAAAGTGGAGACTCCGAAAACACAGAAGTAGACATGAACGCATAAGCTGGTGGAATGCTAAGCGTTTCACTCGATTGAAGCACCGGAACCTCATACTCGGGTCGATCCAATCCGAATTGTGAATACCAACTCAAGACATCCATTTGGCTTTCGAAAACAGCTTCCAAACTGATCCGTTGTGGTCCCAAATTCAAGAATTCAAGCATTCCTTTGTCACTTGAATATTGGGTTGACGCTAAGCCATTGATGGTAACGGACAACAAAGACCAGCCAGTCGGAACACCGATCTTGAGAGGCTGATTGCCGCTCGGCTGGAGATCGATCGATAGACTGTGTCGAATTATTCCGGACGATGTCACGACATGCCTAAGGGACTGATTCCATATCCAGTTTTCGGTTCGATCCGCACGAGTCGCCTTCAAGCTGAGATATCGCGCCTGATTACCTTCGAGTCGCGCGGTGATCCATGAATCGATCAATAAAGTAGACCGCTTATCACGAATCTTATTAATCAGATCCATGATGTCCGCGTTACAACAACCCACAGACGGCAACAACTCTAGCTCTTCGGTGTCAGAGAAATTCGCCAATCCCGACGGAAGCAAGATCACAGAATCCACCAAGGCAAGGTCATTGGCACTAATTATTGGAATCGCCATGAACTCGGATCGATTCGTATCTGTCGTAGCCCAATTCCGCGAAGCAATCACATGGAACGGAGTAGAGGCTGCCATGGGAAGCGGCAACTCGACAATCAAGTCCGTGTTAGGCTCCGCGCGCAACACTTTTGGCTGTAGTGGGAGACCGGCATCACTGTTACTGGAATACTCGAACGACCAATCGCTCAATTTCTCATTGTTTGGCAGACTCAATTGAATTCGATCCAAATTGCCATTTGCCGGGACAATGCTCAAAATCGTATTCAATCGATAATTGCCGCTAGAGGCGTTCTCGAATATCGATGCCAAACTAAGCGAGGCTCGATCTCCGTAGGCATCAAACACGAACTTATCCTGCGAGCTGGATAGGTCTCGATAGAGAGTGATATCGTTCTCGCTAAGCAGTTGCTGCTGCCATGAGGACAAGTCTCGCTTCGATACCGACATCGACAGTAGACTGGGTGAGCCACGAAGTCGAAACCTATTTGAATCCTCAATCAGGTAGTACATCGGCGAAGAGGCCTGAGGCAGCGATAGAACGCGAGGATTCTCGATACTGAGCGTTTCCGTTTGGCCAGGCAAATAGTTACTGGCAGTAACTTCCATATAGACTTCAAAGTTATCGGGACGACCTTGCCAGCCGAGTACGATCTCATCTCCCGCCTGTGAACTTACGATCCCGGAACGAACCTTGCCTGAGACATCGAATGGAAATCGAATTCGATCAACGCTCCAGCCTTTGAGAATTGGAATTCGAACTTCATTGGACCTCAAATTCGATCCCGTCAACACCGTGTTCACGGTCGCAGAGATCGTGCTGGTCTGTACAGCAAGCCGACAAAGCGAGTTTGCCACCCATCGCTCTTCACGATCCGCGACTACGGCTTGATCGCGACCAGGCTGACGACTCCAATGCAACTGCCACTTCTCTCCGACGGCACCAAAATGGAGATGCGTTGCACCAACCGGTCGAAGCCCGCTGTCCGGTAGAACCTGAACTAATTCGATGCTGTTATCAGTACCAACATTAGTTATCCCCGAGAGAACAAATGAATTGGCGATCTCAATTCCCGGCAATGCAATTGTGTGCTGCCGTATGGTTTGATTTGCTTTATCGTTCGGCCCCCTGACCGCCGCGTCTTGCAACGTATCCCGCTTTGCGACAGTCTGAATCTCAATGCGAGATTCTTTTGATAGATTCACGGACGACAATTGAACATAGTGCGATTTTTCTTCAGCGATGACAGCCTTCCATGTTGCAACCTTGCCATCGACGGTCAGCGATCGTACTCGCTGACTTGGGTCCAGTTTCAGCTGGATCGGCAATCCGCCGCTTTCGCTGGCCAATTGGAAAGTTGCGTTGCTAGTTATGGAATCTGGACCAATCAAGTGATTGATCGTACAGCTAGAAATCGCATGATGGAACGAGTGCCCTCGGTCAACGACGCTTTCGCTGATCGCCAAATCGAACCGGGTTACGCCTGATAGATGTACATGCCACCAAGTTTGTCGCGGCTGAAGCCGGGGCTCGAGCGACTGTGGCCAGCGGTCCCCCAGCACCTCTTTGGGATTTGCAACAGGCTCCACAACTACTTGCTCGGACGATAAAACGAGATTTGAATCCGCCGAGATCAACATGGATCCCAACTTGGCTCTGGGTAATTCAAAGGAAAACAGCCGTCGATTCTCTTCTACTTCCGGCGCTAACTGGAATCCAAACCAAAGCGGATTCTCAAGATTGTTAGATTCCACTTCGATCAGTCCTTCAGTATCGAAGCGATTGACTGAGGACAATTGTGGTTGTTCGGCACGATTGCCTTTGGCATCGCGCAGCGCGAAAGAAACATGGCCGACGCGAACGAGTCCATTGGAGGAAAAGCCAGAGAACTTCCAATACGAGTTGTCCGAAAGGATGAGCTCTCGATTTACGGTGGCGACATAAATGGCCAAATCAAGAATCGCAGGATTGAGTTCCTGCTTCAGCATCTGTTGTTGGTGGAGCTCTAGTTTTTCGTTGAGCTCCTTCAACTCGATAGGCCAAAAATCGCGAGGAATAAAGGCGTTGAAGATCTCCGGGTTGTCTTCCGGAACGTAGACCTTACCGATCTCCCAGTCATCGTTGCGACTTTGAGCGCCCACGAAGGAGCTACATGCGACAAGGGCCGCGAAGAGACTCGCAAATTGAAGTAATCGCCTCAGCATTGTAGGATCACTCCACTCCTACGCCGGACGGTCGATCTGCGCTGCCTTGACTGCGAGCAGAGCGTGTACCGGTATGCTGATGATCGCTCATCTCAGTGTTTGTGATAGGACGAGTGGTGAAAACGCTTCGGCGACGGACTTTAGTTTGCACAGCAGCTTGAGTGATCCAAATCAACATGACCAAGCCAATCGATGCGATGGCTGTCTGTCCGAGCAGAAGACTGAGATCTGGCCAAAGTAGCGCCACTGCAATGATCACCGAACAAAGAAATACAAAGCTAGTCGGTGTTCGGAAGGCAGCAACATTCAGCGCCAGCGTCGTAATGAGAATTGCCATTGCACCGATGGGAAGCCAAAGGATAAATCGCGACAATATCCAGACGTTCACCGTTGGAAACGCATCATAGCCGCTCATCACATAGCTATTGGTCCCCAGCGGAAGCCTCGGAAGATTGGCTGCGGCGAACTGTTGTTCGAGATTGGTCTGATCTAAGTCACTAGACCTTTTCCACGAAACGGTATCCCATTGCCACCGCCACTCGGCAGACAGCGATTGAGGACACCATCCCAAGTGAAAGATGTTGGGTGTGACTAACTGCCAAAAGTACTTTTCCTGCGCGGTCGAGTCTACGACTTTGGCGGGAACGATCTCAAGCGCCGTCGCCCAGGAAAGCGGCTCAGTCAGCGTATAAAAGACTTCGACTGTGTGCACTTGATCATCTGGAAGACTGATCTGCGCTTGATGGAGACTATAGTCGTAGGGAGCTAAATCGCTACTCAGTTGTCGACCATCAATTGCGACTCGAAAATCCAGTTGTGCTTGTTCAGGCAGTTGGATACTGATCTGCTTCGTAGGCGAACTAACTCTAGCCACGAACCGATCGCGCCGATCCGTTCCATTCATCAGAGTCTGTACCCAAATTCCTTTGGTGACGACGCCGACGCTGTTAGGTTGTTGCCGACTCTTGATTTCAAGTTCGATAACCGATTCCCGAGAATCTAACTCGAATCGATTGTCTATCGCGCGGTTCGCGGCAACTGGCTTAACGTCTACAGACGCATTGGTATCAACCGACCATCGAATGGTATCCGACAGAAACGGATCGGCAAGAACCAGCTTCGCCAAAGGGACTTGAACCCCAAGAGGCTTGTTCGCTTCCTCATTGTTGTTTTGCGATGCGGGCAACATCCAAGGAATCGAAGTCACCAAGTTCAATTGCGCATCGCCCAACAACTCTGGCAATCCTTCCAAGCGATAGTTCTGCCAAGTAAGCTCGGATGAAGCCGCGGCGGGTTGAGCCACTGACACAGGTACCAAACTGAGCACATATCCAGCCACATTAGCCCGAACTGGAATCGCATCGCTGCGAATGGAAACTTGGACATCAGAAAGAGCTCGATTGGTAATACTGAGCTTAAATTCTTGCTTGGTTAGGACCCGATTGGCCCCAACTTCGATCTCAGCCAGTTGCGAAACGTCGACATGGCGTTGCAGCGGTTTTGCTTGCCCGCGCCAGAGAGGAAGCTCGCCCAGGCGCTGGAAGCGATAGGTCATGGGTTGTCGACTCGTGGAGCCGACATAGTCCGCTAGTTGATTGCTAAAGTTGCCTCGCAACAAGCCGCGCAGTTTGCTTTCGTCGGCCTGTAGTAGCAGAAAGTTCTCGCTGGTAACTAGCAGAGTCCCCGAGCCTTGATCGACGATCTTTTGGCCCAATGAGCGTCCGCGATCAATTTGTGGCAATTGAAATTCAACAACGCCACTCTGGGCATCATACTCTTGCCAAGCAATGAAACGCCACGTTTGTTCAACCTGACGATCCTCTTCGTCGCCATCGCTATCGCGAGACCGAAATACGAAACTGCCATCTTCTAAACGTTGTGTCAACAGCGATTCGGTTTCAGCGCTGTTGGGCGAAGTAGCATCCAACAATTTGCAGGAAAGATCTTCCTCCAGCTTCCAATTGCCTGGAATGAGTCCAAGCTCGGAGGCTTTACTGTCGAAAGTGCACTTGATCCAACCGCTTAGTTCAATCCGATTCTCGCGAACATGAACATGGTAGATCGGCTGTATGACCGGTTGAAACTGTTCCTTACGAAAGTTCAGTTGCAGGGATGCATCCGAACCTTTGTATTGGAACTGAATCTGCTGTCGTCCCACCAAGTTAGCGACACGTCCTTGTTGAACGAATCGAGTCCCCTGCCCTTCGTGATAGTTCACCTGAAACGCATTTGGAAAGACGAGTTCGATATTACCATCGTGCGAATCGACTCCAATCAGTTTCGGAACCGGCAAGGTCATCTGAGCCGAGAAGCGATCGACTTTCAAGTCTCGCGGCAACCATCGCCATTGCAGCTTTAGGTTCTCGATCGATGGATACTCCGTGGAATCTAAGTTCTCGATTTCCAAAACTTCAATCGCAGGTTCTGTGTCACTGGCGGCAGCAGCTTGAGGCATCATGCTGGTGATTCGAAACCGATCCGGCTCCGAGTATGGAAGCTGGCTCCACTGTGCACCGGCTGGCAATGCGATCTGAATCTTATCGGTAGCTTGACTGCCAAACCATCGTACTGTTAGCGTTGTCGTTGCAGACCAGAACTGCGCTGGGTCGAGTAGATCGGTTGGTTCGTAAAGCGTGTTACACTTCGCTTCGACGGCAGCAAATTGAGCTTGCGCCGACGCAAGTCTCCAACTTAGGCTGAAATTGCCTCCGCGAGTCCGAATCTTAAGGTGAACGCCTTTGTCATCGGTCGACTTGGACTCCAAAAGATCTTCGGCTCGAAGCCTTTCTTCAACGGCGTTTGGCGGTAGATGCACCTCGACCAAACTGCCGATCATCGGCAGATCCAGGTTGAGTGCTCGACGATCGGAGCTTTGATTGACTAGACATTTCCCGACCAGTTGCACAGAGTGTTTTCCAACCGCCGGTGAATGATGCAGCCAACGGTATCCGTCTTCGGTCGTAACAAGTTGATTTTCAACCCCGTTGGAATCCCCCTGCTCTACTGTGAATTTTGGTGCTTCGGTAATGTGAAAATTACGTAGTTGTAAGTCAAACCGCCGGACGGAATTGAAGATCGTTTGACTTTCGGTGCTGAACCGAGCCTGTACCAAGCCGCTATGTTCACCGACTTCGACGCTAATTGCGCCGCCAGCCAAAACGGTTGGCAAGTCCTCGGACTCTCGGGCTTTGCGTTCCAGCTCTTGCAGTTCACCCGCAGTGATACTAAGGATCGGCTTACCGTCCTTGATGATCCAAAAACGCTGACTGCCTTGAATCTCGCCTTGTTTGTTGAATAGACCATCTTGTCCGGCGCTGGGCGGTTGAGCGGCCTGTGAGTTGCCTGCGAGCAAATGGACGACTATCGCAATACAGAGAGCGACCTGGATTTGAAAACGAAGCTGTACTGTTCGACCGCGGTTGAGCGGCTCGTTCAGCAATTTGCGTTCGTTAGAGAAAACCATGAATGCTCGCCGGTCGTGTTATTTCAACGAGAAGGAGAAAAGGAAAAGGCAGAGCGCGGTCAGCCGACCCCACCTTAGGGCGAAAAGAGAAAAGGCCGTTACCCGTCTATTCTACGTAACCCGCACAGCCTTTTAAACCATGAGTAGCGAGTATCCGAGACTCAACTGCCTCAATCGCCCTCATAATCGTCACAATTGCACCGAAGTCGTCGGTAGAAAGTACGCGAATGGATTCGCCGGGGTTTTGCGAATCTTGCATTTGAGTTGTTCAGCCCAGCCGAAATGCCTTGAGACTTCGGTTTATCAACGCCCGTAACGACGGTCGATGTGAAGCATTTTCTTGAACCGCAGACGCAAGTTTTGAAGTTTCACTATGAGGCACGAAGTGCCGACATATCCTATGCCAGGGTGACAAGCCCCGGTTTTGAGGCCGTCCAGTATTTAGCCCCGAGGGTGGCGATACATCAAAATAGTGTATCGACCCTTCGGGCCTAAAACCTTGGAATTCTCTTGTTCCGGTGCCTTCGACACCGCCAGAGTTTGTGTCAGGCCTTCGGCCTTAAATCCAAGTAGCGCAACTTCAAAACTCACGCTTCGGGTTGAGAAGGAGCCAATTCTCTTGGATCGGCTATTTAACGACTTTGGGCTTACTGTTGGCCGTTTCAGTGGATGGAGTCGTCGGTGTGGTGAACTCGAGTGTGTCTAGAATCTGCAAATCATTGCCTGTGAAGCTCTCAGCAAATTCTGCTGCGTAGGTGAACACAATCAATAATCGGCGACCCGAATCGTCGGATAGGTGAGCATAGACCCAGCGAATGGCTACATCCTCCTGCATTCCGGCGGCTTCACAACGAAGTAGTCGCAGTTTCGAGCCGGATAAACGCTCTGAAGACTCCAGGAATTCACCAAAGGACTTGCCCAACGTGTCGCGCATGTCCTGCTGCATGCCCTCAAGTGTCAGTTGTGTACCAGCTTCCATCTTGGGAAGTGGTGCCACATTGCACTGAGCGATAATCTTGTTCTTCTCAACACAACGAAGCACAACGTCTTCGATGCTATCCAAGTAAGTGACCCAGTTTCGGCCAGTCAGCGTTGTGAAATTCGCGCGAGAGTCCAGTCGAACTAACCACTTTCCTGAATCGGTTTGCTCGGCAATCTTGAGTAGTTCGTCGTACGTCGTCTCCAGCTTACCCTTCAGTTCTTGACGGACTAGTTGCAGTCGAGCCGTCACGGTAAAGCCTGGTTGATTTTCGCTGATCTCTCGCGACTCTTTGATCGACATACCGACCCAGCTCACCATCGCGCATTGCGAACCCATGATGACATGCGCATTGCCACGCACTTCGATTTCTGTGGGAACGGCATTGGCTGTAGCTTGAAGCGTGCCTTCGATCTCGACTTTTGCGGTACTCTTCTCAACACCAACGATCTTTGCGGTGAGGGTACAGTTGTGGACTGCGTCCAAGTTGAACAAGTCCTTGGCGTCATCGGCAGAAATCGCCCACTGGGAATCTGTACGTGCTGGTTCGGTGGATAGCAGTTTTTCGAGAGCCAGAGTATTGATGGGCGAGCGTAGCAATTCAACTTCGCGTCGCTGGAGCGGTTGTTCGTCTGAATACTGCTCCCAAGTCCCATCCTTCAACACTACGCGAGTGTTGGAAACTTCTGAACGCAACGAATGCGAAATGACTTTGCCTGCAACCCAGTTGTCGCTCTTGGCGATGATGTATTGTCGCGCGGCACCAACTGGTTGGTTCTCGCGGTAGGCAATCGTCTCCAAATAGTCCTGAGTAGCCTTGGACTTTACCGGTGCCGTCTTTGCCTTGGCTTCTTTGTCATCGGTAAGCTTGGCGATTCCGTCAACTTCGAGCTCAAGCTTTAGGCGAGTCTCAAGAAGTTGAATTCCAACGGGTTGCTGCAATTTTTTGCTGGGACTTTGAGCAGCTGCAGCACCAATCGTCATCCCGGACACTGCGACACCTGCAGTACCAGCAAGCGCTAATGCTAGAGCTCGTCGTCGCGTGATTTGCGGATTCAAGAACTTGGAGTTGAATTGAGTCATGAATGAGTCCGGCGACAAAAAAGGTCGAAGATTTCAACTATTTACGGAATTACGGCGCAATCCGTTGTGTGGGCAGGCGACCGTATCTATTGGTTCGGCTGGATGGCCACCGGACAAGTAGTTTGAACCCTTTCAATCAGCAGTCTCAACCCAAACTACCCATCTTCGCGACCTTCGTGCATGCAGAATGCAGACTCTTGCACGTTTCCTCCGGTGCGCGGGCGTCCCGCGCCCGCATGGGCTGCGTGCCTAAACTATTTGCACCGCGTCCCGTTGCGCTTTCCTGGGTTTTCACTCCTCTAAGAATAGGGAGTCATCTTTGCAAGCCAAGAAAACTTGAAGGCTTACGAAATGGACTTGCTAAAGAATGGAGAACTTGTTGGCAGCAAAGTTGTCTCATAGTGAGAGACTTGTTGTCAAAATTGCAAACCAATGGCGGTTCTTACAAAGCTGGAACTGGCCTCGCGCCCACCAGACTGAAAAAGATGGCCTCAAATTGGCTGCAAAACTGTCAGAAGTGAGTCAAATTTCGGTACAATGGACTATTCGCAGGACATTGGCCCCCTTTTTGCACTTACTCAGACTGACAAGTTGGACTTTGAAAGTCAAGTGAACTCCGGCACTGTTAGCAACCGTAAAGAACTGTAAGACGTTGGATTCAATGTCTGACAACAAGAATGCTGTTGCGGCAACAACCAAAAACCTAAAGCAGAAATTTTTTTGCGGAAGGTGGAGCGAATTGACGCTGTTAATTTTCCGCGTGCACGATCGGAAGATCGTCATCGGAAGGAAGTTGTTTCAACTGGCGTTGTATTTTGGACCTCAGGAAGAGGTTCAGGCCCAGCCGTAAGTGGGTGCTGGCGGTCGGAAACCGCAAGGAAGGAAGTGGCAACCACTTGCAAGCAGGGAGTGATTTGAGATGCACCAAGATTATCGAGTAAGTTTGATCCGTGAATTGCGCGATCAACAAGTTAAGTATGCACCTCGTCAAAAGCGACTTGAACAAGCCGAGCGAGCCGAACGTCTGTTGGGCGAGTTGGACTTGGCAAGAGACTATCCATACGAGTTCATTTACTTTCGAGTAACTGATTACCGTCCGGAAGAGAATTCTCGCAAGATGGTCACCGGCGAAGACGCAGCGCATGACCTGCGCCTGTTCGTCGAAGACGTGACCGATTCGCTCAACCTGCAGATTGAAGAGGTCAAGGAGCCTGTTCATACCGTTGAAGAACTCAGCCGTATGTTCAATGTCTCGACCAAGACAATTTCACGTTGGCGCGATCAAGGCCTAGTAAGCCGACGATTCATCACCGAAGGTCGCAAGCGAGTTGGATTTTTGCACAGCAGTGTAGAGCGATTTGTGGCTAGAAACCGCGAAAGAGTTCGTCGTGGCGAGCAGTTCAGTCAGTTGACGACCGATGAAAAGGCCGAGGTTATCGAACGAGCGCGAGCAATCGCCGCTTCGGGAGCCAACCTGTCCGAAGTCTCACGTCGAGTTGCGGCTGCCATGCATCGCAGCGTAGAAACAATTCGTTACACGCTGAAGAACCATGACAAAGCTCACCCTGATCAATCGGTATTTCCTGATGCACGGGAGATTCTGAGTGACTCGGACAAGGCTGCGATCTACAGCCATTTCCAACGAGGCACCGGCGTAGGTCAATTGGCTCGCCAGTACTCGCGAAGCCGTAGTGCGATCATCCGCATCGTCAACGAACAACGCGCCACTGGTATTATGCAGTTACCTTTGGACTTTATCGACAACGAAGCTTATCAGAAGGCCTCGGAATCGAAAGAAGCCGAGATCCTGTCGCCATTGCCAGAAGCGATCATTCCTCCAAGAAAGCTCCGCGCTCCAAGCGGGTTGCCAACCTACTTGGCATCACTGTACGACGTTCCATTGCTGACTCGTGAACAGGAATATCACCTATTCCGCAAGATGAACTATCTCAAGTTCCGAGCCACCAAGATTCGAGAAGGTCTGAATGTCAGTGATCCACGCGTTGCCGACATGGATGAGATTGATCGCTTGTACAACGAAGCGGTTGCTGTCAAGAATCAGATTGTCCAATCCAACTTGCGATTGGTGGTCTCGATTGCCAAGCGTCACACTCAAAGCGCCGACGACTTCTTTGGCTTGGTCAGCGACGGTAACATGTCGTTGTTCCGCGCCGTCGAGAAGTTCGACTACGCTCGAGGCAACAAGTTCAGCACCTATGCGAGCTGGGCGATCATGAAGAACTTTGCTCGATCCATCCCTGATGAGTATCGACACAAAGATCGATTCCGTACGACTGGAGAAGAGGTTTTCGAAGCTCATGAAGACACTCGTGCCAACCAAATGGCTGAAGAGTTGGCTCAAAAGCAACGTGAGACTCAGATCAATCGTATCCTGAATCGTTTGGACTACCGCGAACAGCAGATCATCATCCGCCGATTCGGCTTGGATCGATCTCACGAACCACTGACTTTGAAAGAAGTTGGTGCTGAACTTGGAGTTACCAAGGAACGCATTCGACAAATCGAAGCTCGTGCGTTGACCAAACTGCGCGAGGCTGCGGCTGTCGAGCAGATTGACCTTCCAGAGTAGTCAGTCTCTCAGAGTTGAATCGACGTAAATCTAAGGCCTCGTAGTTTTCGAACTGCGAGGCTTTTTTGTTTTGCAATCTCCCGAAATTGCTCGCGGCAGAGTTGGTATGCAGCAACGCCTTTTCTGAGATGACTATACTCTTGCTCAAACGCGATACCTTCACTGTCTCGAGTTTCAGCAAGTCGAAACACAGCTCTAACTCGGCTCGTTGAAAACCGTCCCCTCCCCACTAGAATGCAATGTTCTGATGCGAGTCTGGCTAAACTCTGATACTCACACTCGTCATGAAGAGCTGCACATACCAGAAGATATCGAACTGGTGATTCATTGCGGGGACGAATCGAACTCGCACAAGTCCAAGCCAAACTTGGAGGAAGCGACGCGGTTCTTTGAATGGTTCCAAGACCTGGAGATTCCCAACAAGATTTTTGTTCCCGGCAATCACTCAGTGGCAGTCGAGTTGGGTTTGATCAAGCAGACAGATTATCCCAACATTCGCTTCTTAATCCACGAACAACTTGAGTTCCAAGGACTGAAGATCTTCGGTTCACCCTACACGCCTTGGTTTTTCAATTGGGCGTACAACATTGCGAGAGCCGAACTGGATGCTATTTGGGCTACGATCCCTGACGACATCGATATTCTAATCACCCATGGTCCACCCAAGGGGATCTTGGATGTGACGCGGGACTTTAGGTCCAAAGAGCCAATCCACATTGGATCAATGTCGCTGACGCGTCACGTGAGCTCGAGAATCAAGCCGCGAATCCATGCGTTTGGGCATTTGCATGACGAAGAAGGTATTCGGAACTTTGGCCAAGTTGAAGAGGCTGGTGTGACCTTCATCAACTGCAGTTGCTGCAATCTGGGTGGCCAGTTGGTCAATCACGGCGCTGTGGTCGAGATCGAGTAGCGGGATTCGCTCGGCCCCGATTTTATGCCAATCCGACTAGCGGAAATCCGTGATGATTCCCGACTGTCTTAGATTAGTGAGCAGATTTTGGCTCTTCTGCAGGAGCATCGGCTTCCCCGTGCGCTGCTGCGGCAGTGGCAGGCTTCACGTGATGCGATGAATGTCCCTCGACTTCGTCACCTGGCTTGATTTGAGTGTGGACGGGCTTGCCCTGGTACAGCGGATCAACGGCTGTTAAGTCGTAAGCTGGTCGAGCCTGAAAATTGTGCAGCGGAAAGTCGACTCGATCATTGATGACGACTTGATCAACCAGCTCTTCGGCTAACGCTTCGTCGACAACGGTCTTGATCTGTGTCTTGATTTCAAGCAGTACTGGATCGGCTAGAAGCGATGGATCGATCTGTCGCAGTTTTTCTTCAACGGCTTGATGGATCAGCCACCTGTTCATTTCAATGTTGGTCTTAGCCGCTAAGCGAGTCTCGCGAGTCACCAAAACGTGGATTCTAAGTTGAGACATCCATTGCTTGTCCGCGGACTGAACGTAGTAAACGCCCAAGGGAATTTCCTGGCTGGCGTTGACTTTAACTTGGCGAGCCTCTGAGCGCACGTAGCCGATGATCACTGCGTGGATCATCACCAGCAGCATCACCAGGGCGGCTATCCAATAACGTCTCAGAATTTGCATCGGTAAAACTCGGCTAACAGCAAAGCTACGAAAGTCTCCAAGAGCTCCGGCATCAGACCGGGCAACTATCTCGAGACCTAGAAACGTAGGTCGCATTTTGAGTCAAGTTCTTTACCGCAATGTGATTTTGCCGAGTCCCGCTAAGTCAGTAATCCGCATAATCGATACAAATAGATCGATCGCCCCAGCGGGCAACAATATGGAGCACTTGCTTGAACCGCAGGCGCAAGCCGCAGTCCCGCCAACGATGCCGCCGAGATAACCAGCGCAATAAAGCTAAAGACAGAAAGCCGCTCGTTTCTGACTGCGGGTAGCGCCTTTTGATGTTGCACACTTTTTGGGATTTCGGGCCGAAGGTCCAGCAATTTACCTAACCCAGCCCATCGGGCTGGGTGATGAAGCGTGAATACGTTAAGGGCCAACGGCCCGACGGTTTGCAGTCAAACCGTCGGGCCGTTGGCCCTTTCTTTTTCTCGCGAATTACGTACCCAGCCCTCCAGGCTGGGCTAGGTAAACGGACTGGGCTTCGCCCCTAAAACCTAAACTGTGCAACATCTAAATTAGCGCCTGCGGTTCAAGAAATGCCGCCGTTTTTGCAATCGCACAATCGCTTCAGCCTCGCCCAGCTCGCTCCCTTCCGGGTTGTGAAAACGGAACATAGCGCAATAATCTGCAGCAAAACCCCGTTTGTCGATTTAAGGGTTGCCCCGCCGCTAACATAGGAATGATTAAGCTGGCGCAACGGCTTGGAGCCAGTTACGGCCTACGGGAACGCCTTCAATTCGTTTTCAGGAAAAGCGTAGTATTACAGAAAGTACTGGATGCGAATTGCGGTCATTGGTTCAGGCATTAGCGGGAGTCTTGTGGCAAGGTTGCTTCACTCCCAGCACGACGTTGTCCTATTCGAAGCGGCCAACTATCTAGGCGGTCACGCCAACACTGTGGCGGCAAAGGTCGACGGGAAAACGGTTTGGGCTGACACGGGATTCATGGTCTTTAATGACCGAACATATCCCAATTTTTGCCGCATGTTGGAGCTCTTAAAGGTTCCCTCACAAGCCAGCGACATGAGCTTTAGCGTCCACTGCAATCGCACGGGATTAGAGTATCAAGGCAGTTCGCTCAACGGACTTTTCGCTCAGAGAAGCAACCTACTGAACCCATCGTTCTACAAGTTACTGCTGGACATTGTACGATTCAATCGTGTTGGAACTGACGCTGCCAAGGCCTATTCGAATAACACCTCACAGCAAAACGACGACCAGGAAACAGTGGGTCAGTTCTTGAAGAAGCATCGCTTGGGCAGCCGCTTCATCTCCCAATATCTTGTGCCCATGGCTGCGGCGATTTGGTCCAGCGAACCCAATGCAATCCTGGATTTTCCAGCCCGCTTCATGATAGGGTTCTTCAACAATCATGGCCTCATGCAAATAGCCGATCGGCCGGTTTGGAGAACAATCTGCGGCGGTTCTCGAGTCTATCTTGCTAAGCTTTTGGAGCCCATGATGGATTCCGCTCGGCTGAATTGCCCAGTGGAACGAGTCTATCGAGGTCAACACTCCGTAAGAGTAATTAGCGCTGCGGGCGAAGAGAGTTTCGATCAAGTCGTATTGGCGACTCACTCAGATCAAACGCGAAGACTGCTGGCAGATCCTAGCGATGACGAAGTTGCTACGCTAAGCTGTTTTCCCTACCAAGCCAACGATGCAGTGCTTCACACCGACACACGACTTTTGCCTCAACGAACCGCTGCATGGGCAAGTTGGAATTATCGCATTCCGCAGTCCGATCAAGATCACTTGGCTTCGGTAACGTACGACTTGAATCGCTTACAGAATCTTGGGTTGAGTCGACCGCTTTTGCTGACGCTCAACGACACAGCAGCCATTGATCCCGGTAAGATCATACGCAGCTTCGTTTATCACCATCCATCGTACCAACGCAGTTCCATCGCAGCGCAGAGACGACACGGTGAGATTAGTGGATTGAAGCAGCGAACACACTTCTGCGGCGCTTATTGGGGTTATGGTTTTCACGAGGACGGCGTCAACAGTGCCTTAGCTGTGGCGAAACAATTCGGTATTGGACTCGAATCATGCACAGTTGTATCTACGAAGGCAATGTCAGCCACTGCCGCTTTGAGCCGCTAGAGCACCGATTCCAATATCGCTTGTTCATGCTGTTTCTTGACTTGGAAGAAATTCCCGAGCTGGTTGGAAGTTCCAAATTGATCTCCAACCGCAAGCTTTCAACGGCTTCATTCCACGGGAAAGATCATCTTGGTGGCCTGGACGATCTGGGGCCTCAAGTTCGCGAGTTGGTCTCGCGAGAAACAGGAACCGCACCGTCGGGGTCTATTCGTTTACTGACACAATTAAGATACTTTGGTTACTACTTCAGCCCGCTCAATCTGTTCTACGTCTACTCGCCCGATGGCAGTCGAATAGAAAACGTGGTTGCCGAGGTAAACAATACGCCGTGGGGCGAGCGACACCTTTATGTCCTCTGGAAAGGCAACCAGCAAGAATCCAAGGACCTGAGGTACCAACATCCCAAGCAGATGCATGTCTCGCCTTTCATGGACATGGACATGCAATATCGCTGGCGACTTAAAACTCCCAACGACCACTTGTCAGTGACTCTAGAAAACTATCGCGACGACAAGCGTCATTTCGCAGCGGCAATGAACTTGCGTCGCCGCGAATTGAATCGATCCGAACTGCGGTGGATGACCGTTCGATACCCATTGATGACCGCTCAAATTATTGCGGCAATACATTATCAAGCACTCAAACTCTGGTGGAAGAAATGTCCTGTGTACCTGCACCCCAACAAGAGACCTGCAATTGCACAGCCGACGCCGCTTGCTGCACCCACACCACCAAGCCACAATTGACCTGCACTTCCAAAACGGAGTCAGCTCAAAAGCCTACAAGTTACGATTTGGTGAGCTCGGCAAGCTTGATTAAGCGCCTGGTACTCAGGCGACTGGAACGTATCGAGCTTGGGTCGCTCGTCGTCCAAGACGGTGCGCAGAACTGGCGATTTGGCGATTCGGACCAAACTGAATCAGCAGTCATCGTTGTGCGAAGGCCAGACTTCTACCGCCGACTGATCACCGGGGGAAGCTTAGGAGCGGCCGAGTCCTACATTCAAGGCGACTGGGATACGCCCGATCTAGCGCAGCTTCTTCAAGTCCTAGCTCGTAACGCCGACGCGATGAATTCAGTCGACGGCAAGTTGGCCAAACTAACTAAGCCTCTTCGCGTTGCAATGAACTGGCTTAAGCGAAACACAAAGTCAGGAAGTCGCCGAAACATTAGCGCTCACTACGACCTCAGCAACGAGTTTTTCGCTCTGATGCTCGACAAGAGCATGACCTATTCGTCGGCAGTGTTCCACAAGCCCGACATGACCTTGGGTGACGCTCAGTTTGAGAAGTACGACCGCATTTGCCGCAAGCTTGACCTGAAGCCGGAAGACCATCTGTTGGAGATTGGCACTGGTTGGGGAGGCTTCGCGATGCATGCGGCCACCAACTACGGATGCCGAGTCACCACCACGACAATCTCTGCGGAACAACATGCGCTTGCCCAAGCACGATTTCGAGAAGCTGGAATCGATGACAAAATTACGTTGCTGCAACAAGACTATCGCGATCTTCGCGGCCAGTACGACAAACTTGTTTCAATCGAGATGATCGAAGCTGTGGGTGAAAAGTTCTTGCCGAGCTACTTCGAGCAATGCTCGAAGCTTCTCAAGCCCAGTGGCGCGATGGCCATTCAAGCGATCACCATTCCCGATCATCGCTACGACGCCTATCGAAACTCTGTTGACTTCATCCAACGATACATTTTCCCGGGAGGTTTTCTTCCAAGCATCCGAGCGATTGGACAGTGCTTGGCCAGCCACACGGATCTACGATTCCTTCACTGCGAAGATTTTGGTCCACACTACGGAAAGACTCTCCAGATGTGGCGTCAAAATTTTTGGAATTCAATCGATCATGTTCGTAAGTTGAATTTTGACGATCGTTTCATTCGGACTTGGGAGTATTACCTTTGCTACTGCCAAGCGGGTTTTGAAGAACGTCTGATCGGCGTTTCACAATTCGTCTTTACAAAGCCACTCGCCAGAATGGAGCCAATTCTCTAAGCTAACGCAATTCATTGAGATGAGGCTTGGAACGAATTGAACCGCATTCTACAAATCGACGTGGCCTTGTTGCCGAGCTTGATGTTGCCAAGCTTGAGCGATCCTAAAGTTCAGCGTGGGGCGGTGGTGATCGACACGCTGCGATTCACTACAACGGCGGCGCAAGCTCTTCACGCGGGAGCCGAGTCGATTCAGGTCGCTCAAGAGATCGACGCGGCGATGCAGCTTGGGAAGCAGATCGGCTCGAACGCTAGACTATGCGGCGAGAGGCACTGTAAGCCGATTCCAGGCTTTCACTTTGGCAACAGCCCGTTGGAGTACACCGCCGAGTCGGTTGCGGGAGCTAAGTTAGTCTTCTCCACGACCAATGGAACCCGAGCCGTCGAAGCTGTCGCTGACTTCGACACGTGCTTCCTCGGTTCGTTAGTCAACCGTCAAGCAATTGCTCGCGCCATAGCGGCAAGTGACATCGATCGCTGGTCGATAGTTTGCGCCGGGACGGACGGGCAAATGGCCGGAGAGGATCTTTTAGCGGTAGGAGCAATCCTTTCTTCGCTCACAAATCTCACCCACGTTGAGCTCGTGGGAGACAGCGCCATGATCGCCTTAGGCCTCTGGCAAGCGAACCCGACGCCAACCGCACCGGGACTGGCCAGCCTACTAGAAAAATTCTCGGGTGGCTTCAACCTTGTCCAAGCCGGCTACCAACCAGATATCCAATTTGCGGCCAAGCTGGATTCACTGGAAGTTGTGCCCAGTCGTTTCGGGGAGTGTTTTAGGACAGCTACGGCGGCCAGCTAATTGTGAGGTTTCTTGGAAGCTTCGACAGCCGCTTCGTAAACAGCGGTTGCAGCTTTGGCCATCATTTCGAGAATATGACCGGATGGTCGCATGGGAAGTGCTGCGGAAGTTCGTTTTCCTCGGAAAAGCTCGGCAATTGCCGCTTCAATTCGCTCTTCCAGGTCTTGTACCTGAGTCGAGTCCATGCTGTTACCCCTTGTATTGATTCGGTTGGCCAGCGATCGTAAAGGCCAACCGTAATGTGCTAAGAATTTAATCGAAGTGAATTTAAGATATGACCACCGTAGCAGAACGTTATAACGCAGCTGAAAAACTGAAGGACCAAGGCAAGTCGGAGGAAGCGATTGCCGCACTCGAGGCTTTGGTTGCAGACGAACCCGATCATGTGCTCAGCCATCTAACACTGGGACGCCTGTACACTTTGTCAGCTCAGTTTGAGAAGGCAATCGCACACGGCGTCAAGGCTTGTCAGCTAGAGCCCAACGAGCCATTCAACTTTACCGCGCTCAGTCTGACTTACCAGCGTACCTTTGCTGGAACTCAGGATCATCAATTCATCACCTTAGCAGAAGACGCCCGCGACGAAGCCAGGCGTCTTGAGTCGTTAAGGTAGGTCAAATTCCTGCCGGGTTTGACCAAGTTTGACTCTATAGCAAAAGTGACGTGGTGGCGCGATCGATCCTTTTCAAATAAAGTTCCTAGGCTCGTCGTTTGAGTGATGAGCCAACATCTAATCCTGCGTTCGAGAAGGCCGCCGCTGCCAAAGCGGTCTTGGGCCGCAGGGTAAGTGAGTCTGGTTTGTGGCTCTGGTTCTTTGAGCGAGGCTTCGGCAGTGAGTCTTACTGGCCTGAAAGGCCACAACAAATCAGCCCAGGGCATAGCGAAGCGCCGCCCTGGGAAAGCGAAATGATGGAGCCGGTCCGCCCTGAAAGGGCAAAACAATCAATACCGCCCAATCGAATCTCGTGTGGTAGCGTAAATCGTTATCGCAATGGACGATGTAACGAAAAGCTCGATTCACGGCGACAGGGATGTTGCGGTTCGAATTGAGACTTTCGAAACGGTTGCATAAGCCCGCACCGCGAAAACCTTCGCTTCGAATACCCTCGGTTACGCTTGGCTCGCGGGACTCGCCGCGCTCACCCAGAGCTAAGCTTGTATCGCCACATCGTGGCTGGGCTATTGGGTCGGATGCTGAGTATGTAGGGGCAGGTTATTGACTTCGAACTTTCTTCCGCATGAAACTTCCCTGCAATTGTTCGGATAGCCGCAATGCACTACATAAACGCATGAATGACCTTTGTGGCTTTTGTGTCGTGGCTGGCAGATAAAATCCTACTTTACACCTTCGGATTCTCGCCTTGCGCGGGTTTTTCAACTGCAGCTTCCTCAGCTAGCTTGATGTTGCCGAACATGTGGCCACCAACATTGTCGTGTTGCCACGTACCTGCGTACTTGGTGCCATGCAATACAACGCGGCAGGAGAAAGTTCCAAGCCCGGGAACAGCCAATTTCTCTAGCGTCAAAACCGGTGTATCGCCCGCCCACTTCACTTCGATCGGAAAAGGCATCTCGTAATCGTTCTTACCATATTTGACTCGCGAAGTGATAAGCCATGTATCTCCATCGGCTTTGGCCTTCTCAACCTTGCGAATTTCATAGGTGTCTTCGACTTGGTCCTTCATGGGCTTACCTTCGATCGTAAACAGCCCTGTCAACTTAGCCCCAGTCATCAGCTTCTTGAACTTCTGATCACGTTCGCTCAGTACGATTTCTGCCTTCTTGGGCGTCGTAGTTTCCTTAGAATCGGCTAGAAGTGCCTTCTTCTCCTGGAAGAGTGTGTCTATTTCCGGAGTAGCAAGAGGCGGCGTATCCTGTTGGGTCTTGGTTGCCTGAGCCAACAGAAATTGTGTATTGCAAAGTGCTACGAAACAAACAGTACAAATCGCATATTTCAGAAGTCGCATCGCCGTTCTCCTAGAATGTGATGGGCCGATTCAGATCGATTCAGATGCTTACGATTGTATCCGATGCAAAGTTCTTGTAGAGCAGGTTAGCATCGCCAACGGACAACTGTGGTGACGGGATGCACGCATCACCGGAGATCCGCCGCTAAGCCAAAATGCCTTGTACGACGTCGCCGTGAATGTCGGTCAGCCGATATTGCCGGCCTTGATAACGGAAAGTCAATCGCGTGTGATCTACGCCACACAGATGCATGATGGTGGCCTGCATGTCGTGAATGTGAACTGGATTTTCCGTAATGTTCCAGGCAAATTCATCGGTAGTTCCGTAAACATGCCCCTTTTTCACACCGCCACCAGCCATCCACCAACTGAACGCGCGGCCAAAGTGATCACGTCCATTCGGCTTTTCTGGATTACCTTGTCCAAATGGAGTACGTCCGAACTCGGCACCCCAAATTACCAGCGTATCCTCCAGCATGCCGCGGTCTTTCAAGTCCTGGACCAGGGCTGCTGAAGGAGCATCGGTGTCGCGGCATTGCTCTTCAAGTTGCGTGTACAAGTTGTTATGTTGATCCCAGCCTGCATGCATGAGCTGCACAAAACGCACACCACGCTCAAGAAGTCTTCGAGCAATCAGACAATTGTTCGCGTAAGTCCCCTTCACCAGTGCATCAGGGCCATAGCGCTGAATTGTCGAAGCCGTTTCTTTGGAGAAGTCGAGCAGCTCGGGGACGCTCGACTGCATCCGAAACGCCATTTCATACTGAGCGATCCGCGTGTCGATCTCTGGATCACCATAATCTTCCAAGTGTTGAGCGTTCAACGAAGCAATGTCATCCAACATCGCGCGTCGCGAGGACGAGTTCATGCCAGCGGGATTAGCCAAGTATGGTACCGGATCACCGGTGTTTCGAAAGCGCACACCTTGGAACTTACTAGGCAAGAATCCACTGCCCCAGTAGTAGTCGAAGAACAGTTGCCCGCAGGTCTTAGCTTTATCGCTGGATGTCATCACTACAAACGTCGGCAGCTCGTCCGTCTCGCTTCCCAAACCGTAGGCTAACCATGCACCCATACTCGGCCGACCGGGAACCTGCGAACCAGTCATGAAGTAAGTTACACCCGGGGCGTGATTCACGGCCTCGGTGTGCATTGATCGCACCAAAGTCATGTCATCAGCCAACGCGCCGATGTTAGGAATCATGCTGCTGAGTCGTCGGCCGCATTGTCCGTAAGTTTGAAACGGCTTGATCGCTGGAATGCAGGGCCACTTTGCATTGCCGCTGGTCATCGTGGACAGACGAGTCGCACCGCGGACGCTCTCGGGGATCTCCTTGCCAGCCATCTCTTGCATGGTTGGCTTCTCATCAAACAGATCCACGTGCGATGGCCCACCGCCTTGCCAAAGAAGCACGACTCGTTTGGCTTTGGCGATGTGATGAGGCAGCCCTTCCAATCCTCCACTTGCAACGCCTGGAACACCTTGCAATGTATTGGCATGAACTGAAGAGCCTCCCCTTTGAATCAGCGAGGCCAGTGCAGTCGCGCCAAGACCACTACTCATGCGTCCAAACAGTTGCCGACGAGTCACTCGGGCTCGATTCTGCATCAACAACTCTTCATTCAGATAGTTCTGCATCATCATTCTCGCGTAAGTGACTCATCCAAATTGAAAATCGCCAGACACAACGCCGTCATCGCCGCGTGCTTGGTCTGGTCTAGCGAACTATCGCGACTTGCCGCACCCACAGATACAAGTTCGCTAGCCTCTTTTGCATCCGCACTAAAGATCGCAAACTGCTTCTCCCAAGCCTTCACTAGCTTGGTACACTCGGAATCCGTTGGCTGTCGGCAGACCACGCGTTGGAAGCAGAACTTCACTTGCTCAAGCAAATCTGCGTTTGCCACCATCGACTTCTCGGCCAAGACCCTCGCGGCTTCGACCCAAGTCGGATCGTTGAGAGTGGTCAGTGCGTGCAACGGTGTACTAGTTGCGGCTAGGCGTACTTTGCAGGTTTGTCGAGTCGACGCATCGAACATGTTTGCAGGTCCGACTGTCCTTCGCCAAAAGGTATACAGGCTGCGGCGATAAAGATCTTTGCCGCTGGAGCTCGGATAAGTAAAGTCGCGCTCCTTAGTAATCGCCAACGATTCCCAGATGCCGTCGGGTTGGTAGGGATAGACTGGCTTACCGCCGATTCGATCATCTATCAGACCGCTCGAGGCCAATACCCAATCGCGTAAGACCATCGAAGGCATTCGCAAACGAGGAGCTCGAGCATAGAGTTTGTTCTCTGGATCAACGCTGCGAAGCTCTGGTGTGATTCGGCTGCTTTGACGATAGGTCGCGCTGGTTACGATCAGACGATTGAGTCGTTTCATATCCCATTGGTTCTCTCGAAAATCGACCGAAAGCCAATCCAAGAGGTCGAGATGAATGGGATACTCGCTTTGAACTCCGAAATCCTCCGAGGTTTTCACCAGGCCCGAACCAAAGAAGAATTGCCACATGCGATTCACTTGAACGCGTGGCGTAAGCGGCTGCTCGGGAGAAACCAACCACTTCGCAAGTCCCAGACGATTCTTGGGCAGCTCTTGGTTCATGGCCGGCAAAAATCCAGGAGTCGCAAAAGCAACTTTTTCGGCAGGCTTGAGGTACTCACCGCGAGTCAAGATATGCGTGTCACGAGGCTGCGCGTCGCTCATGATCATCGGTCTAGGCATCTGATCATTCAGATATTCCGTTCGCTCTTTGCGAAGATTCGCCAGCTTTGTTATGTCCGGAATTTTGTCTGCCAAAGTATCACGTACCTTGGAGTCGAAGTGCTTTCGCAACTCGACTTCAATGCTCTTCTTCTCATCGTCCGATCGATCCTTCTCCTCTTTCTTCAAGAGATTCGATAACGATTCGGGAAGTCCTTTCCCTTCTCCAGGTTTCTTGTCAGCAAAGATTCCAGTTCGCCATCCATAAAAGGCCGCGTCCACTAAAGGATCGAGGCTCTTTTGTAATTCAGCAATGCGAGCGTCGAATTCATCGCGGCGTTTCAAGACTTCTTCGTTGGGAACCTCCAAGACTGGATTACCGACGCGAATTCGCTTGGAGAAAAACTGTGGAGTTCCCGTCTCGGGCACGCGGTTAAACGCATCCATCAAACTGTAGTAGTCGCGTTGCGTGATGGGATCGTATTTGTGATCGTGACATTGGCCACACGACATCGATAAACCAAGAAAGGTCGTGGCAGTCGTATCGATTCGATCAAACAGGATGACAAACCGCTGCTCCTCGGCGATTGCTCCACCTTCCCCATTCAGCAGATGATTGCGATTGAATCCGCTTGCTATCTTTTGCTCGACCGTTGCATCGGGCAGTAAGTCTCCGGCAAGCTGCCAAATGGTGAATTGGTCAAACGGCATATTCTCGTTGATTGCCTTGACGACCCAATCGCGCCACATCCATTGCCATGTATCGCCATCCTGCTGGAATCCATTGCTATCAGCATAGCGAGCCGCATCTAACCACGGCAGACAAACGCGCTCGCCGTAATGAGGGCTCTTCATCAACTGATCAACGAGCGCTTCGTAGGCTTGTGGATTCGTGTCGTTCACGAATTGATTGACTTGCTCGGGAGTTGGCGGCAATCCCACCAAGTCCGCGTACAAGCGTTTTACCAACGTTGCGCGATCAGCTTCCGGCGAGGGTTGCAGTCCCTGCGATTCCAACTTGGATACGACAAACTGGTCGATTGGATTTCGAACCCAAGCTTGATTCTGTACCTTGGGCGGCTCCGGCCGCACCGGCGCGACAAAGGCCCAGTGCTTGGAGTATTCGGCGCCCTCTTTGAGCCAACGCTCTAAGGTCTGCTTCTGAGACTCGGTCAGCCGTCGATTGGACTTAGGCGGAGGCATCATTGTTTCCGAGTCGCTTTCAAGGACTCGCTTGAGCAGCTCACTGTTGGCGGGTGAGCTCGGGTCGATTGCGCCAGCAGCAACTGCATCCTCACGCAGATCCAGACGCAATCCACCCTCGCGCTTATTGCCGTCTTGTCCGTGACAGTAGAAACAGTTTTCCGAGAGAATCGGACGGACGTCGCGATTGAAATCTAGTTTGGTTGGCTCGGAGCTAATTGGATCTATCTTGATTGGATCTATCTTGATTGGGTCGCTGGCATGGATCACAAATTGGCCGAAAAGCAGAGCCAAGAACAGGGCAGGCCAACATCGCGCGCGATTCACCACAGTGGATTGGCTAGCAGACACGAGATTACTTAAGGTGGGAGGTTTTACAGGCGGGTAGGTTGAACAGAGTCACTCTATCCTATTCCGAAGGCGCCGAGAACTCCAGTCAGGTCCAATAGCGCGACGCATACTGCGACAGTTCGGCTTCGCGCCGATAGAGGGGCACAAAACCATTCTCTCTTTCGATAACCCGAACGCAAACCACCCAATAGAGCGTCATACAGACAGGCGATTCGCCATTACATCCTGCCTATTTATCCAAATCAATGCTTGGATTGATTGAATTCATTCATTAGAATGGTAGAATCTTATCACGTTTCGATAGATTCCTGCCTTACGGTTGGCCTGGAGCGAGCGATTTTGAGCACGATTAACGTTACGGAGATGCGCCGCGCGAAGCTCCGAGAGTTGATTCGGAGCCAAGGTTTTGTCTCGATTCCAGACCTTAGAGCGGCACTTGATGTTAGCGAATCGACCATTCGCCGCGATTTGGACTACTTGGAAGCTGAAGGTGAAGCCCAACGAACCCATGGTGGGGTATTTTCCACAGGTCCGTCGGCCACACTGAAGATTTTCGAGCACAAACGCGCAGACAAGTGGGAGAAAAAGCGACAGATTGCGATCACAGCCAGTCGGATGATTGAAGATCACGACACGGTTTTACTAGATGGCGGCAGCACGACCTACGAGTTAGCCAAGCAACTGGTAGGACGTCCGCTGCAAATCGTGACCAATTCGCTTCCGCTGGCTAGTTTGTTCGCGTCCAACGATCAAGTCGACTTGGTGGTGCTGGGTGGGTATGTCCACAGCAGAACCGGAGTGACCCTTGGCCCCTACGCCAACCAGATGCTGGCTTCGTTGAACGTACAAACAGCAGTGCTCAGCATCGCAGGAGCCGACGAACGTGGGTACTACAACAGCAACTTGCTATTGGTGGAAACCGAAGCCGCAATGATGCGATGCGCGGACCGCACGATGGTGGTGGCTGACAGCAGCAAATTTGGAAAGAGCTCCTTGGCTCGCCTTTGCAGCCTTGGGGAAGTGGACGTGGTGGTCAGCGACCCAGATCTTGGTCAAACATGGCAGGACCGATTGACGGCCGCCGATGTGCGACTGGAACTGGCAGAAGCTGGCCAAAGTGGCTCAAGCGGCCAAGAAAATACTGCTGACGAAAGTCGGCCAACAACGCGAAGAAGTTCAGACGACAGTACAACGCTCTAAAGCCTTGCGAACTGTGTCCCTATAAAAACCAATTAAAAAAACCTTTGTTTCCATACGGCGATCAACGTGACTACGACATCATCTTTCGATCGTTCCCAAGTTGAAGCTCTTGTGCGTCAAATCATCCGCCGCGCATCAGGCAGAAGTGGTGCCTCCGAAGCTTCGCAACCCTGGACACCCGACTTACGAGTCAGCATTTCGGCTCGTCACGTGCATTTGACAGACGAGCATGTTGAGCAATTGTTTGGCAAAGGTCACAAGCTGACCGCTGGCAAACCTCTTTATCAAGACGGTTTCTATGCAGCAGCCGAAACTGTCATGATCGTTGGTCCACGACGACGCATGCTCCCCGAAGTCCGCGTGCTCGGGCCGACTCGACCTCACAGTCAAGTTGAACTGGCTCTAACCGATGCGATCTCTCTTGGTATCGACGCTCCAGTACGTCATTCCGGCGACATCAATGGTACCCCAGGCTGCGTATTGGTCGGTCCTGCAGGCGCTGTTGAATTGAAGCAAGGTGTCATCCGAGCCGCTCGACACGTTCACATGAACTTCGACGAAGCGGCTTATTACGGCGTGCAAAATGGCGACCTGATGACTTTGAAAGTCGTGAGCCCAATGTGCAGCATCTCGTTTGATGACCTTTTGGTTCGAGCCGATGCAAAAGCCAAGTTGGAAGTCCACATTGATACTGATGAAGGAAACGCGTGCCTTCTCGATGCGGCCACCGAAGTGACCATCAAGAAGCAAGGCGATTGCAAGTGCAAGGGGCACTAAGGCCCTAAATGCTGTAGTGGGATTCGCCAGAATTCCTGCATGACGTAGTGGGATTCACCAGAATTCCTAATCACAGGAATTCTGACAGGGAAGTCTGGCAAGGGAATTCTGGCGAATCCCACTACAAAACAAAACGATTGATTCATTGAACTTTAACCCAGCCAGCAATGGCTGATTTCCCAATGCCAAACCCGAGGAGAAAACCGAAGATGGCGCAAATTTCTGAAGCTCTAGGCATGATCGAAACCAAGGGATTCGTCTCATTGGTCGAAGCGGTCGATGCCATGATGAAGGCTGCCAATGTGCAGTTTCTAGGTTGGGACAAGGTCGGTAGCGGTCTTGTTTCGGCTTTCGTAAGTGGTGACGTTGCTGCCGTTAAAGCAGCTACCGATGCGGGGGCCGCAGCGGCTGGTCGAGTCGGTGAAGTGGTTAGCGTTCAAGTGATCGCGCGACCTCACCAAGACCTGTCCAAGGTCCTCAAGGTCGGCAACAAGTCCGGCGCGACTCTGTAGTCTCCACGATTTTCACGCGAACAATTTACAAGGTTTACAAATAAGATGAACGACGCAATCGGATTGATTGAAACAAAAGGTCTTCTGTCTCTGATCGAAGCTACAGACGCAATGGTCAAAGCGGCTAACGTACAAATCGTTAAGCGAGTTGACATCGGCGGCGGCTTGGTCACAACCGTTGTCAGCGGCGATGTCGGCAGTGTCCGCGCAGCCGTTGAAGCTGGCGCAGCCGCAGCAGCGCAAGTTGGCGAATTGGTTAGCAGCCACGTAATTCCACGACCAGCCGAAGGTCTAGCTGCAGCTTTTTTTGCCTAAGCTCACCTGCAATCGCTCAACCAGCGTCTGAAGGTGAGCCTTCGAACGAGCTTAAAGCGAACGAGCTTAAAGCGAACGAGCTACTAAACTCCTCGAACTCCTTAGATGCGGCTGCGCGATTGCTGTCCAACCAACAGCAAGGTATTTCACACTTTCCAGAGGCGGGTGCAGGGATGAAGGTCCTCGTCGCAAACTTAGGTTCCACCAGTTTCAAGTATCGGTTGTTTGACATGCCAGTCGATCAATCTCAACCGCCGCGCCAATTGGCGCGCGGAGGAGTTGAGCGTATTGGTTCGTCGAATTGCCCATGCTCGGTCCAAATCGGCGACAAGAAGTTGCAGATCGAAATGGATGTTCCGCATCACGGAGCTGCCGTTCGCGCTTGCATCAGTCAATTGACTGATCCTGAAAACGGTTGCATCGCTCATGCGGACGAAATCGCTGCGATCGGATTCAAAGCTGTGCACGGTGGTCGTTTGCAAGGTGTGTTTCGCATTACTCCGCAAGTGCTTGAGGCCATGGACGAGGTCAGTTCGGTGGCACCAGCGCACAATCCGCCCTACATGGCGGCCATGCGTCAATTGGCATCGACTGTTCCCGACATTCCACTAGTGGCTGCGTTTGAAACCGATTTTCATCGCACCATTCCTGAAGCTCGCAAGCGATACGCTCTGCCCAAAGAATGGACAGACGCTTTGCCAATTCGCAAATGGGGATTCCACGGTGCTAGCCACCGTTACATCGCCACGCGAAGTGCGGAATTGCTCGGTCGAAGCGATGCGAGAGTCATCTCCTGTCATCTGGGTGGATCAAGCAGTTTATGCGCGATCGCTGGCGGCAAGAGTATGGCGACCACGATGGGGATGAGTCCACAAACGGGATTGCCACAGAACAATCGCGTTGGAGACCTGGACCCATTTTGTCTACCGATGCTGATGGCCCACACAGGACAGAACTTGGAAGAGATGCTCAAGTCGCTTTCGACTCAAGCAGGTCTTCTGGGCATGTCAGGTGGAGTCAGTGGAGACATCCGCGATCTTGAGCAAGCGGCAAGCAGCGGCAACGCTGATGCACTATTGGCTTTGGATGTTTACGTGGAAGAGATTCGCCGGCAGTTGGGCGGCATGTTGGTTTCGCTTGGCGGCTGTGATGCTTTGGTCTTCACCGGTGGAATCGGTGAAAACGGTGCTTCCATTCGCTCGGCAATTTGCAAGGGTCTCGGCGAGATTGGATTCACCCTTGACGACTCCAAGAATGCAGCGACTCGGGCAATCGAACAGCGTATCGATGCAGCCAACAGCAAGAGTCAGATTTGGGTTATCCCGACAAACGAAGAGCTGATCGTAGCTCGACAAACCGTAGCAGCGATTACTAATTCATAGATCGCAGCGCGAGAGTTTCGTACTCAACAGAATTAAAACCAGAGGCTGTCCTACAGCTTCGCAAATACTGGCAGATAAGCAATGTTTGTTGCCAAAGTAACAGGGTCAGTTGTCTCCACTCAAAAGGTGGAAACAATGCGCGGCCAAAAACTATTGATCGTTGAGCCATATCGGATTGAACCCAAAGAGCGTCACGAGTTGATCACGACCGGACGCACCTTTGTAGCCGTCGATACGTTGGGCGCGGGCGTGGGTGATTTCGTTCTGATCGTTCAAGGAAGCAGCGCACGATTCACTCCCGAGACTCAAAAGCTGCCCGTGGATTGTGTTGTGATCGGAATCGTCGACTCGGTCAACCTTGAGAAAAACGCTGTCTACAAGCGTAGCGACAACTAAGCAAGCGTAGCGAATACAAGTACAGACGTAGCAAAAGCTAGTTCCCAGCAAAACCACAAGTTATCAATATGCAAATCAACGAAGATCTAATACGAAGCGTTATCACGCAAGTACTCTCCGAAGTTCGATCTCGCAGTGAATCCGCTCCGACCAGCAGTGGCACTTCATCCGCGGGTGGTGAACGATTTGGTCTGTTCACCTGTGCCGATCGCGCAGCCGCAGCGGCACGACGCGCTTTCGAGCAGTTGCGAACTCGACCTATGGATGATCGCAAGAAGGCTATCGACCACATACGACGCATCTCGATCGCTAGCGCTGTCGAACTGGGCACGATGGAGATGAACGAGACCAAAGTCGGGCGACTGAAGCACAAGATCGAAAAGCTTGAGACCTTGGGCCGACGCGCACCGGGAACTGAATTCCTGACAACTCAGGCCTATAGCGGCGACCGTGGCTTGTGCGTGATTGAGCACGCGCCATTTGGCGTCATCGGTGCAATCACTCCCGTAACTCACTCGCTGCCCACCATCACTGGCAACGCCGTCAGCATGATCGCTGGAGGCAATACATTGGTCGTCAATCCACACCCCAGCGGTCGGAAGGTTGCGGCCGAAGGTGTTCGACGCTTCAACCAAGCAATCTACGAAGATATCGGCATCGACAATCTGATCTGCTTGATTACTGAACCAACCTTGGAATCGGCGAGTGCGATATTCAAGAGCCGCGACGTTTCGCTGATCTGCGTTACAGGTGGTCCCGCGGTAGCTCGAGCTGCACTTAACAGCGGCAAACGAGCGATTGTAGCTGGTCCAGGCAATCCACCCGTGGTTGTCGACGAGACTGCTGACTTAGATCGAGCAGCTCGAAGCATCATCCTAGGTGCTTCGTATGACAATAACCTACTTTGCATCGCTGAAAAGGTAGTCTTCGTTGTCGATTCCGTGTTCGATGCAATGATGTCTGCCATGGAACGAGCCGGCGCAGTGCGATTGAACGCGGCTCAGATTGATCGGCTGACTGCTGCCGCTTTCCAAGAGGTTGGCGACGACAAGCACCTTGCACCAACCAAAGATCTACTTGGACAAGACGCAGCTAAACTTGCCGCGGCGGCTGGAGTGAACGTTCACGCTGAAGTCGAATTGCTGTTCGGCGAGACTAAAGCCGAGCATCCGTTTGTGTCCGTCGAGCAGATGATGCCGTTTGTGCCTTTTGTTCGTTGCCGAGACGTCAATCAAGCGATTGAACTAGCCAAACACTATGAACATGGCTTTCGCCACACCAGCATCATTCACTCTCGCAACGTCAACAACATGACGAAGATGGCGCGAGCTTTGGATACAACGCTATTCATCAAGAACGGTCCCAGCATGGCTGGCCTGGGCTTGGGCGGCGAGGGCTATCCGTCGTTTTCCATCGCAGGTCCCACCGGCGAAGGTGTTACAACGCCTCTGACCTTTACCCGCGAGCGTCGTTGCAGCTTGATCGATGACCTATGGATTCTCGGTGGTCCGCAATCGTAAAGCCGATCACACACCGCGAAAAACGTCCGTTCAGAAACTAGCAAGCTCACAACAGTAATCTCCTAAAGTCGAAGCCTTAAGAAACCATGCAAGAAGCACTCGTCATCGGACACGCTCATTCAACGGTGAAGCATAAAACGCTTCAGTCGTTGAAGCTGCTGGTGACTCAGCCTTTGCAATCCGATGGCGTGTCGGCCGATGGAGCGCCAACGCTTGCTGTCGATGTTTTGGGAGCTGGTGCGGGTGATCGAGTAATTTTGACCAGCGACGGAGCGGCCATCCGCGAAGTGTTTGGCGTCCAGAACTCGCCGATCCGCTGGGCCGTGATGGGAATCGTTGACGAGAAACGACAGTAGTTCAAACAGACCACAACTGTACTAAACCAAAAGCCAACATGTCCTTACCCAGTCAAGAAATTGAATCCATCGTACGCATGGTCATCGACCGTTTGCGTGATGGTCTATTGACGTCGGGCGAGGCTACAACAGCTACGCCTAACGCGATTGCGACGACTGCTAACACAACGATTCCAGCATCTCCTACTTCACCTGGAACACTGGTCATTGAAGATAGCTTAATTACTTTGCAGTCATTGGGCGATCGACTGAGTGGTGTGACGACGCTGCATGTCTCCAAGCGATCCGTTGTGACGCCTGCTGTTCAAGACGAGCTGCGACAACGAAAGATCAAGCTCGTTCGCGGAACAACAATCGCGTCAAAGTCGAACTCGAATCCAACGTTTACGAATCCAACGTCCAACAGTTCGAGCAAGTCCGCCGTTACCATAAACGTGATCGCCAGCGATGCCAAGCTGAAAGTCGTTCGCGGAGTCAACAAGCTTATCGCCGTGCAATCGATAGTCGACCAAGCAGACACCAACAAGCTGGCTTCAAGCTTGACCATTGGCAATACCAAGACTCTTTGGTGCTCCGCCCTGCCCTTCGCTGCCGCGGTGTCGCTGGCCAGTCAAGCTCCCCGACTACGTTCCATCACGCTTTCACAAGCGGCTGACCTACAACGCGCCGTTCGCGAGGCTGATCCACACGTGATTGTCGTGGATGAAAAACACTGGTCCAGCTTTCAAGTAGCCCGATTGGTTCAAGCTTGGTCACAAATATCAGTTCAAGGAGGTGTCGCATGAAGATCCACAAAGTGATCGGGAATGTCACACTTGCACGGTGCCACCCTTGCTATCAAGGCACACGACTACTGGCAACCGAACCGCTCGAACAATCCACGCTCACAGGCAAGCCCACGGCCGAGCCAGATTTGATTGCCGTGTGGGATGACTTAGGAGCTGGGATTGGCAACTTGATCGCTGTTAGCGACGGAGCCGAAGCCGCTCAGCCCTTCAAGCCAGACCTCAAAGCCGTCGACGCGTATTGTTCAGCAATCCTCGACGAAGTTCATATCGATCCACGAGCACTCAAAAAGCTCAACCTCAGTTAACTCAACCACAACCTACTAATTCAACCACGGGACAATTACGTTTTCCCGGACAAGTTTTCCTGGACAAGAGAGTTCAATAACTATGCTGAACGTTCACAAGATCAAGCAAGACATCTGCGATATCGGACAACGAATCTACAACAAGGGATTTGCTGCGGCCAATGATGGAAACATCACCGTCCGAATCAGCGACAACGAAGTGCTGTGCACACCAACAATGCACTCCAAGGGCTTTCTAAAGCCTGACGATATCTGCACGATCGATATGACGGGCAAGCAGATTGCTGGCCGTCGCAAGCGAAGTAGCGAAGCGTTGCTGCACTTGGAAATTTACAAGCAACGAGCCGACATTAAGTCGGTCGTACACTGCCATCCACCGCATGCAACCGCATTCGCCGTAGCTCGTGAACCGATTCCTCAATGCGTTCTTCCAGAAGTCGAAGTCTTCCTCGGTGACGTGCCAATTACCAAGTACGAAACACCTGGCGGACAAGCTTTTGCCGACACGATCATTCCGTTTGTGAGCAAGTGTAATGTGATGATTCTTGCAAACCACGGTACCGTTAGCTTCGGCGAAGATGTGGAGAAGGCTTACTGGTGGACAGAGATTTTGGACGCCTATTGCCGTATTCTGATGTTGGCTCGACAGTTGGGCCATGTCAGCTACTTGGATCACCAGAAGAGCCAAGAGTTGTTGGACCTTAAAGCCAAGTGGGGATTCACCGATCCTCGTCTGACTGAAGAGTACAAGAACTGCGACATTTGTGCTAACGATATTTTCCGCGAAAGCTGGGAATCATCGGGAGTTGAGCGTCGCGCCTTTGATGCTCCACCATCCATGCCAGCCAAAGCAGTCGAAGCTGTTACCGCTGCAGCTAAGTCCGTAGCATCCACGGGAATGTCAGCCGCTGATGAAGAGCGCCTGGTCAAGCTGATTACCGACCAGGTGATGAGCCAACTTGGCAAACGATAGTCTGTGTCTCGCCGCGAAATGCTTTCGTGCATTCGCGGCGAACCGATGTCCGAACGTCGAAAACTCAACCCTATTAATCTACCTCATTACTCAACGACATAGATCATGAAAGTCAGTATTATCGGCGGCGGCGGATTGGTCGGCAGTTGTGCCGGATTCGCTCTTCAATGCGGTGGCATTGCTCAAGAGATTGCCTTGGTGGACGTCAATGCAGATCTTGCCGCAGGCCACGCTTTGGACATTATGCACGGATCGCCAAGCGTTGCTGATCAAGTCATCACCTCTGGCTCCTACGAACACATCCCTAGCAGCGATGTTATCTGCATCACGGCTGGTTTACGTCGCAAGCCGGACGAATCGCGATTAGATTTGATCAATCGCAACACCGATCTTTTCGTTGAGATCCTGCGCAATGTCAAAGCGGCTGGACTCAAGCAATCTGCCAAAGTCTTGGTGGTGAGCAATCCAGTGGACATTCTCACTTACGTTGCTGCGAAGAGTTTGGGACTGCCCGAGGACCACGTCATGGGTTTGGGGACTCAACTGGATACGATCCGCTTTTGCAGCTTGATTGCCGAACAGCTCAAGGTTCCCGCGACGCAGACTCGCGCGCTAATTCTGGGCGAGCACGGCGATAGCATGGTACCGATCTGGTCGAGTGCAACAATTGGATCTTTACCGCTTGAAAAGTATCCGGGCTGGAATCTCAACCTGGCTAATCAGATCTTCACTCGCACGAAAAAGTCCGGCGCGGAAGTCATTTCGAAAAAGGGTGGAGCTGGATTTGCGGTCGGTATCGCGATTCGCGATGTGATCGAATCGATCCTGTTGGATCAACGACGCATTCTTCCAGTAAGCACCGTTCAAACCGGTTGTTACGGAATCCGCGACGTTGCTCTTTCTGTACCAACGGTTGTCAGCCGTTGCGGTGCAAAGCAGAAGCTAGAGATCGAGCTTTGGCCAAAGGAACTGCAAGGACTGCGCAGTAGCGCGGCAGCGCTTCGACCAACTTTGGACGCAGTACTCAAGCGCGTCGGAATGTAGGCCAAACGTGCCGACCAAACCAAACCGGGTGGCACGCTCTGAGAGACGAGGGCAGCAAGCCTCGCAGGGCGTGGCTTGGTTTGACTTGGTGTTATTTTCGGCCGCACGCATAGATCACCACGCCCATCAGTTGTTGCCTCGCTGCGCTTCGGTCAACAACTTCTGAGCGTGCCACCCAGTTTCTCATCTTCATGGGCGTGCCTAACAGAATCGGGTGGCACGCTCTGAGAGGCGAGAGCAGCAAGCCTCGAAGGGCGTGGCTTGGTTTGACTTGGTGTTATTTTCGGCCGCACGCATAGATCACCACGCCCATCAGTTGTTGCCTCGCTGCGCTTCGGCTAAACAACTTCTGAGCGTACCACCCAATTTCTTGGCTACTGGTTTGGCTTAGCGGATTTGCCACCCGGTATCTGACGCATCTTGAGCTCTTGAGAACGCGAGCCTAGGCCGACGTCTGGTGGCGGAGGATAGGGGCCTGCGCCGAACAGTTTTTCTTGCCAAGGCATCGTGAGCAACAAGTCAAAGCCTGGATTGCGTTCCTTGACTTGGCAGGAGCAAGCTCCACAAAGAAAGGCTGTCAAATCGCCAATCATTCCGGCGTCTAGTCGCGAAGCTGGGATTACTTCGAGTGCTCGGCCGCGACCAAACACTGGAATGAAGAGCGGTTCGTCACTCTCAAACGCATCAGAATCAAAGCGTTGAAAGAGGCTCAAGAGGAATCGCTCTTTTGCATCATCGCGAGCAACTTCGGCAATCGTAAAATCCATTAGCAGTGGCACTTCGCTAAAGAGCTCTGATCCCGGCAGACCAACACCATCTGGCAGTTCGATCTGCTGTGTAAGCTCTTTGTTCTTTTCAACAAGAACCTTCCGAGCGGCCGCGTTTTTGCCTTCATCTTTGGATCGGATCATGAGCCAGACGACAGCATCTCCCCGCATCAGATTCTGGCAAAGCTGACCTCGAACTGGCGATGAGAGCATTACAGTCGAGTCCCATGCCGACAGCTCGCCCGACCAAACAACCAGCGTTCGACCGCTAATTGGTGCTGTGCGTAGTTCTGCGAAAGGCTTTTCAAGACTTTGCTGCGATAGCTCAGACTTCCAGTGCTTAAGCAATTCCTGCATCCGAGGCTCAGGAGAATTACTCGCCAACCCGTTAACGTCGAGCCTTACAACAGCTAGATTACAAAACTTGCTCTCCCCCGCTGCATTCTGAGCTTTTGAAGCGGCAATGGAAGACTCGATCTTTTTCAGATCCTTTTCAGCTTGTTGAGGCAGTGGCCCCTTGTGATAAACGACCAATTGATAGTCATCCGAGGGCCAACGTTCCAGCGCATAACGAAACACAGGTATGTTGCAAGGTAATGCCGCGGTAGTTACCCACGTAACCAAGAGCATCGCAACTTGACTTATGACAGGCAACGTCATGGATCTACTTTCCTAAACAGAGAACTTTGCCATCCAACGTTGTCATGAACACCATTTCATCGGCCAAGGCCATTCCATCCCAAGCTGGTGTCGACTTGAGATCCATTTGATGCACTACGGCACCGGTCTGCGTGTTCACAACCATTAGTTGTCCGCCGAAGCGACCGAGAATAGCCTCGTCCTGTTCGGCCAAGAGCTTTTGCACACTCTTGTCCCGTTCGGCAATTTGCTTGAAAGTCTTCTCTTCGTCGATAATGTCCGGAGGCCCCGCCATGAACAGCAGGTCACCAGAAAGCGCCATAGCGCGAACGTAAATTGGAACATCGGATGCCCACTTGGGTTTTACAAGACTCATACCCGGCGCTTGATTTTCGCCAACAGCTTTTGCACCCGAGAATTTCGCGCCTCGACCTACTTTTCCATCAGCAAATGTGACCCCATTTCCTGGAGTCCCATTGTTGTTGAACAAAGAAAGATCGCGGAAGCTCTCGTCATCAAAGGTAAGTACCAAGTGTGGATCTTCGCCTAGTTCTGTACCATCTTCGAATCGCTTCGCTACGCTTTCGTCACTAGCGGCTGAGAAGTACAAGCGAACTTCATCAATAATCCCAGTGAGCGCGTTGGGAGCTTCGTAATCGCCGACAGTGCTGCCAGTATTCAATCCCACAGAGAAGGCATTGGCGGGAACACGAGGCAAGAGACCTTTGGTCGACTTACCTTCAGCAACTCGTTTTCCGTCGACGTAGAGCCGCATCGTTGAGTCTTTGTCTAAGACTCCTACCAAATGGTGCCAACCGCCAACTATTCGCTTAGGACCTGCTACCGTTGCGAGTTCGCCATCTACTCGCATCAAGAACTCAGGGCGACCTTGTTTGAGAGTTAAAGCAAAGCCCAGTTTGTTACCTCCCATGCATGCGATCACACCGTTCGGATTGGTCGTTGTAACCCAAGCTTCCAGAGTGATTGGTTTGTCAGCCGGATTGAGACTCGGAGACTTCGGAAACTGATCCCCGGCAGCTTTGTTGCCTGCTATGCCTGCGGCTGCATTGCCTTCCGCATTACCAGGCTTCGAAATTTCTGGAGGCGACTGCTCGGCCGCAAACAATTGTCGCTCCATCGTCGTGGTCCAACGCAAGTACTCGGGCTTGCGTCCATAACCAAAGACATAGCCGTTGCCTTTGACAAGAATCTGGCCTGAGGGCGCGAACTTACCAGCTTGATAATAGCCGTTGTGACCACCTGCAAAACTCTGTCCATGGACCCAGTAGGATCGATGGTACCACGAGTCATCCAAGAAGCCCATCGGCGCGAAGATATGCTCGCCGTCGCCGCGCTGGACGGACGCCTGTTCAGCCGCATCGCCTGAATGTGGACCAATCTTTAGGCGATTGCCTTCGAAGTCGAACTTCTGCGACTTCATGTACACAAACTTCTCATCGGCGGACAACACGTCGGGAAGTCCAACAGGCATTTGCAGAGTCTTAACCTTCTCTTGCAGATTGTTGCCAGTTTCAGGATTGGTCTCATCCATCGTGGTTTCGGAGAGCTTTTTCCCCGTGGCCAGATCCAGCCTGACCATGCGAAGGCCGCCATCCAGGAAGTTTGATCGGCCTGCAACCGCGTAGACAACTTGATCACGCACTAACACGCTACCGTGCACGGGCCACAACGACTCCAGTTGTTCATAGGCCATCGTTCGTCTATCCAATGGAGCAACGCGATATCGCCAAGCCAGCGTCCCATCGTCAGCTTGTAGACAATAAACCCAGCCGTCACAGCCACCGAAAAGCACACGACCGCGAACTACGGTAGGTGGCGAATCAATCCGGGCGCCAATGGTGTGCTTCCATAGCGTCGCTCCGCTAGTTTGATCTAAGGCATGAAGAGTATGTGAGTCAGTTTGACCAATGAAGACTTTGCCACCAGCAACCACGGGAGCTGTCAATCGACCACTCAGAGGCACTTCCCACTTGATCGAAACGGCCGCCGGTACAGATGTTGTTGCATTGCCACTGCGAGCCGCGTCGTGTCGAAACGTCGGCCAATCGCTTGAGTTCGCATCCGCTTTGTCAGCTAGCACAGAACTGTAAACCGCGCCTTTTTCCAAGCGGCCTTCTTCGGGAACTTGAGTCGGTACAGGTCGCGTTGGAGCCAATGGTGCCAGCGAATTGAAGCCGAACAACTTCGCTTCGGGATAACAAGCGCAGTTGTGCGGAGGTGTATAAGTCAATCCATTGCATGGCATGATGCCGTAGAGACAACCGCCACGGACCCAATGATGGATGTCCCAGTCTTTCTGGGTTGGATCGACAAATTCAACGCCTGTTCGCGAAGGAATGATGAACCGATCGGTTGCCTTGGCGATGTAGCAACGATGGTGGAACCAGTAGGTTTCGACGTTGGGAGGAAACTCTTGCTTCACTTCGCCAGTTCGCGGATCGCGACCAGTAAATACCCCCGTATCCTTTCCAGCCGTTGTCGGTGCGCACCACACTAAACCGCCAACGACCATCAAATCTTGAGGCGACTGATAACCCGAATTCGGATGCGTCGCAGACCAGAGAGTCGTTCCGTCTCTTGCAGCTAACCCGAGCATTTGACCGTCGCCACCAGCGAATAGAATCACGTCCTCATGCACTACAAGTCGCGGCCCAAAATTGAAGTTGAATTGATTGCGCCGCGTGACCGATTTACTACGCCAGATTTGTTCGCCCGTCTGTTGATTGACTGCCGTAATGGTCTCGCCATCATGGAAATAGATCTGCGACTTGTCTGCAGAAAGCGTCAATGGCGAAATCTTGGTTTGCTTAGCCCAAAGCTGCTTACCCGAATCGGCATCAAAGGCCATAACGATCCGAGCCTCTTCATTCCAGAAGAGATTGCGAGCCAATGCTTGATCGCCGACTCGACCATTCACGGGAGCGTAATCCGCCAGCTCGGCCTCGCCTTTGCGTGCTACCACAAACAAGAGCTTGCCGACTTTGATGACCTCCTCGGTACCCGCCGTATCTGCGTAGGTTCGGACGATTTCTCCCGTGGCGGCATCATGGCAAGTCAATGGAGCATCGTGGCCCAGGGTGACATAAACGCTTTGACCATCGGCTATCAACCTTCGCGAGAGTTGCGTTGGTCCGCTTTTGAGTGGCCACAGATGGTTTTGCCAAGCTGGGATATCGTGCTTCCAAAGGACAGTACCGTTGAACGCATCGCGAGCGATCAGTTTCCATTTCGAAGGCAGTTGAATGGAGATGCGACTGCCTTCATCCATGATGTAGAAAAGGCGACCTGCCGACGACACCAGCGCGCTCATGCTGGCCATTCGGTCGTGGTGACGCGAGTAGCGCGGGCTTCCAACCCACTGCAAGTGTCGCGGCGGCCCAACTTGTTGATCATGCGCGACCGCGTTTCCGGTTGCGTCATGAAAGTAGTGCGTCCAGTCGTCGATGTCAGCCGGACGAGGCTTAACAGTTTTCTTCCAACTGCCATCAGCGGCCTTGATATAGGCGACTCCTTCGGGAACTAGCACTCGCAGTACTTCGTCCATGGCAATACCGCTCAGATCTTCGGACACAAACAGATTGACCAAGTTATCGATATACGGCAACTGCTCGCCGATCAATCGATCGATGGCAACATCGCCATAGACTCCGTCGGCCACTAATTGCTTCCGAATGGTGGCAACTTTGCTTGCCTCCCTTTCCAAGCCTTGGACTTGAAACGACGCGTTAAACTTTAAGTCCTTCAGCGATGCGCTATCGGAGACTCCCAACTTTACGACAAACCCGCCTCGAACGCCTGTTTCTTTCAGGATTGAATCAAATGAGTTGGGATCACTCGCCGTGGAGAACTGTGCGATCGCAACACAACAGAGGAGGAGCAACGAAGTTTGGAAAAACGACTTTAGGGTAGTCGGTTGAGCCATGTGTAGTCCGTTCATTCTTCCGGGAAGTTTTCCAGTTCAGCAGCACAATCAACCAAAGCGAATTGGCAGTTCCGTCAATTGTCCATCGAGCTAAGCCAGCAAGAATTGTACACCGATTTTAGCGCTTGTACTTTAGGAACTGGTCTTCTGTAGGGATGCGATTACTCCCCACGCCGCGATTTTTGATGTTGCGTTTTTTCTTAGGGCCGAAGGTCCGGCACATCCTCTGCCGGTGTCGAAGGCACCGGACTAAGGGAATTCCCTGGAGTTAGGCCCGAAGGGTCGATACACAATATTGATGTATCGCCACCTTCGGGGTCAATACTGGGCGGCCTAAAAACCGGGGCCTGTCGGCACCCGGCAAAGGTTGTGTCGGCCCTTCGTGCCTAAAGAGCGCAACATCCGGCCGCTCAGCAAACTAGGGGGCGTTTATCGAGTAGCTGAAAACTTACAATCCGCAGGGCAAGCCAACCCCTCCCCCGCCGACCCACTCTCCCCGAAGCGGGGCGAGGGGGGAGAAGCAATCAAGTTGTTTGCCTACTTGGGCGCTATATGAATAGTCAATTCGCCAGTATTGTCGTTGAGGCTACCGGAGGATTCGTTGACTTTAAAAAACAGCTCGCCGTCCTGCTTGGCTTGCCATTGCAATTGACTACCAACGGGGATGAATTCAATGAACTCAGTCGCCGATTCGTTGGGTTGTGGCGCGAGTACGACCATCATCAATTTGCCCAGCGGTTGGCCTCGATGATACTCAAGAGTCACACCATCGGCGGTGCAGATCCACGGTTTGGGTTGTTGTGCGATCTCGTATGATCCAGTGGCTTTAAGATTGACCGTCGAATCTTTCTTGACGCTAATTCCAGTAGCTTGCCAGCCTTTGGCACAGTCGAGCTTGAATTCCTTAGACTCGGCCAGCTTTTCAGTCTTGTCGGAAAGCTGCAGTAAGCCGGGCTCGGGCGAGTACCCATAGTCCAGTTCGGTGACGAAGGCTCGCCAAGCAGCCCGGACTCGCGGCAACTTGCTCGACAGACGACTTCGCAGCCATTTATCGACCTCGCGGCTGTTCATGGCGGGCTGAGTTAGAAGCTGTTCAAACACCTTGGCCGTATCGGGATGATTCTTGAGGAAGACAGTCAGCGTCCAGCTCCATGCATAGGCGTCGACATTTCTGTGAGCCGTGTCGCCATAACGAAGAATCTCTTCCATCGATGGCGCCAACCCGCCGGTGCACTGCTCGCGAACAATCTTGATGCGGCCCCAAAAGGGAACATCCAAACGGTCCTTGGGAATAACCTCCATCGTCAGCTTACCATCGATCCATCGATGCGTTCCCATCAGTTCGGACATGCCTTCACAAATCCAAGGCGTATCGTAGACGCCATACTTGCGATACATGAACCAGTGTGTTCCTTCATGCAACATAAGATGCCGGCGATAGTAGGGGCTTTGTGTCTCCATGACCCACAAGTCGTTTCCATACTGCCAGCCAAATTCAAAGTTAGGAATCTTGTCGGGAATCATGCCGGCCGCTTTAAATCGCTTACGATCGAGCATCAAATAGAGGGTGGTCTTCCAATCGCTGCAGGAATTGGGATCGACAGCAAACTGTTCGCACCACACTGGCATCGCTTGATCAAAGACCTCGGGCATTTGTCGCAGATCATCGTCGATCGGTAGATCGGTAATGATCGTGATATGCTTACCCTCAACACGATTGAAACCGTCGGCGTTGGAACGATTCTGCTTTGCGTTAGCACACGGAACGGAGATCGCTAGAAGCAGGACAGTTGTCATTGCACAAATGGCAATCCTGCCCACGCCGAGACATCGTAAGTACCTATACATCGCGGCGCGATCAAATTGACTTAACATGGATGGACAAGATGAACAGGATAAGTCGGAATGTCGATAATCTTGTAAATCCTGTATATCCATGTTCGTTTCTCCCGTCACACTGCGACTCGCTTGTTGTAGAGATACCACTCGACCATCAAGACAATCAGCGCGAGTCCCAACAGCCAACGCCAATACTCGACGCGCACGATTCGATCCTGCTGTGGCAGCGCTTCGACGGTTGCTAGACCGATGCCAATTTGATCCTTCGGCAAGATATCACTCTCTTGTTCGCTGAACAAATTGACGGTGAACATTTGCAAGGTTCGATCGTCCTCCGACTTCACGGAATAAACACCCATCTCATCCGTTTGAGTGAAGATGATCTGCGGTTGACCATCGCGATCGACTGTAATGGGAGAACCCGTTGGTGGATGAATCTTGACTTTGGCAAAGCGGCTGGACATATTTGTGATCGCTGGTTGGCCTGGTCTGACAGACTTGGCACCCGTCGAACTGACCGCTCCTCCTAAATACTCCAATGCGTTCAAAAGAAAGACCGGAAAGCCACGACGATTGGGCCAATTGGTGTTACTCTCCTTCAATCGCATTCCCAGCACAGCGTCTTGATACGCATCGCGCGGAGCTACCCCCATCAATACGCCAGAGTCGGTTCGAACCAGTTCGACACCGCCAACGGGCAGATCAATACTGATGCCTTCAACGATCAAAATGCCACCGAATTCAACGTACTGAAGCAATGGATGCGAACGGTTAACGTCGATCACAAACAGTGGCCCGGTGGGTTCGGAAGGCTTCCAATCGCCGCCGGTTTCCTTCGGAGGTGTTGAACCGATGAATAGCGTGTTGGCTTCCGGCATTTTGCTAGGCGAACATCCGTCGTAGATAAAGAGGTCGATCTGCCCCGAGGCAGCGAGCTTCAGACTGTCCTCCCACTCCATCTCTTCTGGAGTAAAGGTACGAACCGAGGCAACGGCAGCGGCTTGCGGAGTCAATAACGCGGATCGCAGCGGCGTGTTGCCTTCGGTGACTAAGACGACTTCAAGTTGTCGTGGTGGATCAACTGCTGCGTAAGCTGTGTTGTCTAATTTGAGATTGTCCTTTACGTCCAACTGTAGCTCGAGTTGCCCTTGCTCCAAGTCGGAGATCTCAAAGCTCAACCCCTTCACCTCGACTCCCTTGAGATTGAACTTTGCCGCGTCAATCAACCGACCATTGAGTTTGAGCGTGGCTTCGCCTTCGATAGGCTGAGCACTAAAGTTCTGAATGCGAGCGAAGGCTTCGACCTGGCCTGGCTTTTCTTCATTGCGTTGACAGGTAAAAGCGATGATCGCCACGTTGGTCGCATCGGAGAGACCGATGGGAATGTATGTGGGCTTGAGGTTGCCTAGGTCCACTTGTGGAGCGGCGAAACATCCATCGCTGAGGACGTAAATGTTGGCGGGTACGGCTTCGGCAACTTGAACGTCATTAATGTCAGCGATCTGACTGGTTCGACCGGGATTGGCAAGACCCGCAGCGGTGCGAAGAGCTTCTGTAAGGTCGGTGGTTCGATTGGTAGCGACGATCGATTCTACGGCAGCTTGCAACTTACGCTTGTCGCCGGTGTAGCCTTGCCGAACATCGGCGCGATCGTTGAAGGCGATGACCATCGCCACGTCGCTGCTCTCCATTTTCTTGATCAGCTCGATCGTCTGCTTCTTAGCTTCCTGCAGACGTGTCTCACCAAGTTCGTTAGCTTGCATGCTGGATGAATTGTCGATTAGGAAAATCGAGCGAGAACCTAGAGCTGATTCACTGCGATAACCAGGTCGCAGGCAGGCTAAGATAATCGCCAGCAGAATTAGCAACTGAAGCCAGAGCAAAAGATTCTGTCGAAGTCGCTGCCAAATACTGTTGACGTGCAAATCTTCGATCGTCTTCTTCCACAAATAGGTGCTGGGAACTTCAACGGGCAAGCGTCGCAGCTTGAGGAAGTAAAGCATGACCACCAGCGGTGGAATCACAGCTAACAGCGACCACTGCCACCAGGACAACATATTTACGATATTCATCAGTACTCCAAGTTTTTCCGCTTCCGGAATTCTGGCGAATCCCACTACCTTCCAGAATTCTGGCGAATCCCTCTACTAAGATCGCTAGCGAATCAATCCACGCTCACGCAAATACTGCCCGATGATCACGTCTGCACCTTGATCGCTTCGGCAAAGCAGATAGGTCATGGCACGTTGAGAGCAGAACTTGCGAGCTTGATCGATAAAGCTTGCCAACGTCGCTTGATAACGTTTGAGCAGCACCGAAGAAACGGATACTTCAGTTTCGTCCGCGTCTTCACAGTCAACCAACTTGAGATCACCAGTCAGTTTCGGCTCAAGCTCTTCGGGCGAGAGGATGTGCATGACAAAAATGTCCATCTGCCGACCGACTAAAAGTCGCATCGCTGATTCATAACCGCTCTTGTCCATCAAGTCGGTAAGGATCACGATGATGCCTCGTCCGCTATTGCGGAGGCAAAATTGTTTGACCGCATCGACGAGTTGGAAGTTATGCTCGGGTTTTCCAGACTGAATGAAATCGGTCATTTGGTACAGTTGGCTTCGACCGCGCAGAACAGGACTGGACTGATTGCGTCCGCCGAGCATTTCAATCTTCACGCGATCGCCGCGGCACATGCCAACGAAAGCCAGGGATGCGGCCAACTGTTGAGCGGCAAAGAACTTGGTTGGGCTGCCAAAGTCCATCGACGGACTAGCATCGACGAGAAAGTAAACGTGTAAGTCTTCCTCTTCCAAGAACAACTTCAGAAACAGCTTGTCCAGGCGTGCGTAGAGGTTCCAATCGACGAAACGCAAGTCGTCGCCTGGCGTATAGTTGCGGAAGTCAGCAAACTCGACGCTCTGACCTTTGCGTCGACTGCGCCGTTCGCCTTTCATGCGTCCGCGGAACACTTTGCGGCTGACAAGTTCCATGCGTTCCAATTTGGCCAAGAGATTGGGTGGTAGTAGATCTGTGGGCGCAGCAGTTTCAACCATGGCAGTCCGAATCAGTGGGTGAGAGCGTTAGACAGGCTTTCATTATAGCGCATCGGCTGAGTGCATTTACAGCAGGCGGACCACTTTCGTCCCATTTTCTTAGCGCAATATTCTTGGCTCAATATTTGAAAGCCCTGCGAGCGATTGCGACTGTGGATTACAATTCGGTTCCCTAACTTAGAACTCCTGACTCAACTCCTGGTCTACGAATGTTTCAGCAATGAGCTCCAATCGATTTTTGAGCGTTACTTTAAGTCTTGCGATCGGGTTTGGCTGTGTGTGTGCTGGAACGAGTGCCCTCGCACAGGTTGCCCCACAGGTTGCTCTGGCCCCAGCGAAGGCAGAAGGTTGCATCCGAGTGGCAACCTTTAACGTCTCGATGAATCGATCTGGAAAAGACCGATTGACCGAGGACTTGAATCGCGGCGATGATCAGATTCGTCAAATCGCTGCAATCATTCGAAATGTGCGGCCAGATGTTGTTCTCTTGTGCGAGATCGATTACTCGACTGCGGCCGACAATGCCAAACTGTTTGAATCGCTTTATCTCGCAGATCCCAAAACGGACTCCCTTGGTAACGCCCCTTGTCCCCTGCCCTTCATCTTTACCGCTCCTGTGAACACGGGCGTGCCGAGCGGTCTGGATCTCAACAACAACGGACGAACCGATGACCCCGAAGATGCTTGGGGATTTGGGCGATTTCCCGGGCAGTACGGTATGGCCGTTTTGAGTCGCTTCCAAATTGACCAAACTGCCAGCCGGACATTTCAGAATTTGCTTTGGTCAAGTCTCGACAAACCTCTGCAGCCGATCGATCCAGCAACGAACAAGCCTTACTATGACGAGGCGACATGGAAACAGTTACGACTAAGTAGCAAGAGCCATTGGGATGTCGTGATTAAGGCCAACGGCAAGACGCTGCACCTCCTAGCAAGCCACCCTACTCCACCAGCCTTTGACGGCCCTGAGGATCGAAACGGCTGTCGCAATCAGGACGAGATCCGCATGTGGGTCGACTACATCAGTCCCCTCGCTAATCCCTCGCAAAACTATTGGGTTGATGACCAAGGACGCAAAGGCAACTTGGCAAGCGACGCAAACTTTGTCATCGCAGGAGATCTCAATAGCGATCCAGTCGATGGCAACAATCGCAGTGAATCGATAAAGCGACTACTCGATCATCCGCGTGTGAATGCTCAGTCGACACCTCAAAGCCTTGGTGCCGTTCAAGCCGGCGAAAAACAAGGTCAAAAGAATAAAGAGCACAAGGGAAAACCGGAATTCGACACGGGGGACTTTAACGATCAGGCTGTAGGCAATTTGCGAATTGACTACGTGCTGCCGAGCAAGACTTTGAAAGTCAAAGCTAGTGGAGTCGTCTGGCCCAAAGTCGAAGAGGGGGCTGCGAATTCCGAGCAACTCAAGAAGATCAATGACGCCTCGGACCATCACTTAGTCTGGATCGATATTGAACTTTAGGCTTGAAACCTGGAGTCCAGCGAGTTTCGTTTTATTCCGTGCTCTTGTGATGTCGAAACGCAGATGCATCGTTGCCTAATCAGTTTTGGAGCCAACATTGGTGATGCGAAAGCCACCGTGCTTTACGCTGCAAAATTGCTGCAAGAGATGTTGAGCAAAGGCGATTCAGTGGAGCTGAGTCGACTGTATCAAACGCCTCCGGTCGGTGGACCTAGCGGGCAATCGCCCTTTATCAATGCAGTTGCAGCGGTACGCACAAGCCTTAGTCCATGGGAAGTGTGGCACGTGATCCGCTCAATCGAACACCAATTGGGACGCGAGCGACAACGGCGCTGGGAAGCTCGTCGTATCGATCTAGATATTTTGCTCTACGACGAGCAACTTATTTGGACTCCACAACTGAAGATTCCTCATCCGCGGATGTGCATGCGGCAGTTTATCTTGAAGCCAGCCATCGACGTTGCCGCAGATTGGATCGACCCGGCTTCTGCTATGTCGATTGAGACGCTTTCAAAGCGATTGCAAGTTGGCCCCAGCAAGATGCTTCTTGTTGGACCAAGCAACCTGCCGCTAGAAGAAACAGCGCTGAAGGCAATCGAAGACCAAGGAACTGTGAGTAGATTTACCGAAGCAGGGGCAGAGGAGAGCAGGACAGAGGAGAGCAGGGCAGGGCACCAACAAGAGGAGCTGGCCAATAGTCCCAATCGGTCGATTGTGATTGCCGACCTCGGTCAGTTTTCCTCGGCATTCGCTTCCGTAAGCCATCCAAACCCGAAGCAGCTTGAACGTCTGGCTTTCGTTTGGGTATCTTCTGTCGAAGGCAGTGCTTGGGAAGATCAGCACCATGACTTGGCCGTACGACTACGTTTCTGTGAGTCGAATCCGCGGAAGCCTGCGATTCAACACTGGCCAATAGATGGTCCACGGTACTTGCTGGCGACGAGCGACCTCGCTTGGGCAGCTCACGAAATCACCGCAGCGCTCGACGCCATGGACTGCGTTGTAGAAGTCGCCGAGTGATTCAAGCCAACACAACGCGGATACTAAAGTAGTTAAACCGAAACATCCTTCGCATCTGGAAACACGGATTGTTCTAATTCACGATGTGCGATTTCGATGATCTCGTTCACGTTGAGGCAGCCGACGGTGATTTGCGAGGAGTTCAACAAATACAGTCCGGGCACGCTGCTAACGACCGGCGGTATCTTCTCGGAGTAGTTCAGAGTCGGCAGTGTCATCACGTATTTGGCTCGAGCTGTTTGGATCGTCTTGACCTGATCTTTGGTGAAGTTTGGATACATCTTCTCCAAAGTTTGTATGCATCGATCGTGTACCTGTTCGTCAGATTCTTCGAACCTCGGGTCATCGCTGGCCATGTACTGTGGCAAGTAGACCAAGTAGTTTCCGCCCAATCGCTCGGGAGGAAGGATCGATCCCATTTCGATGATGCCAGTCAACGGAACCCACGTATCAGTAATGTTGGTGACGTAGTAACCGCCAAGTGGGCGATCCAACAAAAGTGAAGTGCATGTGACTCCCAAGTACTCGGCTGATGTCAGCCGACTGCTTTCATCGCTGTTCAATTGCGGACAGCTTGCCGCGATTCGAGGATTGGGAACGGTCGTCACCACTCGGTCGAACAGCAGTAGCTCGCTGTTTTCTCCTCTGCTAACCCCGTCACTATCGCCACCACCTAATTGGACCCGAAGCTTCTGAATACTCTCATCGCGAACAATCGATTGAACGGGCGCGTTGGTTACGATTCGCACCCCTAGTTCTTGCAGGTGCTTATGTAACGCAGTGAGGACTCGACGATAACCGCCCGGAACATAGCCAAAAAGCTCTCGCTTCATTCCACTCCGTCGAGCTTTGTACATTCGGTCAATGTAGGACCAGATGAACATGGCGGACGTTCTGGAGTAGGCTGGACCGAGCTTAGCCTTGAGCAACGGCTGCCAGATTTTCTCAAAGGTCTTTTTGCCGCTCAAGCGCCGCAACCATGTCTCAACCAGGGTGTTTTCAAGGCCTTTTGTAGGCTTAGTCCGCGAGGCATACAAAATCGTGCAGCCCAAGCGGAACTTCTGAAGCAAAGAAAGAGGTCGGAACTTGAGGAAGTCCAACGAGCTGCTTAGCGAATGCAATCGACCATCGGTGTAGAAACCTGTGCGAGTCGTAACCCACTGGATCTCCTTCTCAAGGCCAATCTTTTCCAAGAGCTCACGCAGGGCTTGGTCGGACAGGAGGACAACGTGATAGAACTTATCCCACTCAACGTCCCCCAACTTCCAAGCACTGGCCAGGCCACCAATTTCGGGGGCCGCTTCAAATACGGTGACCGATTCACCTCTTTCAGCCAAGCGCATAGCAGTCGCTAAGCCCAGCATTCCGCCTCCAACGACCGCCCATTGTTGACGAGTCCGCCCGTCCGACTCGCGCATGGATGGACCCGAAGTAGGAGAAGCACTGGCAGATGGCGATATGTTCATCGTCGTTTTCAAAAGTTGATTTTACGTTGCAAATCTCAGGGTTTTCCGAAACAAAACGGTCCGTGCGGAAACTCAGAGAGCCTAGTTTGACATGGTCTACAAATGTCGCGGAAGCCTAGTCCAGTCTATTCCGAAAGCCGCAAAAATCCTAACGGGAATCGGCGGCCCAAATGTCACACTAGCTGCAATCCAATTCGCAGATTCGGCTCAACCGTTACTCGCCGAACAATCGGTTGAACCCTCCTCTATAATTAGAATGGAACTTCGCCGAAATCGATCCCGCTGGGGCAAAGGCATCCCAAACTAACAAGTACCGGTGCACTGCTGGAAGGTTAAGAAGATTTCATTCGAGGCTGCGGTTTGGGTAAGCTATTTCGACTAGACTACTCTCGTTTGAAACAGGGGAATTGCTAACGCTTCCTCGATGATCCGTAGACAATTTGCCCATGCTGAATTCGTCGAGCGCGAAGAATTAATCTACTGTTAACAGGTTTTTCTGCCAAAAAGGTAATGGTATGAAGATGTTTCGTTTTGTCCTACCCGCTCTCGCATTGGTGCTCGCCACCCTTGGCGAAGCGAAATCTCAAGCTCCTTCGGCCTACCCGCCGTTTGACAAGGTTATCGAAGGCTTTAAGAAAATTGAGGCTCCGCCAGGTGAGCCACCATCGATGTACACGGTTTACGTGAAGGATGACAAAGGCCAACTGCTTTTGGAACTCCCAAAGAGCTTTGAATCTAAGAAGTACTTTATTGGCTTGACCGTAGCCAGCGGACAAATTTTCGCAGGCCTTCAGGCTGGTGACTTCTACGTTCAATGGCGTGAGTACAACGGTCGACTAGCGCTTATCGAACCGAACACGACGATTCGTTCGGGCGGTGACAGTGAATCCAAAGACTCAGTAAATCGACTGTTCACAGGACGCGTTCTCTTGGATGTGCCAATCATCACTCTTTCCCCACGTGGTGGCCCAGTTATTGACGGACGTCAACTATTGGTAAACAACGCCAGCACATTCTTTGGCGCTTCGGGACGAAGTCAGAATCCAACTCTGGCAAAGATCGTCAAGTCGAAGGCATTTCCAAAGAACATCGAACTAGCCTTCGAACTACCTAACGGTAACGGCAATCTGAATACGCTGTACTACTCCATCAGCGAGATTCCTGAAGGCGGCGATTATCGTCCACGAGTCGCGGATCAGCGAATCGGATACTTCACAACAAGCTACTCCGATTACGGCAAGTACAAGCGCGATGAAGTAGCAGTTCACTACATCAATCGTTGGCACTTGAAGAAGCGAGATCCATCGCTGAAGGTTTCACCACCTGTTGAGCCGATCACTTTCTACATTGAGCACACAACTCCGGTCCGTTATCGCCGCTGGGTGAAGCAAGGTATCGAGCACTGGAATTCTGCATTTGAAAAGGTAGGTTTGTCGGATGCAGTAGTTGTCCATTATCAGGACAAGTCGACGGGCGCGCACATGGAAAAAGATCCTGAAGACGTGCGATATAACTTCATTCGCTGGTTGAACAACAACGTTGGAACAGCGATTGGACCGAGCCGAGTGCACCCTGAAACCGGACAAATTCTTGATGCAGACGTTGTTCTAACCGACGGTTGGATTCGTCACTTCAATCAACAGTTCGGCGACTTCATGCCCGTTCTAGCGATGGAAGGCATGGACACCGAAGCTCGCGCTTGGCTCGCAGAAAACCCAAGCTGGGACCCTCGAATTCGTTTCGCCGACTCCAATCAACGACGACAATTGTCTCAGCGATTGCAAGCTCAAGCGATGCAAGATCCGATGCAATTGAAGACCAAGATGATGGGTGACGAACTGTTGGATGGCTTGCTCAATCGAGTTAGCCAAGTCAACGGCATGTGCTTGGCTCTTGAAGGCAAGCGGATGGACACATCGATGATGCGCATGATGCTTGAACTGGGACCAGAAGCTCTGCTTGACGACAAGCAAGACGAAGAAAAGAAGAAGGAAGAGGCCGCCAAGGCAGCCGCTCCAGAAGCTAAGAAGGACGAAGCAAAGCCTGAAGCTAAAGCCGACGAAGCTAAGAAAGAAGAGCCTAAAAAAGAAGAACCCAAGAAGGAAGAGCCTAAGAAGGAAGAACCCAAAAAGCCTGAGGAAACTCAACTGGACGGCATGCCTGAATCCTTCATCGGTCCTTTGCTAGCCGACTTGGTTGCACACGAAGTAGGTCACACACTTGGTCTGCGACACAACTTCAAGGCCAGTAGCTTGTACACCTTGGAAGAGATCAATAGCGACAAGGTCAAGGGCAAAGCTCTTGCTGGTTCGGTAATGGACTACATTCCAATCAACCTTCGAGTTGACGTCGGCGACAAGCAAGGCGATTACACGATGGTTGGCATTGGTCCTTACGACTACTGGGCAATCGAATACGGTTACACCTTCGACAAAGACCTGCAACCAATCCTCTCGCGAGCTAGCGAGCCTGAATTGCAGTTCTCAACCGACGAAGACACAACCGGTCCTGACCCGTTGGCTCGTCGCTACGACTTTAGCAAGAACCCCTTGGACTTTGCCAAGGATCAAGCCAAGTTGATCGAGCGATTCCGCAAGAAGTTGATGGACGACTACGTCAAGAAGGGCGACAGTTGGACAAAGGCTCGCGAAGGCTACGAACTGACACTCAGCCTGCAGTCTCGCAACACTGGAATGATGGCGAATTGGGTTGGCGGTGCCTTCATCAATCGCGACAAGAAGGGTGATCCAAAGGAAAGATTGCCGATCTCGGTCGTTCCAGCAGCTGATCAACGCAATGCGCTAAAGTTCGTTCTAGAGACAGTCTTCCGAGACGGTTCCTATGCTTTGTCTTCTGAGTTGCTTGCTCGACTGACAAAGGACTTTATGGAAAGCTCCTTCGGAAGCGATCCGACGTGGCCAGTTCACGATCGAATCCTGTCGATGCAATCTTCGACATTGACTCAGCTCATGAATCCATCGACCTTGAGAAAGGTTTATGACAACGAGTTCCGAGTGCCTGTTGACCAGGATGCATTGACTCTGCCTGAACTACTGAACTCGATTACCGGAGAGATCTGGAGCGAGCTCGAGATCAAGCCAGAGAAGAAGTTCAGCGATCGACAGCCGATGATTAGCAGCCTTCGACGCAATTTGCAAAACGAGCACATGCGACGCTTGATCGATTTGGCAATTCCAGGTGGCAGCGGATCTGCTTCTACCAAGGCCATTTCGAATCTGAGCGTAATGCAGCTCAAGCAATTGAAGTCCAAGATCGAAGGCCAACTAACTCAGTCAGGCGAATCGATGGACGCCTATACCAAGGCTCACTTATTCGAGGCTAGCCAACGTATGGGTAAGGCGCTGGATGCTACCTACGTTTACAACCAGCAAGCGAGCTCAGGATTTGGTGGAAACGTTATTGTGCTTGGTGAGACAGCCAAGCCGAAGCAAGACTTCATTCCCCAATCTACGGAATCGGCAAACTCAACCGAAGTTCCTGCTGACCATCCATAGTCCGGCTTGAATTCAGGCTGATCGACACTTAACCCAAACGGGCACTGAAATGTGCCCGTTTGGCGTTTTACCCACCTCTAAGCGATGCAGGAACCCGCTACTTGGACCGCTTTAGGGATTTTTCCGCAAAACTTTTTTTTCCGTTGCGGACATTATCCCGCCAATGACGCTCTATAGTGAGACCTTTGCTTACGCGCCAGCATTTTCGGGTGAAAATCTCGCAACAGTAGTAATAAACTGTTGAAAAAAATTGTCAGTGTTGGACAATTGTGTAGTTGAGGCAGACCAAGGGCCAAAGTGGTCCGAGGCAAAGAGCGCAATGGTCATTAAATTTTCCTTGGTTGTTATGAAGTTGCCGCTCATCTCAGGTTGTTTCCCTTTTTTAATTATGAGGTTCTAGAATGAAGAAGTCCTTTGGAGCGATTCACCGCGGCTTCACGCTGGTTGAATTGCTGGTGGTTATCGCAATCATTGGTATCTTGGTAGGTCTACTCCTACCAGCAGTTCAGGCAGCTCGTGAAGCAGCTCGACGTATGTCTTGCAGCAACAATATGAAGCAACTTGGCTTGGCAGTGCACAACTTCGAAAGCGCCACCAAGACAATTCCAGCCGGTACAGACCAACGATGCAACGGTCCGCACTACCGACTGTTGCCTTACCTCGAGCAAACAGCTTTGTTCGACATTTACAACAACGGACCAAACCGTAACCCAGGTGCTAGCTCTTGGGCTATGTCATCCATCGCCGGTTGGAACATGCCACAAGCCGCTTTGTTGGCACCAGACGGAGTTCGCTGGACATTTGACAAGCCTGACATTCCAGCCTTCGTTTGTCCGTCAGCTCTCGACTCCTCCAACGACGTGAACCTAGTTCAGATTTCTGGCGTTGGCTACGGCGACGAAGACTTCCGCAACGCTGGCCTATTGGGCTTGGGCACAGGGTTCCAAGGAACCTATTTCATCTACACCAAGGCTTCCAGCCCAGACGTGTTGAACAAGACTGGTCGTATCAACTACCTGTTCAACCGAGGTTGGATGAACAAGAATTATGTTGCAACCAACGATGGTCTAGCTTACCGAGGACCATTCGCGAAGTATGCCAAGGAATTGGCAACTGGTACAGGTATCGCTCAATACATGAACCCACCGAGCAAGGGTGGAAAGTTCGCAACTGTTACTGACGGTCTTAGCAACACTGTGTTCGCAATGGAGACTGCTGGTGGATGGCTTGCATGGGGCGGATCGTCTTCCCCAACTGCCAACGACGGTTGGTGCAACATGCAGTGGGGTCACGGCGTGATGTACAGCGACTGGGGCTTCTGCCCAGACCGTACCAATGGCAACTGCGAAAACGTACTGAAGCAAGGCAAGGGCCTGGGCTACGGTTTGCCAGGTAGCTTGCACGCTGGTGGTGTCATGAATGCGGTTTACGGCGATGGTTCAGTTCGAACTCTCGCACCTCAAATGTCGTTCACTGTATTTACCTATATCTGCGGAGCTCAAGATGGCCAAACTGTCAACCTCGATTAGAACCCTCGTAGCGGCAATGGTGCTCGCTATCCCCGTTTTCGTTGGTTGTGGAGGAGGTAGCGGCACTGTTCCTAAGGCAGAGAACGCTGGTCCAGAACCTGTACGTCAGGGACGTGGAGTTCAAGGCGGAGCCGACGGTGGCGGCGCAGCAGCCAATTAGGCCGTTAGATGGTTCAGCTTAAACAAGAGACCGCAGTGGTTAATCCACTGCGGTTTTTTCATTGATAGGAAGGAATTGGCAAGCGGTTTACAAACGACTTTACGACACTTCTCGCTGATCGCCGGATAAGTTGTGTAGCACGAACTCTCCCGCGCGCTGTGGCCGACCGTTAAGCGCATTAACTATTTCGCGGGAGAGTCGCGTGGCGAGTGGTGCGAGCCTAAGCGGTGAGGGCGAAAGCTGCTGACCGAAGCGGATCACTGATGCTCCGCCGCAGCTCAACGTGTTGGTCGGCAATTTCTCTTAACAGCATTGCAGTGCACCTAACCTTGGAGAGTTCAACCGCTGCTGCTACCCGCTGCTACCTACTGCTACCCCCCAGTACTCTTCGAAACAGAGCATCGAATTGCGCATCCGCTGCAACTGCTCCCACAGCCAGCTCCGCTTCGATCTGATGTGCCACATCCCGGCCCGCATCCCGTGGCAACCTTCTTCGCGAAAGCACTGCTAGAAAGCTCAGATTCGTAAATGCTCAAAAGCTCTTCCAATTGATCTTGAAAACTCTCGCCGGGCTTTTCAAGAAAGTGAAAGTAGACGGTTTGTCCATCTAACAATGGCTCGACCTGGAGAAGCACTTCAGTTTGGTTAGAGCTTTCAAGCCAACTGTTGCACTTCTGAGCGGCATTCCGCGCGATTTCAGCCAGTTGAACAGAAAGTAGTTCATCTTCGGCAGTCGCGATTCGAAGCATCATTCCCGACGTAGGCAATTTGACTTTCGTTGCCCCAAGGGATTCTCCGATTTCCGGCCCACGTCCGCAGTCAATGACGACTCGGCTTCCACGTCGTCCCAACAACTCAAATGTTGATTCGGTTTCGACCAGACTCTCAGGCACTTGGACACATGCCACGCTCGGGCTAACGCCGCAGCGAACCATGATGCACTTTTCACTTGCCAATTCGTTCATCGATTTTGCCTCTAGCTTTTTCAGTCGCCGTACTGCGGACGTCACATTTAGAGATAGTACGACGGAATTGAAGAAGTTTCGTTCAAGGAACAGTCGTGCAGATCTTGCAAATAGCTTACATTAAGCGGCAATTCAGGGCTATTGAAGCTTGGGCGGAATCGTTTTTTTACAAGAGGTTCGGGGAAAGTGAAGCAGTTACTAAGTGAATCGGAACTTCACGGTGGAGTAGATCGTGTGGCTGCCGAAATCTCTTCCAAGTATGGAAACAACCCCATTACCGTTGTGGCCATTATGACGGGCAGCCTAATCATGCTGGCTGACTTGATCCGCAGATTGAATATGCCTGTACGAGTTAGCCTGATTCGCGCCAGTAGCTACCGCGGTGGCACTACCTCCGGCCAACTGACAATCAAAGAAGACATGATGCTCGACGTCTCGGATCGCGATGTCTTGGTAGTGGACGATATCTTCGACACAGGCAAGACTCTCCAAGCGGTTGTTGGCTGTGTACAAGCCATGAATCCGCGAACTGTTGCCACATGTGTGCTACTCCATAAAGAAGGTCGGCAGCTGGTTGACATGAAGCCCGACTTTGCCGCCTTTCAAATTCCTGACGAGTTTGTCGTTGGATACGGACTAGACTATCAGGATCTTTACCGCAATTTGCCATTCTTGGCCGTTTTGGAAGAGAGCGATATTGCCGCCGTGCATCATTGATTTATACCTGGGTTAGCCCCACTTCACACAATCGCGATGAACCACTCCAGCCCGCAGCCTACGAAACCGGCATCGCCAGTGGCGATTCTGGCAAGAAGATACTGGCCGTCCATTTGTGACGCGTCCTTGCGGCTTGCGAACCTAACCAAATCTCTACGCTGGTCAGGCTTGAAAGTCTGTGTTGGCACTCCGCGATGGCACTCTTCGTGGCCCAAGCAAGTCACAGTTGAGGAGGTACCAGTTTCGCGACTTGAACACCCACCTTCCAATCAACTGCGTCAGTCACATTACCGACGGAGTATTGCCACTTGGCTGGATCAAAATGCACGGGACTATGCGTGGATCTATTGCGACGAACCTGGCCTGGACGCCCTAGCAGTCCTCCGACATCCAGTTGTTATTCACAAGAAGATTCCAGTAGTTGTTAGATTCGATCCACTTGAAATCAGTAGCAGTCTTCCAACCCCCGAGCCGTTTCAACCATCGCAATCCATCATCGACTCATGTGCTATTGCCGATCGTGTGATTGTGCCTCATCCGTCGGCACAACAAATCCTCCTTCGTCATGGAATCAGCCCCCAACGCATCTCCGTTTGTTCCGACTGGGGAGTGCGAGCCATCGATCGTACTTCCGCTGACATTCGAACCGCTCGAAAAGCGCTGGCCGATATCAATTCGGACCTGAATCTACGCAGTCACGAACGACTAATTGTTGTTCCCGGCGAGTTGACACCGCACTGGAAACTTAGCTCCTTGATTCAGTCCATTACTCCACTATTGGATCGAATGAATCACGTGCGCTTGTGGTTGCATGGCGACGGACTAGAGCGTGAGCGTTTGTACGAACAGCTTCAGTTCTTTGGTCACCATCGAACCGTAATCATGCCCGGCGTTGTCACCACAATAGACACACTGCTACAAGCTGCGGATCTATGTCTATTTCCAAGCAGCTCAGTTGGATTGTCTTGGCTTGTTCCATCATGCTTGATCAGTGGTATTCCCACATTGGTCGCGAGATCTGCCGAACTGAATTGGCATTTGGGCTTGCTCGCAGCCGCGATCGATTTTGAAGCAGAATCGTCGTCCTCTTTGCTCGAACGCATCGAACATTGGACTAGATCGCCCGAAGAATTGACAGCCGCCTGCCGGTCCGCTGGTCAGTTGATTCGACGTCAGTCGTTGAATACGCTTAACGGACATGGGCTGAATGAACTCCTGCGCAGTATCATTCCGAGCAACCAGAAATCACAAACCACTTCAATGCCCAACGGATGATCCGATAACATGCGAATAAAAGTTTGCTTGATCATCCCAACTTTAGTGCAGGGCGGCGCGGAAAAGCAGTTAGCACTTTTGGCTGCCAATCTGAATCCGGAACAATTTGAAACACATGTCGTCGTACTAACTCATTCAGGCCCAATTGAAGAGGATCTTCGACGATCAGGAGTCAACGTTCATCTCATTGGCAAACGATTCAAGCTCGATCCGACCTCCTACTTGCGCTTGGAACGGTTGCTTCGCAAACTAAAGCCTCACGTGGTTCACACTTGGCTGTTTGCTGCAAACAGTTACGGTCGCTTGGCGGCAGCGCGTGCGAAGGTCCCTGTCATTATTGCGGGCGAGCGATGTGTGGACCCTTGGAAAACGTGGTGGCACGACAAGATCGACCGCTGGATGATGAGGCACACATCTGCGGTGGCCACAAATACACAGGCTGTTACTGACTTTTACCAAGCCAGAGGACTCCCCACTGAATCGTTCAAGGTTATTCCCAACGCGATCGAACCAGCCAAACCGGCGATCACTAAAGAAGAACTGTTCCATCGCCTGAAGATCCCTCCGCGAAAGTTTGTCATCGGAGCGGTTGGCCGATTGTGGCCGCAAAAAGGTTATCCCGAGCTGATCTGGGCCAGCGAGTTAACCCGAGTCGTTCTAAAGGACGTTTGGGTAGTCATCGTCGGTGATGGTCCACAGCGTCAAAGACTGATGGAGCTTCGCGATCACTATCGATCCGACGATGCACTGAAGTTTGTAGGCCATCGTAAGGACGCGTCAGAGTTGCTCACCGCTTTTGACTTGCTATGGAACGGAAGTCTTTATGAAGGCCAAAGCAATACCATTCTTGAAGCGATGGCGGCGGGAGTCCCTGTGATTGCTTCGGATATCCCAGGCAATCGCGACTTAATCGTCCATGACCAAACAGGCTATTTGTATCCATTAGGCGATACGGGGCAATTATCGCGATACTCCTGCAACCTCCTGTTAGATTCGGAAAAGCTAAATCAGTTTCGGCAGAGCTCTCGACAGTTTGCAATAAGCGATTTCTCACTTGAAAAGATGGTTACAGGCTATCAACGGCTCTATCAAGAACTGTACGAGCAGTCCAAGAGATAGAAGTTCAGATTCGACTATTGGCTGCTCGTTTCAGCCACATCTATGTCGGCGAGGCGTCCGCCACTGGAATCAAGAAGCGAGATTCCAAGGCCCGGAGGGCGATACAAACTTGCGCAAGATCACTCTAATGCGCTGTATATCGCTAGCAACGAAACTCCACAAAATTCACAAAAGTGAAAAGTAAATCAGGCTTTTGTACCTCCCTTTTGCTCACGGGTTGTTTATCCGTTAGCCGAAGGCGTACACAGCTGCAGATGTGATTACTCATAGGCGTCAGCCATACACGAATGAATCAGTGAGTCTATGGCGCGAGAATATTCGAAGTCGATAACATGCCACAACCAATTCAGCATCCAACCCAGTAGCCCAGCCACGAAGTGGCGACACAACCTTAGCCCTGGGTGAGCGCGGCGAGTCCTGCGAGCCAAGCGTAACCCAGGGTATTCGAAGCGAAAGGTTTGGCGGTGAGGGCTTATGCAACCATTTCAACAGTCTTTATTCGAACCGCAACATCCCTTGCCATTTCATGGACGACGCCAGGGCATTGACCGAAGGGGACGTCCACCGCTTTGCAACCAAAGCTACTACATGCCAAAAGAATGAAAAACTTCTCGAAAACCTGTTACGTTTCTAGGCCCCAGCGGCATTAGGGGAAGATGATGCAGGAGAACTTGGACGGCCGAGCCTGCGTTACCTTTAAGACTGTAGAAAAAGGTTGAGCGAAATGATGCGACTTTGGTTGTCTTTGATCGTAGGAGTCATCCTATCGTCGATGGGTATGGCAGGTGGCCCAGCGGACAAATCGAAGACCCAATGGATTGGAAAATGTGTCATGCCACGCGAGAGTGCCAAGGTTTGGATGGGTGGCCACGAAACGACTCAGTCGCTACCGCTGTCGCTTGATGTAATGGCCGAAGATGGTGATTGGCTGTTCATCTCCGGCGGTAGAATTAAGAAATCGGATGTGGTTGCCGCTGATGAGGCTGTTTCCTACTACCAATCGCTATTGAAAGCCAATCCAAAAAATTCGTGGGCCATGGCTATGTTGGCTTGGCACTACGTTAGTGAAGACGAACTCGACCAAGCCCGAATCTTGCTCGACAAAGCACTTCAATTGGACCACAAAAATGTCGATGCATGGCTGGCGCGTGGGACGCTGTACGGATTGGAGGAAGAATACGAATCAGCCATCAAGCAATTCGACGAGGCTATCCGGATTTGCCCTGATAGTGCTCATGCTCTATATGTTCGGGGGCTGTACAGATCTGAATCGGGCGACGAAGAAGGCGCATTGGCTGACTACTGCGCTGCGATAAACGTCTGCCCCGAGTACAGCTATGCATACACGGGGCGAGGAGCAGTGTACGACGAAAGCGAAAAGTGGAAAGAAGCGCTCGCAGACTTCTACAAGTCGCTCAGTCTCGATCCTTATGACAATGTGGCTTTAGTACGACGCGCACGGATTCGAGCCACTTGCCCAGATGCGACCTATCGCGATAGCAAACTTGCCATTGTGGACGCTGAGAAGGCTTGTGAGTTATCGAAGTACCAAGATTGGAAGGATCTGGAAGTCTTGGCAGCGGCTTACGCTGAAGCGGGACGTTTCGCTGACGCTGTTAAAACTCAGACCAAAGTTGTAGAACTTACGCAAGGCGGTCGTCGATTCCTAATGCGATTGCAACTAACGCGGTATCAGCAAAACAAGCCCTACAAGTTTCCGCCCACCGAAGAGCAGCCATAACTAGTGAGCACCAAGTCGGCTGCCATAGAGTCAAAACGGCTGATCGAGAGCTCGACTTCAATGGCTTATTCTGTCAATTCTGTCAATTCTGTTACAGGTGCTCCATTCGAGCCGAACACCTCATCATGTCGCGGGTTCCGCTTTAACGCTTCCCGGTAGTATTTGGACCAGATGTCACTTTTTTTCGCGAGTTCGGCGATGGAACGAAGAACATCATCGGGAGTGTTCGGATTCTCGGCGAGGCACATCTCGGTTCCCACTTGATCCGGCCGATTGTGAAGTGAACGAACTACGTCTGGCGGTGTGTTTGGGTGTTTGGCAATCCGATTATCGATCTCATAACCAGGACCATTCTTGAAACTCGCAAGTTCGCGGAGGCGATCGCCATCCGTCTTGGGGTTTGCCGAATCCAACAATGCTGACCGAATCTGAACGAGATTGATGAAGCCTGTCGAGTACCAAGCAAGAAGTAGCAGTAACGGCATGGTGGCTGCAAACTTACTAATCATCGATTTGGACGCTATTCCATGAAGAAACAGCCACGCTATGGGAGCTATCGTAATTGCCACAATGATACTGGTCACCGTTGAGACCATGATCCAGATCGAAATCTGTGGATCTGGACCAACCAAGGGCGCAACGAACTGGCACTCAAGAATCCATCGGGCCGCTCCGATTAGAATTCCGATCCCAAGAGCGAGCAGAATATTGCGAGTATGATTCATGTTTACTGGTGCATGGCATTGTTCAAGTAAGCCGCTGCGCGGCAGGTAGAGCGGACGTTAGTGTAGCCGATTACTGGCTTGTATTTCAACATCTTCTCGGGAAGCGTTTGGAAGAATGATTTTGGTGGCTGATCACTCTGGTGCTCATTGCTCCTGCGAGCTTGATGTCTTGCCGTTTGGCGGACACTCGCTGGACTCTATTGAAGGAGCGTTCCGATGTCGAAAGACAAAAATCCTCAGTGCCCTTTCATTCAACGTTTCGCTGAAGATCTTAAGTTGGCCCGGAAGTACGATAGGACCGTGCAGTCCTATTGCCGAGACCTGCGTAGACTCAGCGAGCATCTGGGCCATGATCCAAAAGCAGGCCACCAAGGATCATCTCCGTTGGTATTTTGGTTGTTGGTTTCAGCCCGGAGGGCGACAAATCTATGCCGGTGAGCGTCAGCCACCGGAATCAAGAACGTCTGATCCCAAAGCCCCGAGGGCGATACAAACGTGCGCAAGATCACCCCAATTCTCCGAATCTTACTGGCCACAAAGACTCACAAAGGCCACAAAAATGATTTATGCGTTTATGCATTGCGTTAGCGACCATCCAACACAAATGAAGCCAGAAGTATCCCGCGGGAGAATGTCGAAGTCGACAACATTTCCCGACCAAGAAAATATCCAACCCAGTAGTCCAGCCACGAAGTGGCGATACAACCCTAGCCCTGGGTGAGCGCGGCGAGTCCCGCGAGCCAAGCGTAACCCAGGGTATTCAAGGCGAAGGATTTGGCGGTGAGGGCTTAAGCAACCATGTCATCAGTCTCAATTCGAACCGCAACATCCCTGTCGGCGTCCATTGGTTTTTCGTTGCATGGTCCATTGCGATAACGAGTTAGAACCAGAGCCACAGGGCCGGACTCTCTGACACTTGCGGCCCACGTTCGCTTTGGCAGCCGCAGCCTTCTCGAACGTAGGATTAGATGTTGGCTAACCACTCCACTGCCAACTCCTACGCCTCCATCACACACTCCCTCGCCGCTGTGTCTCTATCCAAGCG
>CAUJKA010000199.1 GCA_963204965.1 Planctomycetota bacterium | reverse complement strand
GCCATCAGCTCGAAAGAGTATCGCCGAAGATGGTCCGCAAGCTGAAGTCTATCGCGTGAGCGATGTAGAACCCTGGCGAATCGTCCGCACACGACTGCGCATGAGTGGTGTCGCTCCGGGAGTCGTAGAAGGCGGTGGTCGCGCGGCAGGCTACTTTACCGGAGCAACTGGGACATGCATTATGGACGTTGAACGTGGCTTTGGTGTGCCCGGTGAGCCTAACGACACGGCCATCGTTTGCGATGTGGGTAGCAATCTGGTGCACCGCAAACGCCTGATCGACCAGGGACTGTTCTATAGCGGTCAACGCATCGATCAACAGACTGAACTCTTGCGATCTCGCGACATTTGGTTTCGACCCGTTCAGATTGGCGAAGGCCCCGATGGCGGACTGTACATCGCCGACATGTATCGCGAAGTCATCGAGCATCCCGCCAGTCTGCCTCCCATGATCAAGAAGCACCTCGACCTGACCAGCGGTCGCGACAAGGGACGGATCTGGCGATTAGCTCGCAAGGATCAACCTCGGAGGCCTTTAACCGATTTCACCAAGCTGGACGATGCTCGCGTCATCGAGCAACTTTCAGCAGATGTCTCCAGCCAGCGGATATTGGCTAGTCAAGCTTTGATCGAACGATTCTCACTTGGAAAGATCGATGCAGCGGCGGTTGCTTCGATTGAGAAGAACGCTACGAGCGCGATTAGAGACGAGGCGAGGCTACTCAGTCTTTATTTGCTGGCTCGCATGGAGAAGCTGTCGAGTTCAACGATTCAAAAAGCACTCAGCGACAAAAATCCGCGAATCGTCGCACAGGTTATCGAGCTTGCTGGTCAGAGTGGAGCAGTGAAGGAACTCGCAGCACCACTAAAATCACTGGCGACTTCCACCAAAGACAACCGCACGATGTTAGCGCTCGCCAAGAGTGCTTCGCAACTTGCAGACAACGATCGAAATGAGCTCTTAGCGTTTCTACTTCCCAAAGACAGTGATCCACTGGTACGAGCTGTCGTGGCGACCGCCGCCGGCAAAGACTCGTGGAAGCTATTGCAAGCCGTAAAGGCCGACCAATTGAGCGACAATGTCTACACCGAGTGGTTAGTGCTGTGGTTGCCGCAGTGGACGGAAGAGATCAAACAGAACAAGCAGCTTGCGAGCTTCGTAACCAGTTCGCTTCAGTCGACTAGTCCGCGACAGTCCGCGTGGTTGAATGCTCTCGCTCGGATCAACTCGCCAGCTCAAGCTACGCAACTGATCAAGGCTTCAGAGGCCCAAATGACAATCGATTCGCTGTTGTCGGGAAAGCTCGAGAAAGAGCCCAGGGTGGAGTTGGTACGTTGGTTACGTTTGGCTTCGCCGGAGTTGCAATCACAATGGTCCGCCAAGTTGATCGACACATCCGTGTCAGAGACGATCCAAGTGGCTTGTATCGATTCGCTCAGTTGGGCGAATCATCCGGACCTAGCCTCCAGGGTGATTGATAACTTCAAGACGATGACGCCTTCGCTGCAGCTTGTCGGGCTCCGCGCTTTGGTTTCACGTCAAGATCGACAGCCGCAATTGTTGGCTGCCCTCAAGGAAAAGAAGATCGCTCGCAGTCAGATTCCCGCAGACATTCGTCAAAGTCTAGTATCGCAGAAGGATAAAGAGCTCTCGCAACAGTTTAAAGATCTGCTCAATCAAGTTTCCAGCGACCGAGCTTCCGTATTGGATAAGTATCGCCCCGCCGTTGAAGAGCTGACAAACAGTATTCAGGGGAAGCCAGAAGCGGCAAAACGTGGGAAAGAAGTCTTCACGAAAGTCTGCGCTCAATGTCACAAGCTTGGTGATGTTGGCAATGACGTTGGACCGCCTCTAAAACAACTGGGTGATAAGAGTCCTGCTCAATTGTTGGAATCGATTCTTGATCCCAGTCGTGAAGTCGACCCCAAATATATGGGCTATACGTTCCTGCTCGACGATGGCGTGGTCATCACCGGCATCATTTTGCAGGAAAGTGGTCAACAGATTGTTATCGCTGAAGCTGGCGGCAAGCAAACGACACTCGAACGAACCAAGATTGAGGAGATCAAGAGCTCGGGACTATCGCTGATGCCCAACGGTCTTGAGGAGCAGGTTTCGCCAGAGCAGATGGCCGAGTTGATTCAGTTTTTGAAAGCGCCGAAGTAGGTCAAATTCTTGCCATAGTCGCCTTTCGCTCCGCGAAAGTAGCGAGAGTCAGGGCGTTCTAAAAATCTGATCCCTGGCGGGATCAGCTACAGCCACGCTACTTTTGCGAAGCAAAAGGCGACTATCTGCGAAAGGCGACTATCTAGCTTTTTAACACTCCGTCTGCGAAGCTGGTAGAATAGATGGTCCTACCCAATTGTTCTCGCCCTTATCCTTCCTTGAGAACGCTTCGTTATGTTTTCAGTCCGTCCAATTTTGGCTGTGGCCATCTTATCGTTGTGCGTTGGATTCTCCGCCGCTCAAGATTCGAGCGAAGAGTTCTTCGAGAAGTCGATCCGCCCACTCCTTGCGGAACACTGCTGGCAATGTCATGGTCCTGAAAAGCAATGGAACGGTTTGCGATTGGATTCTGCCGAAGCGATTCAACGCGGCGGAGATTCTGGACCAGCTCTCGTGGCCAACAAGGCGGACGCAAGTCTACTACTGCAAGCCGTTCTACGATCGGGTGACTTGCAAATGCCTCCCGATGATCCGCTTAAGCCTGAACAGATAGCCTTACTGCGACAGTGGATTGAGATGGGCGCGCCGTGGCCGAAGAGCTCCAAGAGTTCAAGCAGCGAAGCGTGGAAGACTCATTGGGCCTTTCAGCCAATACAAAAGGTGTCGCCACCCGAGATCAAATCGGTATCAAGCGGAAACGAAGGTAGCGAGAGCACTTCAAAAGTCGTCAATCCAATCGATCAATTTGTCTTGCAACGCTTGAGCGAGCACGACATGCATCGATCACCGCAAGCGGATCGAGCCACATTAATTCGTCGCGCGACGTACACTGTCACTGGCCTGCCGCCGACCTTCGAGCAGATTCAAGCCTTTGTGAATGATCCTCGCCCCGACGCCTACGAGCGACTGATCGACGAACTGCTGGAGTCGCCGCGATATGGCGAGCATCTCGGCCGGATGTGGCTGGATGTCGCTCGTTACTCGGATACTAAAGGATATGTCTACGCTCGCGAAGAGCGTTTCTTTGTTAACGCAGCGCTTTATCGCGATTGGGTCATTGCAGCACTCAATAGCGACATGCCTTACGATCGATTTCTGAAGTTGCAGATCGCCGCCGATCAAGTCGCCCCCGAGGATCCTAAGTCTCTGGCGGCAATGGGGCTGCTCACCTTGGGGCGCAGATTCCTCGGAGTCACTCACGATATCATTGACGATCGCATCGACGTTGTTGGGCGCGGAACAATGGGACTAACCATCTCCTGCGCGCGATGTCATGATCACAAGTATGATCCGATTCCTACAGCAGACTATTACTCACTGTATGGAGTCTTCCAATGCAGTACCGATCGACAAGTTGACCTCAGCGCGTTCTCAGAAGCCAAGCCATCCGCCGAGTTCACTGCTGAGCTAGAAAAACGCCAAAAGACGCTGCAGGAAACGACTGCCACACGTCGCTTGGACGCAGCCAATCGTGTTCGCGCTCGCGTCGCTGACTACCTATTCGCTCAAACAGAACTTAGTAAGTATGGCGAAGAGGGCTTTGATGTCGTCCTGGCTACCACAGATATCATTCCAGCCTTTGTACGCCGATGGGAAGGATTTCTTTCGCGAAAAGATTCAACAAACGATCCAGTATTTGCAGCATGGTTGCAGATGGCCGCAATCGATTCGAAAGAGTTTGCAGAGAAGAGCGACGCGGTCTGGCAGCACTGTCGATCAATCCCAACGAATCATCCGCTAGTTGCTGAACTGCTCGATACGAAACCTGAATCCATGCGGCAATTGGCCGATCGCTATGGTCAAGTGTTCAGCCAAGTCGATACTCGCCACAAGGAACTCTCGGCGATTGCTAAGGAATCGATGACCGCCGAGCAGAAGGATTGGCTCGCTTCCGTGACGCCGTGGATCGAAGTCATGTACGGAGCAACGGCGCCGTGCGAAGTTCCTGACGAAGAGGTGATATCGACCGAGACGTTCTTTGATTCGGGAACTTGTAACGAACTGTGGAAGCTACAAGGCGAAGTTGATCGATGGCGATTGCAGGCGGCAGAGGCTCCACAAGTTGCTGTCGCGGTGTTCGATCGAGCGACTTTGGTTGATCCGCGAGTCTTCAGACGCGGCAATCCAGCGAACAAAGGCCAACGTGTTTCTCGACATTTCGTGTCGCTACTTTCGAAGTTCGATCCACAGACTTTCACGACCGGAAGCGGACGGCGTGAGCTAGCTGAGCGCATTGTGGATACGAATAACCCGCTGACACCGCGAGTTTGGGTGAATCGACTTTGGCAACATCACTTTGGACAAGCTTTGGTGCAGACGCCCAGCGACTTTGGCTTGCGAGCCCAGCCACCTAGTCATCCTGAATTGCTGGATTGGCTTGCGGACCAGTTGATCCAATCCGGGTGGAGCAGTAAGTCTTTGCAGAGAATGATGCTTCTGTCGGCAACGTATCGACAAGTTAGTTTTTCATCGAGCGATGTACACGCAAAGAACCAGCAGATCGATCCAGAGAATCGGCTCCTTTGGAGGATGAACAATCGGCGCTTGCACTTTGAGGAGTTGCGAGATTCGCTATTGATGACAAGCGACGATCTGCAACAACAGCTTGGCGGCAAGGCTAAAGAGATGTTCGGCAAGGATGACACAAATCGCCGCCGAACTATCTATGGCCTAATCGATCGACAGTTTTTGCCCGCCACTTTGCGAGTCTTTGACTTTGCCAATCCCGATTTGCACATTGGTCGTCGTAGTGAAACGCAAGTGCCTCAGCAATCGCTCTACTTTATGAATCATCCGTTCATTGCTGCACGGGCTAAATCGCTGATTGGCAAGGTTTCGACAACCACAAATCCATCCACGCTGATATCGCGGGTATACCGTAACGTTTTGAAGCGAGATCCAGTGGAGTCGGAAGTCAAGGATGCTCTTGCCTTCTTAAGTCAACCGCAGGCGACCGCTCAAGACCAGCCAACGCAAGAGTCGTTAGCGTGGAGCTATGGTTTCGGCGAAGTCGATCAAGCAGAGAACAAGCTCAAGTCCTTCAATCCATTGCCCTATTTCGCTGGTGGCTCGTTGCAAAACGGCAAGAACCAAGGTGGCGCATGGCAAGGTGGCGCGAACTTTCCCGATGGCAAGTTGGGGTGGGTTCAATTGACTGCTTCAGGTGGGCATCCAGGCAACGATCTCGCTCATGCTTGTGTACGGCGATGGACCGCGCCGGGCGCAATGAGCGTTTCTATCGCCTCGACAGCCCGGCATGAACTGGATATCTCGGATGGAGTTCGCTGTCGCATTTTTTCCAGCAGACATGGATTGCTGGCCGAAGCGACCGTTAAAGCTAGTCAAGCGGAATTGAGTGTTCCCAATGTGGATGTTCAAGCCGGAGATACGATTGATTTCGTCGTGGATATTCTGAAAGAGCTAAGCCATGATCAACATCTTTGGTCTCCTGTTATCCAACAAATCTCGGCGGCAGATGTTGCCGAGACCAAGAATGCTGCAAAGATCGTAGCGTCAAAGTGGGATGCGAGCCGAGATTTTTATGGGCCAGCGACGGCTCAACTTTCAACGCTCGAACAACTCGCTCAAGTGCTGATGCTCACGAACGAATTTTCCTTTGTCGATTGACGCAAACAATCAGGTACTTCCCAATGTGGCAAGCTAACAACAAGCAATTGGATCGTCGATCACTGCTCACTCGATCCGCCTTAGGCTTTGGCAGCCTGGGGTTGGCTTCGTTGATGCACGGCGAAGGCTATGGCGCCTTGGATGGCGATGATTTGCTCGGATCGAAGAGTTCGCATTTTCCCGGCAAGGCTAAGCGCGTGATCCACTTCTTCCTCAATGGTGGACCGTCGCACGTGGACACCTTTGACCCCAAACCGTCGCTCGCCAAATACGCGGGCAAGCCAGTCCCGAACAACTTGACCACCGAGCGAAAGACGGGGGCTGCATTCCCTTCGCCGTTTAAGTTCCAGAAGTATGGCCAGAGCGGTTTGGAGATTAGCGATCTGTTTCAGAAGACCGCTCAGCATGCCGACGATATCGCGGTGATTCGTTCGATGTATGCAATGGTTCCGAATCACGAGCCATCGCTGATGCTGATGAACTGTGGCGATTCGGTGCAGCCCAGGCCGAGTGTCGGTTCTTGGATGCTGTATGGTCTAGGTGTCGAGAATCAGAATCTGCCGGGTTTTATTGCCATGTGCCCGGGCGGCTACCCCATTAAGGATGCCGAAAATTGGCAGTCGGGTTTTCTTCCTGGGGCCTATCAAGGTACGTTTATCGATCCCAAGCACACAGAGATCGAAAAGTTGATCGAGAACATTCGCAGTCCACATGCATCGATCGAAGCTCAACGCCAGCAGCTCGACTTGCTGCAAAAGTTGAACTCGCAGCATCGCCAAAATCGCAGTGACCCGCGACTAGACGCCAGGATTCAATCCTTCGAACTGGCTTTCCGCATGCAGATGGAAGCTGCCGAGGCCTTTGATCTTTCGCGTGAGAGTCAATCGACGCTAGACATGTATGGAGCAGGAGTTCATGCACGCCAGACATTGATTGCAAGACGATTGGTCGAACGAGGCGTGCGTTATGTCCAGCTTTGGCATGGAGCTGGTCAGCCTTGGGATAATCATAACGACATCGAGAATAACCATCGCAAGTTGGCCGCCGAGATCGACCAGCCCATCGCGGCTCTGATGACCGATCTTAAACAGCGTGGTTTGTTCGACGAGACGCTGATTGTTTGGGGCGGAGAGTTCGGGCGAACGCCGACAGTTGAATTGGGCGGTGATGGAAAAGCACTACTAGGACGCGACCACAATCACTACGGCTTTTCTATGTGGCTAGCTGGAGGTGGCGTGCGCGGTGGTACGATTTATGGAGCGACGGATGAGTTCGGCTTTCAGGCCGTCGAGAATCGTACGAGCGTTCATGATTTGCACGCCACCATGCTGCATCTCATGGGCTTTGATCACGAGCGCTTGACATTTCGCTATGCCGGTCGAGACTTTCGTTTAACCGACGTGCACGGAAAGGTCATTCGCGAAATCGTCGCGTAGTTCTTGGTAGGTCAAATTCCCGCCGGGTTTGACCAGGGTTGACTTCGGAGATCGTTGAACCTACCCGAGCCCAAGCTTAATTCGTTCGATTTCGTTTGGGGTAAGATAACGATCCCAATCGATGCCAAATTCTGATTCTGGAATTTGAAGTAGATCATGCAAGTGCGAAGTAGCGGTGGCTTCGAGCAGTGATTTGCATTTGTAATGAAATGGATGATTGAGATCCAGGTCCGCGAGAACATCGTAGAGAAATCCTCGGCACATCGCCAGCAGCAATCGCTCGCCGGCGATCAATCGTACTGAATCATGCGAAAGCTCAATGTTATTCTTCGATTCCATGATCGTCTCCCTGTGGGTTCTTAGGTACGCGGCCGTCTCGCCCGCATGAACGGACGGGGCGTCCGGGTACCGTACTGCTCGACGTCTAAAATCTCGCCGGCAACCGTTTCAAATCCGAACGCCTCGATGACCGAGGTAACAGCCGGCGTTACTACCGCGAAAACCGAGACTCCTTCAAGCTCTTCAGGTGCTACCAAAGTTGGGCTTGGATTTGACCAGACCATGGTTCAAGATCCAGAGTCCAATGGCGAATTGACATAGGGCGATTTGACATAGATAGTCGTCTTTCGCTCCCGCGAAAGTAGCGATCCATCACGATCCAAAGTCGCCCGGTGAATTGGTTCTACCCCTTGATGGAGAAGAGCCTCGCTGCTTTTGCGGGGCAAAAGGCGACTATCATTCTACTCTCTACATTCGCAATGCTGCATCGAGCCGAATGACGGAGCCGTTGAGCATCGGATTCTCAAAGATGTGTTCCACCATCGCAGCGAACTCGTCTGGTTGTCCAAAGCGTTTGGGAAACGGTGTTTGGTCGAGCAACGGTTGACGGACTTTGTCGGAGGCCGCTTGCATCATCGGTGTTTCGAAAACACCAGGTGCAATGCTCATGATCCTGATACCCAACTTGGCAAGCTCGCGAGCAATCGGCAAAGTCATCGAAGCGACGGCGCCTTTGGAGGCTGCGTAGGCCGCTTGACCAACTTGACCATCGTAGGTTGCAATCGACGAAGTCATCACAATCACGCCGCGCTGACCGTCTGCTTCGGAAGGCGGATTCTTGGCAATGGCATCCGCGGCCAAACGGATGACATTGAATGTTCCTAGAACGTTTACTTCTAGGACGCGACCAAAGGACTCTAAGTTGGCTGGTCCGTCACGTCCAACCACGCGTTCCGCATGTAAAATTCCCGCGCAGCAGATCGCTCCGGTTAGCTTTCCGAATCGAGCGATGCCTTGCGAGATCGCTTGCGCAACAGCAGTCGCGTCGGTCACACTGCCCTGGGCATGAAGATAGTTTGCGGTGGATGTGGCTACAGGAATTCCAGTTGCGGCGAGATCCATGCCAATCACCCGGGCACCTTGATTCAAGCATCTTTCGGTACAGGCAGCTCCCAACCCCGAACTGGCACCGGAAATCAAGAGGACTTGTTCAGCAAGTTTCGACATATTTGGCTCCAGAATTTTTGAATCTTAACTCGTTGGTCGTTCGGACGGTTCAGTTGAGGTTCGAGGTTTCGCGGGTCGAGGCTATACTGTTGCCTCTTTGGCAAGAGCTCGACTGTCCAATTACCCTCTAGTAACGGATGCGACCGTGGGTCATTCTAACCGCAATTTTTCGAAGATAATGCAACAGCTTTTAGGAGGAGTTACTCCGGCTAGCAAGTTGCGAGTGGACGACGACACCGATGTAGTCTCAGGACATGAGCTCAGCGAAGTTGAGATACTTCGGCAATCGTTGACCGACATCGTGGAGATGTTCCCCACGACTTTTCGTCAGTATAGACATCTGGAAACGGGATTTCGATTTGGAATGACAGGCCTGTATCGTGACCTGATCACGGGCGAATGTCACTACGGCAATCGAAGCTACCGATTGTTTATCGATACCAACTCGACTAGGATTCCCGTGGGATGCACTTGCGAGCAGTCCGAAGGTACTAAGCCTTGTCCCCATGGATTCCTATTTGTTCACTGGTTTCGCGATCAATTGACCGGAAAGAATCCAATCTTTGAGCGAGTCAATCAATGCAAGTACGACAAGACTCGCCCCAAACTGGATTCGTTTAAGCCCGATCCAACAGAGAAATTTCGACGCGCTTTGGCCGAAGTTTCGGCTCGTCTAACTCAAGTGAAAAGTGACTCCGCAGAGTCCTTTGATTCTCTATCGCTTCCAACCAACGAAGTCGGAAGAATAGCGTGGAACTTCTACATCGATCGCTCGGACGACATTCAAGTTCAGCCGGTTTTTCAGACTCCCAAGAAGCGCGGTAACACATGGACTAAAGGCAAAAAATTGCCCTTCAATGAGCTTGTCAAAATGGAACGATTTTTGTCGCCCGCGGACAAGCGAATCTGTAGCAAGATCGAGTATAGCTCAAGCTACTACCAAATGACGGTGAGCTTAGATCCCGTAGACGCAGCGCTCGAGCTGATTGGGCAATCGAACGTACTCTTCGACGGTGAGCCTCACACTGTAGAGCATTTGAACATGCGGGTTCATTTGGTCACTGAGGATGGATTATGCTGTTTTGAGATTGGCGAGGAGGATTGTATTAATTCTCTTTCGGAAAGCGGTATGATCGCCGTCGAAAGCGATGCTTCAGTAATTCGAGTTTGCCGACTCAATAAGGAGCAAGTGCAGTGTATCGACCTGTTGATGGATGTTCCCGCAGTCCCCAAGGCACTGACTAACGAACTGGTATCCATTGCTCGAGTTGCCCAGCAGCATGTGACCGTCGAATTGCCCTCGCAGTTTGTAGGAGAGACAATTGCCGACCCGGGCAAGCCGATACTCCTGCTGTTGCTCGATACCAATGCGAATCTCAGCTTTGGTTGCCGTGTCAAGCTGGAGTCAGGCCGCGTCGTGATTCCAGGCCAAGGACCATCCATCAAAGCGGAGACGCGTGATGGTAAACCCATTCAGCTCGCACGCTCTATGAAGGACGAAGTTAACCTTTGGTCGAACTTGTGCGAGAAGTTGGATCTTCCGCTTCATCAAATGACCGGCGTGATCAGTGGGTTTGATGAAGTGATGGCCTGCATGCAAAAAGTGCGTCAACTGGAATGCGACGACGATACTAAGCTTGAGGTGCTGTGGGATCAGAAGTCAGAAAAGCCCATTCGCATGTTGGGCAACATCACACCATCCAACTTGCGCGTTTCGGTACAGAAGAGTCGCGACTGGTTGCAGTTGTCGGGTGAGTGCGACTTTGGTGATTCGAAGATGGACTTGGGAACGTTGCTGCGTAGCCTGAGAGGAGTTGAAGCGAGCGCGATTCAAGGCAACTACGTTCGCCTTGGCGATCATGGTTGGGCAAAGATCTCTGACGCCCTTCGCAAGCAACTTGGCAAACTGCACGACTCGGTGAACGAGGATCGCAAGAATCTTGTATTCGACGCCAGTTCAGCCAAAGTGGTTCAAGACTTAGCCGACCATCAAATTCAAGTCACCGGTACCTCCGCCTGGACCCAATGTTTAGAGCGGATGGAACGATCGAAGCATATCTCGCCCGAGCTACCCAAGAACTTGAACGCACAGTTGCGTGACTATCAGCGCGAAGGCTATTGCTGGATGAGTAGGCTGGCCGAATGGGGCGTTGGTGGCGTGCTGGCCGATGATATGGGCTTGGGAAAGACTCTGCAAACTCTAGCCGTTTTGCTTGACCGTTCGAAGTTAGGTCCAGCTCTGGTGATCGCGCCGACCTCTGTGGGCTTTAACTGGGTCCGCGAAGCTGAAAAATTCACGCCTGATCTCAAATCGCATTTGTACCGCGAGACCGATCGCGATGACTTTCTATCCAACATTGGTCCAGGGGATCTGGTCGTTTGTAGTTACGGCTTGGTTCTTCGTGACTCAGAGAAGCTGTCCAAAATCGAGTGGGGTACATTGGTTTTGGATGAAGCGCAAGCAGTCAAGAATGCAAGAAGCAAGACGGCGACCGCGATCGCAGATCTCAAAGCGGATTGGAAGGTCGCGCTCACCGGTACGCCGGTTGAAAATCATCTCGGCGAATTGTGGAGTCTATTCCGATCGATTTCGCCAGGTGTGTTTGGTGGTTGGGAGCAGTTTAGAAAACGCTTTGCCGCGCCGATTGAGAAAGACAATGATGAAGATCGACGCATGGCGCTTCGCGAACGTATTCAG
>CAUJKA010000198.1 GCA_963204965.1 Planctomycetota bacterium | reverse complement strand
CGCTGCAGCCGAAGTCAAGGTAGCTTTGATGTCCAGACTCCAATTGAGCAGTTGCCCAGTATCCCCGCCAGCAAAGTCAGTTATTTGCAAGAACCAAGTTCCGCTGGCTGGGCGACCGTTCAATGTGTTAAGCGCCTGCTCAGGTCGATACGAACCGAAGAACGGTGCAGCCCCGGCGGTTACGGATATCGACGCAGCATCATCAAAGTAAGTTTCAACAAAATCATCGCCACTTCCGCCTCTTCTATTCGAAAGATTAACGGAAGTAAAATCCGGGGCGATGAGTGTCAAAACCAAGTCAGAATCATCGGTATGTGAAAGATTCACCCGCACATTGACATCCGACACATTGCCAAAACCAGCGGGGATTTCGATCGGTCTAATTAGAGTTGTGAAATCTCGAATTCCAGCAACGCTATTGGATGTCCAAGAAGTTGTAACATCTCCAGATGTCGACAACAGAAATGTGCTGCTTGCAAGTCCCGGTTCGTCAACGGTTTTCAATCCGCTTTGATCGTAGTCGGCAAATGCCTGAACATATGTTGTCGAGTTCTTTGCAATTCCAAAATCCTGGCTAATTACAGAACTTGCCGGACTCGCGATATTGGCGAGGTACTGCGTGACACCCGAAGCAACGAAACCAGAAGGGGTTGTGCTGTAAACTGAATAGCTTCCCTGTGGAAGGCCTGAAAACCGATAGAAACCTGTTTCGTCGGTAAATGCAACCTCACGTGAGATTCTCATCGACCAATTATTTAGAACGCCCGTTGTACCGGTTACTCGGTCTGTTATGTACAGTCTCCAAGCACCGTTCGGCGACACATTGTTGAATACAGAAAGTGGAGTCTCCGGCCGATAACTCGTTGAAAACGGGGCATTTCCAGCATTGACTGGTGGGATAGCCTGGTCGTCAAAGCGAGTGTTCGTGAGGTTGGCACCACCCCTCAAATGATTCACCAAAGTCGTTCGTTTACCTGATGGTCCAACAAGTTCGATCAGCAGTTGGTCAAGTGATGCGTGGGTCAAAGTCACCGTCACGTCGATATCTGTAGCCAAGCCGACAAAGTTATTGACTAGCAACGGACTTTGCACCTGTGTTGAATCGGGGATGGTTAGGGGGACCGCTCGAGTATAGGTCGTGTAGTCTTCTACGTTATTCTGATTGATGTCTGCAAAAACTCGTTGATTGGGAACGCCAGCCTCATCTAAATTTCGAGTTTGATCGCCATTGAAGTCTTCATAGAAGTATCCGGAAATGCTTGGGTCATTTGCAACGCTGATGATAAAGAATCTCATCGCCGGAAGTGATGGATCGTTTGATGCCAGCTTTACCGTTGCCGTTTTGGCCCCAGCGCTAGTTGGCATCAGGCGTATTGCAAACGTGGTTGCTTCGCCAATGTCTAACACTGTCGCGCTTGGTTGCTGGAATATGGAAAAGTCATCCCCCAAAACCGAAAGAACTCCCAACTCTAGTGGTACTGTGCCCTGATTGCGAATGCGGAATGTTTGCGTGTACGTGCCATCAACAATCGTATTACCCATGTCATGGGTTGCATCTAGCAAAACAACCGTCTTTTCGGTAGTCAAGGAGATCTTCGACGTTCCTACACCTCGTAGCAGCGTGGCAGCGTCTAGCAGACCAGACCCCAGGTAGTTGTTTCTAGCCTCGGGAAGGGAATACTCATCTGGTCCGACCAACTTAGTGTTGTTTCGCATCAACTTCTTCATATCCGAAGCCGAGATGTTAACTCCCAGTTGTTCGGCCTGCGCCAGAGCCAATGCGGCTATGCCTGTTGCTACCGGGGTAGCAGAAGATGTGCCTCCAAAGGTACTCGTATAATCGGTGGCAGAATAGCCTGGAGTCCCCACGCGATCGGTTGTATCAATTCCCAAGAATCCCGGACGCGTGTCATTACTACCGGTCACAATGTCTAGCTCGGGACCATAGTTACTGTAATCAGACTTGGTTCCAAGATTGTTGATTGCGCCAACGCTAATTACTCCAGGCTCTACGGCTGATAGATTGGACGGAAAGGACACTTCACCAAAGAAGTTTCCTGAAGCGATGAACTGTGGAACCCCCAGACCTGCGCGTGGTACGTTCGTTGCCCAGTTAAGGGCACTTCGAATCGCATTGCTGGCCCCGCCTCCACCCCAGGAATGATTCACAACAGAAGCGGCGGGAAATGTTGACTGCCCATCAATAGTTCTACCTGATGCGTAGTAAATGGCCGCCGCTATGCCCGCATCGTCGGCAACTGCATTTCCTTGGAAAATTCTAGCTGAGAGTACTGGGGATCGATAAGAAGGGCCTGCAACACCAATTCCATTGTCACCTCGAGCTGCTGCTACACCTGCTACAGCTGTACCATGTGCATCGGTAGCCGTATCTGGAAAACTAACTGCATCATTGTTTACGAAGTTCCATCCATTGGTATCATCAACCCAGCCGTTCCCATCGTTGTCGATTCCATCGCCGGCTATCTCACCAACATTCGTCCAATTTAACAAGTCTGGATGGTTTGTTGGAACTCCATCATCTACCACTCCAACAACAATGGATGACGAACCACCGCGATTAACATCCCAAGCTTCGGGCAAATTCGAATCAATATCGGGCAAACTGCCCGACTGGCCGACATTGTTTAGATGCCACTCGTTGCCAAATCGCGGATCGTTGGGAGTGTAAAACCTCTGCCAAGCCTGATGGAAATTTGGTGAAACCCACTGCGTCTTGCCATCAGCTTCGATGTCGTTAATTTCTGCGAGAGCATCTAATCCATAGGCATCCTTAAGAGTTGCTACGAATTGATCTGTGGTACCGGCCAGCCTACGATAACCCGCGTAGCGAACATCGGAGAAGAATTGATTAACTGATGTGTTTGCTGGTACCGCCACAATGACTTCATTGAGCAATACCGCTTCTGACTTGGATGTCAACATCCCAAGCACTGGCACCGACTTAGATATCAAACCAGAAGTTTCCAGTGACTCAAGTAACTGATCGGTCACAGGTTGTGCGGAAACATAGACACTAAACTGACTGTTGAGCGGACGACTCAACTGCAAACCAAATGCACCCAACTGACTATCGTTTTGGGCCGCGGCCGGCGTAAGGTCCAGGGCAATTCGGTCCGAGAGTACAACCAAAGGTTGCGATGCGCCCGCATAGTTATACGAGTAAGTCGCACTTGGCGTCATCTTTTGTGTCGGATTCGTGAGGTCTGACAAACTAATTGCGTTGGACCAGTCAATGTCGACTGCAAGTAGGTTTCTAACTTCAAGTGACTCAAACAAGAACCTGCGCATTTGATTTTTGGCTGCGGTATCGCGTTTCTTAGAAGCTTGTCTTGTTGATGGTAGGCGCGGCATGTTGATGGGAACCTCTTTGACTCGTCGATGGAATGAGTAAGAAGAATTAAAGGGGGATGAAAAAAAGTTACAAGTTGTTTAACCCCTAAAGGCCACACAGTCTAAGACACCCAAATGGCAATTTCTAGCTCGTTTGTGATGTGATATAGCGTTTTTTAGGGGATTTCTTGGGTGTAAGGGACTTCGGTATTCCCTAAAATCATTGAGAATTTGCATGTCCTGGCTTCGGTTTAGGGACGGAGCAATCGATCTATCCGTCGCTGCTGTTGCCAACGGGCGATCGAGCTTCGAGGCGTTGATTCAAACAGCCACGATCGGAAAGGCTCAACTTTCCGGTCGCCGTTTTGAGCTAACTTTGCCGTGAAATCGGCAGACGCCGTCCGATCTTCTGAGCCGTAACACTTCTAATTGATCATGGCGAAAGCGCAACGTAATTGTAAACGCCCATGAAGTGCAGTGAGGCTCCCGCCATGACGCACAGGTGCCAGACGACATGCAGGTATTTGACTCGTCGGTCGTACAGCAAGAAGGTCACTCCGAATACATAGGCCGCACCACCACCCACCATCCAGAGAAGCAGACCAGTCGGAACTTTGTGGAATAGCCAGAAGGCGGGAACAAAGCCTAGTAGCAGATAGGTTGTCAAGCCGATCGAGTTCACACGATGCTCGACGAGTACTTTGGAGCTGAAGCCAACCGCAGCAGCTATCCACATGCCAAATAGAAGCGGCATTCGATAGGGGTCCTCCACGTATCTCCAGATCATTGGTGTGTAAGTACCAGCGATCATCGAATAGATCAGACCCTGATCCCACGCTCGCAATCGTCGAAGTAGTCCAGGCTCGCTAATCCAATGGTGTGAAAGAGCAGACGCGACAAAGACGCCTATCGTTGATGATACAAAGACCATGCAACAAAAGATGGTCATCAATGACTGGTTGTAGCAAGCCTTCAAAAGAAACGCTCCAGCAGCCAGCGTGATAATCGCTGCGGCGGCATGCGTTATGGCGTTAGCTCGTTCTTCGTCCGCGTGAAGCGGCTCGTGTTCGTCATAGACGAGACTTGATGAATTCTCACTATCCGCCATTGACGAATCCCAGGTAGAGTTCCATTCTGAGGAAATGTAACTTCCGTTCTCCAATTCACTGATATCCGCATCGCGAGCCAGCGTCCGTAGAGCTCAACTCCTATGCGCCACTTCATGCAAACTGCTTGAGCTTGCGGCAGACAATCTAGGCGATTTGGGATGTGCGTGTATAGTTACAGACATTCCTAAAGCCTAAATCTTGTACGATTTTCATGATGACCGATAGCACCCCAACTCATAAGAATCAGATTTCTGCCATTGATCTTTTCGAGACTCCATTATCCTGGCAGGAGATCAGCAGTCGGTTTCCCGCCGACCATGTCGAAGTCGAAATTGGCTCGGGCAAAGGGCTTTTCCTGACTTCTTCAGCGTTAGAGACCCCATCTGTTCATTTCGTCGGTATCGAGTTGGCCGCAAAGTTTGCCAATCGTGCAGCTCAACGAATTGCGAAAGCTGGCGCGAACAACGCAACCATGCTGCGAGGCGATGCCAAGCAATTCCTTGAAAAGACGGTTCCATCGTCGATCGCAAATCGAGTCCATGTCTATTTTCCGGACCCCTGGTGGCGAAACAAGCACAAGAAGCGTCGAGTGCTGAACGACCAAACACTGCAAGACATTCAACGCGTTTTAGTGGATGGCGGCGAGTTCCACTTTTGGACCGATGTGCTGGACTACTACGAGCACATTTGCGGGCAAGTGATGGATGAAACGGCGCTTCTGGGACCTCGCTACGTTCCCGAACCGACCGCCACGCACAGTATGGATTACACGACCCACTTTGAACGCCGCGCCAGACTCAACAGTCAACCCGTCTATCGCGCCGTATTTCAGAAATTGACCAGCTGAGACGTAGGACACTCAAGAATATCTGTCGCGTCTACTTTTCATCAGACTTAGCCGCGCTGGGCATGGGCAGCTTGGAAAGCACCCAGTCTTGAGCCGAGAAAGTCATCTTGTCTTTTCGTTTTTCGATTTGTCGATTGATCTTAGCAACCAGTGTCTTATTGACGTCTTCAAGTTTATCATCGATGACACCGCGCATGCCTTTGCCCAACACTTTCGCGGCATCACCGTCGATCTTGCTAATTCTGCGCACACGGTAGCTCAAGAGCTCTACTTGTGCCGCATCGACAACTGGCCTTACGCTCACATCCGGTGGCAACTTCAACATGTTCAGTTGAAAATCAACTTTACCCGAAAGCGTAAGCCTCACTACTGCGTCTGCATGTGCGCTCAGACTGATTAGCTTGATATCGCGAGCCCACTCGGCCATCTGTCCATGGATATCCAGGGGAGTAACAACTACTACTTCAAAAACGACTGTGTCGCTGTCGATCGCATCGAGCCGCTTGAAATCAATCTGTAGGTTCTTTTCTGGCTCCACGAAGCTGATTTCATAACGCGTCCATGTACCAGCGTTCACAAGCTTTCGATTGCGATGAGTCTCGACGTTCAGCCCATCCAGTTTAATGTGGACGCCATTAAAGACCTCGCGCTGCTTATTCCATTGACGATTATCTTGGTACGTCTCGGGTAGGTTGTCTTGGATGATGTTCTTGAGCCAAGCGATTAGTTCGGGCGATCCCAATACGACCTTATTTGCGTCCCGCGCAGGCATTGCAATAGGTTGGTCAGGAAACAATGGATCCGAAAGTAAAGGCTTGATCTCAATCGCCCCCATCTTTCTCGATGGTGTGGTGGGAGCAAGTGCTTCGAAGGGGTTATCCAGTTGTTGCGAGCAGGCGGACTCACTCGCAATGCTCAGTATTGCCAGTCCTAGTACACCTTTGATCAACTTCAAAGTCCAACTCCTGGATTTCGGGCCGAAGGCCCAGCGATTTACATAACCCAGCCTGAAGGGCCGACACACACGTACCCATCGGATTGTGTCTATCGACAGACTATATCAACTGAACCAAGACGGCTAAATGGCAGTTGCTTCCCTGAAATCAATCGACAACTACGACAACCAATTGCCAGCAAAGAAGTCGACGTAAACCAGCGACCTATCCCGGCGACCACTATTCCGGCGCTCCAGGCAGTCCAGGTAAAAGCGTTTGAGATGGTAGTCCTTCGCCGATGGGCCAATGCAGCGTGAATCGGCTGCCAACGCCAACCTCGGACTGCACGCTTATGTCGCCACCGTGCTCACGAAGAATTTTTTGGCTAACCGGCAGCCCCAAGCCTGTCCCGCGAGCGCCTTTCGAACTTTGAAAGGGAGCAAAGATTCTAGCCAATTGATCGGCAGCGATACCGTCTCCGTTGTCCACGACATGGATTTGAACCCTTTGTCGAGTAGGATCTAGATCGCAAAGAATTTGCACTTCTGGCTCTGCTGTGTCGACATGCTCGCGGCTTCCTGCGGCATCAATAGCGTTGGTAACGACATTCAAAAGTGCGCGATGAATAGCCTCCGAGTCCAACAAGGCGAGCAGGGGAGGGCTTGATTCGACGTCCTTGAGTTGCACGCCCATTTCCTTAGCTCGATTCTGCATCAACTCGGCGACATCCTTCACGACCTCAAGCACATCGGCTTGAGCTAACTCGGGCTCGCGATCCTTACTAAACGTGAGCATGTCCATGACCAAGTTACTGATGCGGTACTGATTCTTTTTGACGATGGCCCAGCCTCGCTTCACGACATCCAGATTATCGCTGGCCAGTCCATCCTCAACCAAGTAATTCCCACCGCTAATGCCCTGCAAAATATTCTTCACGTGATGCGAAACATTAGCAATTGTTTGACCCATGGTTGCCAAGCGTTCTGACTGTAGCATCGCATGATAGAACTGAGTGTCTTCGATCGCCAGCGCCGCTTGTCCAGCAATCGCAATCATGAGCTTAAGGTGCGTCTCATCAAATAACGCTTCGCCATTTCTAGCCGCATAAGTTCCCGCAGACATCTCGGTATCGACGTAGATCGCGCCGACTAATCCATACCTGCCTTGCATGGGAACGCAGATAGCTTCTTTAATCCCCAGTCCCGCCACGCTGGCTGCATGATTCCAGCGATCGTCATCTTGAGCGTTACTCGTTAGGACTCCCTCACGCTGCTTTACAACATGGTCCAAAATCGTGCGACTAATCTGCATTCGTTGTGCGCTAGAGGCTTTGGACTCGCGACGACGCCGTGAGCAGCTTGGACGGAGCTCACCGGTCACTTCATCCAGCAGCATGATGCAACCGCGACCACATTCGATCCACTGAAAGATCAGCTCGAGAACTTTGTCGAGTAGCTGGCCAATATCGACCGTTCGGCTAATCGCCTGGCTAACTTGGTAAACGATTTCGCCATTGTTGAGCGTTGCAGCGGTCCATGAGCTTAGAGCTTCCGACGACGAACTTTCCTGCGCGGGCTCGGTCTTAAAGACGGACAATTCTCCGATTCGGCTCTCCGCGCGGCCACGAATTTGCGAAAGCTCTTCAACGCCAGCGGGGACGATTTCGATGGCGTCCAATGCGTGAGTTGAGTGAACTTCGCCGCCTCCGGTGAACAACATCAGAGTTCGACCTAGCTGAATGCGATCGCCAGTTTGCAACTGAGCGTTTTGAATCTGTCGGCTGTTAACAAACGTACCATTACTGCTGCCAGCGTCGCGAATTTCGTATTCTTTGTCGCTGATGCGTGTTAAGACCGCATGGTTTCGTGAAACTTCCGAATCGTTCAGGCGGATTTGATTCGAGGAATCACGACCGATCGTGCATTGCGAGCCGCGAAGGACAAAATGTTGGCCGTGGTCTTGGCCGCGAATTACGTAGACAGAAGCCATCAAAACTCTTTAGAACAACTCGGCAATGGGAGCTCCGTGGTCAACCACATTTCTTGGTCGGCCGCGACGATCGAGATATTGAGTATCTAATGGTACTCCAAAATGCCGGTAGATGGTGGCGGCAATGTCGCCTGGAGAAACAGGGCGGTTCTTTATTTCGCCTCCATCGGCCTCAGTCGCTCCGATCACTTGTCCATGTCGCAATCCACCGCCGGCCAGCATCATCGACATCACATGCGGCCAATGATCGCGGCCATCGGTGCTCTCTTGCGTACCGATCTGGGGCGTACGACCAAACTCCCCCATGGCAATGACCAACACGTCATCCAATTTGCCGCGCTCACGCAAATCATTGACTAGCGTCGTAAACAAGTGGTCAAATAGCGGCAACAGTGGTTTGAGTCCTTTAGAAATTCCGCCATAAGGAGGTATGTTATCGCCGTGGTTGTCCCAAGTGCCACTGGCAGTATGGTAGCTCAGGTCCACAGTCACAAAGGCCACGCCAGCTTCTACCAATCGTCGCGCTAGCAGTGCTTGCTGACACCACAAGTGATCGCCGTAGTTTGCTCGCACCTGCTCGCTTTCCAACGAGATATCAAAGGCTTGTCGCGCTTGCGTACCCACCAGCATTTGGATAGCTTGCTGATGATAGGAGTCCATCGCTTCCATCGTGCCGCTCAAGTCGATCTCGCGCCGCAATCCATCCAGATCGGCAAGCAGCTCTTTGCGACTTGAGATCCGTTCAAAGTCCAAGCCTTTAGGCAGTTGGAACAGCTCAGCGCCACTCTGCTTCCCAGTATCCTTACCAACTAGATCGTAAATGGGAAGCTTCGAAGCGTTGTTGCCCTGGAACGGATTGAACTGTTGGCCCAACGCACCACCAAAAGCGATATGCGAATTCGAGCGATAGAATCCTACGTAAGGCGGTACAGCCACATCCTTGTTTGCAAGATGCTTGGCGACAACCGATGCAATCGCGGGAAAGTCCTTCGCCTCAGCGTTCGTCCTCGGCTCGGCGGCCAAGTTGGCTGTTTGCATCACCATGTTGGGTTCGTGATTGCTGAAGCGACAATCCACCGAACGAATTAGCGTAAGCTGATCCATCATGGCCGCTTGCTTCGGAAGATGTTCGCAAAACTGAACGCTAGGAAGTTTCGTCGAGATCACCCCAAAGGGGCCACGATTTTCAACGGGACGATTGGGCTTAGGATCCCAAGTATCAATATGGCTCGGTCCACCAGTCATCCACAAGAGAATGACACTTTTGTTGGAATTCGTCTCGGCGGCCTGAGCGCGTTGATAGAGCAAATTAGGCAAGGTAAGGCCGGCTAGCCCAGCCATGCTTGCCTTGATCATATTGCGGCGCGAACCAAATACCAAGCCTTCACGAACCAGCGGGTTGAAGTCGCTGAAAGCATGTTGATGGAAGGGATGGTACTGCGTCACTTCAAAGTTCCCTCTGGGTACGCGGGCGTCGGTGCGCGGGCGTCCCGCCCGCCAGCTCTGCTACTTGGACTCGGAGTTTACACCAATTGGCGCGCAATCACAACTTGAGCAAGCCAGTAGCCGAAGCATTCCACGCTCTACGTCAGCCTCTTTATCTCCAGCAGCTCATTCGCCTGTAACAGCGCGATTAATGAACTCTCCCGCGCGCTGACTCCACCGTTTAGCAACTGTCTAATTCGCGGGAGAGTCGCGTGGCGAGTAGTGCGAGCCATAAGCGGTGAGGGCGAAAACGATTTCCGAATCTTCAAGCAGTTCCCAGGTTGACGAAAAATAACGGCACCCAAGATAGCGGCAGAACGACCGATGTAAACAAGTCGCGTTGGCAAGTCGATTTTGCTAAACTAGATCATTCACCCGACTGGGTGATTCCCAGCGTTCGACGATCCAATAAAGAGACTCCAACTTGTCCCGATTAACACTAGATCAATTCCAAGGAGTCGTATTGGGGCTTGCTGTCGGCGACGCCGTTGGATCTGCTTGGGAAGGGGTTCCCGCAGACATGATTTACTCCATGGGGCCCGCTGATAGAATCGTCGAGCACGCTAAACGAGATCCGATTTATTACACTGACGATACGCAAATGACGATAAGCGTATTGCAGGAATTGATCGAGCGCAAAAGTATCAACAAATACTCGCTTGCGAAACGGTTTGCAGAAAACTACCATCCAGATCGGGGTTATGGACAGGGTGCGCGACGCATCATCAATGCGATTGGATTTGGAGAAGATTGGGAGACAGTTGCTCGCACGATCTTCAATGGTGACGGGTCACTTGGAAATGGTGCCGCGATGCGAGTCGCCCCGCTTGGTCTGTTTTTCTATCCGAACTTTGATGAAATACTCGTTCAAGCCGAACTCAGCGCAGCTCCGACGCACTGCCATGAAATCGGAGTTGATGGTGGCAGACTGATCGCCACCGCTGCCGCATTGGCGGCTGATTCGTCAGGTTCTAAACTCAACCGAATATCTTTTCTTCAGGAGCTCCATTCGGTTGCTAAGACGGAAGAGTTTCAGTGGCAGATTGAGCACGCTCTGCAACTTAGTCCCTTCCAGACTCTAATTGCGTTTGGAAACTCGCTTGAGGCTCATCGATCAGTGATGACGTCGATTTTGTGTTTTGTTGATTCGCCTGATGACTACGTCGCGACTATCGCCCGCGCAATTGGCCAGGGGAATGATGTGGACACTCTGGCGGCCATGGCAGGAGCGATTTGTGGAGCAAGAGTTGGACTTTCCGGAATTCCTGAATACCTCGTAGACTGCTTAGAAGACAATCACCAGGGAAGAACATTTTTACTAGACCTTGCGGAAAACCTTTGGCTTACGCATCAATCCATCCAACGATTACCATAGCTTTAACACAACATTTCCAAGCTAGCCTGAACAGAAAATGCTCGCGAGTTTACCTATACCAGACATGATCCCAATTGAAGAGCAGGCTGCGGCACTGGTGAACGGACGTGCTTTCGAACTCGCCTCAAAATACTGCAATGGCGATCTGAGACTTCTCGACGAACGCTGGACAATCACGATTGCCGACCTCATTCGGTACGTGAAAGAGAACGGTATTCCGGCGGGCTGGCTACATTTCCGCCCAGAAACATTCGATGGATTGTATTTGATACAATCGGGATCAGTCTGGTCTGTCTACGAACAGGAGCGTGGCGAAATTCCAGAAGAATCGCGGAGATCTTTTTGCTCAGACGATGCTGCGTTGGAATACGTACTCCTGAATTACTACATGCCAGCATCGCGACGCACTAAAATAGCAGATTCCGATGTAAATGCGCAAAACAAAGGGTTATAGACGAAGCCCTCGATCAGCTGTTTCGACTTGTGTTGAGTCCAACGCTCGGGCTCGCTGAACACCGACATTCGTCAACGTGGGGTTTCTCATGCCATTAAGCCGAACGAGTCGCGTTCGCAAGCTAATTGACCGCATCAATTGCGAGCTCGATCAAGACGAGTGGACTGTCTATTGGTACGGTGCTACTCCCGAGAAACGAATCATTCAAGTTGAAACTCTATTTGGTAAACCATTCCCGACTTCGTTCCGATTCTTCTTGTCTTCTGTAGGTGGTGGCGGCATAGAGTCGTTTTCAATTCTCGGTGTACCTGCCAAAGGAAACATTCGACACAGCGGCTCTGTTTTTGGATATACAGATCATTGGCGGGAGGATTGGGTTCCTGTTAAAATGCCATCTCACCTTTTGGTGATCGAGCATTGCGAAGATAACAATGAACCATTCTGTCTCGACTTCTCGCGGCTACGAAGAGCGGAATGCCCTGTCGTGCTTTACTATCCATGGAACGGAGATGTTGAAGACATCGCTCCAACGTTCATTGACTTTTGGGAAAGTTACTGCGAGCCCTACTTTGCTAGGCGAACCACAACGGCTCGCGGCAAGTCACCTAAGCAGAAGACGTAAACGAACAATCCATTGGACAACAGGCCCCGACTAAAGATTTGGCTTTCGTTGAGTCAACCGCGCGTCTCGGCCCAAGAGGTTTGTCCTTTCGAAGAATGAAGCAATTTCATGAGCCTGGAGAATCCGTACGCTTCAACCGCGGTAGTATCGTCCGAATCGGGGACGTCGCGAAAGGCGTTTCGTACGAGAGCAACTTGCTTTCTGATTGCTGTTTCTTTTGCGATGTTCATCGTGTGCACAGCCCTTCATATCTGCATGTGCGGACACCTTGCGCACGCGACCTCAACTAGCTATCCATTTCACATTTCCCTTGATGGACTGCTTGGAGTATTGTTCTTGTCGATACCCGCCATGGCGGTTGGAAGTCATTTCCGATTTGGAATGCTACTCTTTGTGCCTTTGACAGTTATCTATCTCGACCATGTCCTCCTCGCTAGCGGAGGAGGGTTTCTTTTCGTTTTGCTGGATCTTCCGATCATGATATCAATCGGAGTGCTTGCGATCCGACGGTTTCGAGAATCTAAACGTCCTGCTACCGCCGACTGCTGAACTCCGAGAGCGCTTCAAATGCAAACGAGCGAACCAAGATCGCAATTCAGCTTAGTCAGTAGGCTTATCATAGCTGCAGTCATCGTTCTTCCGATTGGCGGTTGTCTTGTACTGATGGTCGGTTTCAGAATGGCCATGCATGGAGCATTCGTTGGCGAGACGGGGCCAGTTGAATCGCGTGACAAATGGCCTGACCCATTAAAGAAGCTCGTAGACAACCGTCCCGATATTGCCATTGATACGATCAAGGTCTATCAACTTTGCCAAGGTTTTGATCCTGAATTCGTAATTCGATTTGATGCGCCGATCGATCTTATGGACTATTTGGGGGAAACATGGGAGCTAACCCAAGTTTCTTCTCCTCGACTTCCATCTGTGTTTAATGGTCGGAGCCAAATCTCGGGTGTTGCAACGCCTGATTGGTGGAAACCATCCTCGATCCCAGATATAAAGTACTACGCCTGCCCTCGTACACTTGCCGGTGAAAAAAGCGATCGATTTCAAGTAGCGTACTCAGAAGTAACCAACGTGTTGTACGTGCACTACCGGTTCAATTTTTGATGCATGCTCAGCCCAACCAGGTGCGAATCAAGACTTAAAGACCAATTGCGAAAAAAGCATGAATCGGCATAGACGCCTGACATCGAATCCTATTGTTGATGAACGTGTTCAACGCATCACCACACATCTGCGAACATCAACACGCAAGCGTCAATCAAATCTGGATTGGCTTTACGTACTTTGGAATGGCTATACGTGGCGAACGCGGTTGACAGTCCCCGCATCACGCTCGGAGGAAACGATTCTTTCGGTTATCGAGTGTCTAGCAGATCCGCGTGATGCCGTTCGCTTATCTGCAGTACGCTTTCTGCGTAGGCCAGACCCGTTCTTCGAGGTTGCAGTCGGACCTTTATTGAACATGCTGGATGACTCGTTCCTTGACGTCCGAATTAACACCGTACGTGCCTTGATCAACTATGGGGAACGACGCAATCCCCGTATCGAGACATTAGGTTCGTTGCTGAGCGACGAGTGTTTGATCCTCCGAAGACTCGCGGCACGTAACATCGTCGAGACAAGCCCGAACGACACAAGTTGGTCCACACTCGTTGACGCAGCCCAGAATGATGCCAATGAATTTCACACGTGGATCGATGGAATTGCAATTTCAATTTTACAGGGATTTGGGGAGATTGAGTCGTTTGACTGGTTACGCAGGCACGTCGTTGCGAATCCACAAATTTTCGACCCCAACTCGCACTTGTGTAATCGGCAATTGACTGACCTTTGGGTTGACGAAATCATCAAATCGCTACACAGTGATGATTGGGACCGGCTGCGTTTAGCGCGTGAGCGGTTTGAAGACCGTGTACGCGTGTTGCAATCAGGCAACATATACGTCAATCTGATTGACGCAGCGCAACGTCGAATCCAAGGTACCCAATAACTATGCCGTGCACCCTAGTGTGCGTCGCACGATTACAAAGGGAAATCCACTTGCCGTACCCGGTTAAGTCGGCCATTTGGTTAGCGAAACATCTTAACATGTCGGCTCGCCTGGAACTCTTTGCAGATGAATAGTTGATGAAGACGAGTCGACACTACGCTTTGCTTACTACGACTGCCCAGAATGCGCAAACCGATTCCAACCAGAAACAGGAAGCGTCCATGAATGGACTTTTGGCGAAGGCCTTGCCGCATGCGGCGGTCGACGATTTATATGCCCCAACAACCATACCTTGTATTCGATAAATGAATGGGACGGGTGCGGTCCGGCTGGTGCGCTCGTCGGCAGTTAATTTTCCACGGCTCATTGGGGGATAAGATCACTGACAGCGGGTTTTGATTGTAGCCATTTATCAAAGACTTTGTTCCAGATGGTGCTCAGTAGTATACAACGGAGCGACATCACCTGCTTTGCTCCTTCCCTGTGCCATCTCATTCCCGACAGCTTCATTCGTTCGCTTACTATTTGTTTGCAGGCTGATTCGACGATTCCGCTGCCGATCGGAAAGCCCTCG
>CAUJKA010000197.1 GCA_963204965.1 Planctomycetota bacterium | reverse complement strand
GCGCGGCCGCGCCTGTGCCGGCTTGCCCTGAACCGCAACCGAGTTCAAGAACTCGCATTCCTCTACAGTCATATCGGCCAAGGTATTTGTCCAGCCCTCGAGCCGCGCGCCATGTCGCGGCCCAAAACGGATCAACCTCCTCGGGCGGTGCATCGCTATCGAGCGCCGCTTGAAGCAGGTCGTCGGGATTGGTGACTCGATACCAGAGAAAGAGTCGATTCCCCAATTCGATCTCGGTCGGTTCCAAGCTTACAACGCGTTCGATCTCCGCCTTGAGATCGAACCATTGACTATCGGCAGTCGCACTCATCGAGTAGTAACTTCCGAAGGACCTGCCTCCTTGAGCGCCTGAAGGATTTGCGATTGAGTGTAGCCGTTACCAAAGCTAATGGGCTGATACTTTTTGCCGGCTGGGAAGATGGCAATCAACGGAACACCTTGGCTGGGCTGCATACGAGTGAAGAACTCGCGTTCCTCATCGGAAATATGGTCGATGTCGACTTCGTAAACGACGACATTGTTTTGCTTGACCGTAGCTTTCGTCTTCGATCGATCCAAATTGGCTGCCTTAAGTGCTTTGCAAGTCGCACACCAATCGGCCGTGAATTCAACCATGACGGTCTTTCCGGAATTCACATCGCCAACGAACTTAGCCATGGTGAACTCTCGCCAGGGCAACGGATCGGTGAACTGAGGCATGGCAAAAGCCAACCATCCCACAATTCCCGTGAATGCGGCTGCTTGGCCCCACGCCATCAATTTTTCGTTCAGTTCAGCATAGCCCGGTGTGCGACCGATCCACCAACATGCTGCGGCCAGTCCGGCCAGCAGTACCAACGTGGGGCGAAGTAGTGGAGCATCGATAGGCAACATCAACCACAGGACTGTGGCAATGAGGACAAAGCCCATCATCTGCTTGAACGTATCCATCCATGGACCAGGCTTGGGAAGGAACCGCATCAAGCTTGGACGGAAGCCCACCAAAATGTAAGGCGCTGCCATACCCACGCCCATGACCGTAAAGATCGTAAAGGTCATCAACGGCGGCGACTTAATTGCGAAGCCAACTGCGGTACCAAGGAATGGGCCACTACATGGAGTCGCCAGAACTGTCGTGACAACGCCTTTCGCAAAGGCACCGACGGCTCCCTCTTTCTGAGCGAGTCCCTGAGCATTTTTGCCGCCCGCAAAGCCCGGGATCGGAATCTCCCAAACTCCCAGAAAGCTTAAAGCCATGACAAACACAATCGACACTAGTGCGATATTGAAACCGTCATAGCTGAATTGTTGTCCCCAACCAAATTGAGTCAGTCCAAAGGTTCTGCCGAGTCCAGCTTGTACGGCAATTGCGATTCCGGCCAGCGCCCAAAAGACGCTGATGATTCCGATCGAGTACCAGAGATTAAGCGCGAGGACACGACGCGGGTTTCCAGCGCCTTGTTCAAGGAAAGAAAGTAGCTTCAATCCAATCACGGGCAATACGCAGGGCATAAAGTTCAGAATGAATCCTGCCAAGAGCGCCGCTCCGATCATGAGCGGCAATGTCGCTTCTTCGGATTCAGTGGACAACGGATCTAACTTAGAAATGTCGTAGTCCAGACTTCCGATTTGCGCTGGTGGTCGTGTACTTGGGCCGCCGAGTCCAGGAGGAGCTTCGCTAGTTGAATTGGGTGCATCCAGTCCAGGAGGCATTTCGCTCGTGGTAGCCGGTGGGCTATCGGTTGTTGGATTGCTGGTTGCAGGATTACTGGGCGTCTGATTTTCAGTTGTCGGTTGAGCGGCGGTTTGGGTAGAGGAAGCTGCCAGAGGATACTTCGCAGGGTCGAGCGGCTTGACCTTGGGAAGCGATACAGGCGATTTGCCGGCTTTGGCAACAAATGCGAAGTCTTTAGGAGGAAAGCAATTGTTCGCATCGCAGACCTGAGCGTAGATCTTGCCTTTGATCTCCAAGTCCTCAGCCTTGACTCCTTCGGCCAACAGCAATGGAGCGTACCAAGTTGCCCCGCCCATGTGCTTCTCTACGATGATGTTTTCGAACAACGGCTCTGGAGCTGCCTTGGGGTCTTCGATTGGAAGAAACACACCGACGGCGAACTTGTCGGACTTGTCCAACTTCAATTTGGTTTGGACTGGCCCGCCGGGAACTTGCGTAATGGAATAGGTGTAGAGGTCGTCTTCCAAAACACCTTGAATAACCAAGATCGCAGGTTGGTCACCGCTGGGTGGGACGATAACCCCAGATGCGGTTAGCTGAGCAGGACCACCGGACTTGCCTCCGCCTTGCGACAGGCCATTGCCAAATTGCGCGAAAGTAGATGATTGCCCTAGCAGCAGTAGAGCGGCTAGATTCGCTAGAATGAACAGAGCCTTAAACTTATGGGCTATCATCCGTTTTTCCTCGGGTGGACTAAGTTACTTGAGCCGCAAATTTTACCATCCCTGGAAAATTTGAGTCAACGGCGAGCTAAAGGCTGATTAAACAACCTTAAGCTAAGTATTGTACGTATTTGACGAGGGCCAAGTTTGCTGAACCAGCCCTATATTAAGTACCATTTCAGAAGTTGGACAACCCAGGGCTACCTGAACCGCGATCCTTAGACTCCCCCAATTGACCCAAGAAACGAATTTCCCGTGACAAATCCCTGCCTCAATCGACTAAGACATTCAACCAGTCTCCTGGCGATTTTGCTAACTGCTTTCACCTGGTTGCCGTCGGTCGCCAGTGAGAATGGACCTAGCGAAGCAAGCTATGACATTGTGGTTTACGGTGGCAACGCTGCCGCAATCATCACGGCGGTTCAAGCAAAGCGTATGGGAAAATCGGTCGTTGTGGTCAGTCCCGATAAGCACTTGGGAGGTTTGACCAGTGGAGGCCTGGGCTGGACCGACACCGGAAACAAAGCGGCGATCGGAGGTGTTGCTCGCGAGTTTTATCATCGCGTTTGGCAACAGTACCAAAAGCCAACCTCATGGAAATGGCAAACCGTTGAGGAGTACGGAAACAAAGGTCAAGGTACTCCAGCCATCGACGGCTCGCAGCGAACCATGTGGATCTTTGAACCACACATCGCTGAATCTGTTTTTGAAGATCTAGTCCGAGAGAATTCACTGACTGTTTTACGAGACGAGTGGCTGGATCGATCACCAGCGGGGGTTGTTAAGAAGGACGGACAAATCGTCCAGTTCAAAACGCTCAGCGGCAAAACCTTCCGGGGTTCGATCTTCATCGATGCAACCTACGAAGGCGATCTTATGGCCGCATCCGGAGTCAAGTTCACCGTCGGTCGCGAATCGACTACGACTTATGGAGAGAAGTGGAATGGCATACAAACGGGCGTGCTACATCACAAGCATCATTTTGGTGCTGTCAAAAAGCCCATTAGTCCCTACAAGGTTCCAAGTGATCCAAAGAGCGGTTTATTGCCTCGCATCAGCGCAGATCCACCAGGAGAGTTCGGCGCAGCGGACAAACGAGTCCAAGCCTATTGCTTCCGCATGTGCTTGACCAACGACGATCGCAATCGCATTCCTTTCCCTAAGCCGAACGGCTATGACGCAGGTCAATATGAGCTGGCTTTGCGAGTCCTTGATGCAGGGTGGCGCGAGTGTTTTGAGAAGTTTGATCCGATTCCGAATCACAAGACCGACACCAACAATCATGGTCCCTTCAGCACCGACAACATTGGCTTCAACTACGACTATCCAGAAGCCAGTTACGAGCGCCGTCGCGAGATCATTCGCGAGCATGAAGTGTACCAACAGGGCTTGATGTACTTTCTAGCAAACGACCCTCGCGTTCCCGAGGATGTGCGCGGCGAGTATGCGAAGTGGGGCTTAGCGGCGGACGAATTCAAAGACAATGACCATTGGCCTCATCAGCTTTACATTCGTGAAGCAAGGCGCATGGTTGGGCAATTCGTGATGACTGAAAACGAACTTCTCGGTCGCAAGGAGACACCGCAGTCGATTGGGATGGGCTCGTATACGATCGATTCGCACAATGTTCAGCGCTACGTGACTCCTGAAGGCTTCGTGCAAAATGAAGGTGACATCGGAGTGGGTACGGCGGGGCCTTACAAAATTGCTTATGGGTCTATCGTTCCTGCCAAGCAGGATTGCAAGAACTTGTTGGTACCCGTCTGCCTGTCCAGCTCGCACATTGCCTATGGCTCGATTCGCATGGAACCAGTTTTCATGATCTTGGGTCAGTCTGCTGCAACCGCGGCTTGCCTAGCTCTCGACCAAAAGATTCCAGTGCAAGATGTGCCCTATGATTCGCTACGATCGAGATTGCTAAAGGATGGACAGGTCTTAGAACTCGCGGCGGAGAAGAAGGTTTCGCAACATCGCACCGTTGATGTCAGCAAACTTGCCGGTGTTGTGCTGGACAATGACGCTGCTAAGTTGACTGGCGATTGGACTAGCAGTACATCCGGCTCGAGTGTTGGCGACAATTACCTCCATGACGGCAATAAACGCGACGGCGGTTCGTCGGCAAGGTTTGAAACGACGCTCAAGCCAGGTCGGTATCGCGTTCGGCTGTCCTACCCAGTGAACTCCAATCGCTCGACCAAAGTGAATGTCGTGGTGACCTTCGCCGATGGTGAAAAGCGATTGACGATCAACCAGCGGCAGGCGCCAACAATCGACGACCTGTGGGTCGAGTTAGGTGAGTTTCGTTTCGAGCAAAAACCGGCTGTGGTCACGATTTCAAATGCCGACAGCGATGGTTATGTAATTGTTGATGCGGTCCAGTTCTTGCAGTAAGTCGTCGTGCACTCAGCCATTATGCAGTAGACCGGCAAATTGCATTTACAACCTACAACTCAGTCTGGCAAAGCTTCACCAAAGAAGCGTAGCCAGTTGCCGTAGAATACGTCCTCGATTTCAGAATCGCTAAAGCCGCGGCGCTGCATGATGCCGACCATCTTTTGTAAGTCACGATAGCTATTAAGATCGGCGGGTGTTTGTTCATTGCCATAGCCACCATCCAAGTCGGTCCCGATACCCACATGCCGAATCGTTCCACCGGAAAGAGATCGCACGTGTTCGATCTGGTCGATGGCTCGCTCTAAGGTTTCTCGTGGCACCGATTGGCCTCGTACAAAACCGTTTTGCAACATGATCACATCCATCGACACTCCCAGTACGCCGTCACGTTCGATGATCAGGCGGATCTGATCGTCGCTAAACTGCCGTTGCCAATCGCAAATGGCTCGAGCGTTTTGGTGGCTGGCGTGAACTCGCCCGCTGAAATTCTCCGCTACCTGCCAAAAAGCAACGTCCGAAAGGTGCGTCATGTCGATGGTGATTCCTAACTGCTCGCAATTCTTGAGTAATGGGATCGCGTCGATCGCCAAACCCACTTCGCTTTGAGTGCCTCCTCCGTAACGATTACAGCCATAGTGCGTTAGCCCCAACGCACGCAAACCGGCTTGGTGGAATTCGAAAACGGTATCTGGAGTCAGCATCGGGTCAGCACCTTCCATGGTGAGGATAAATCCCAAAGGCGTGTTCTGTGGATCGTTGCGATAGCTTGTAAAATGGTGCGACAATTCGCTCTTCGTTCGAATCATGCGCATGTACCCGTCCCGCTCCATGGCGCGATAGTAGGCTAAGTGGGCATGAGCCATGGCGTAACAGGCGTGAGGTGTGGTCCATCCAAACGAATGATTAATCTGCCGTTCCTGCCTTGCGATCATCGTGGCCAGACACACTGCCAACTCGGTCTTTCGCAGCTCTGGGAAGGTGAGTGTATTGGTCTTGCGCCCCAGTTCGTGCATTTCGAGCGTGGTTTCCTGCACTCGAATGTCGTCCACCGCGGATCGCAAATCGCGATTGAGATCGATGGCGTTCATGGCGATATCAAGGTGAGCATCAAAAAGTAGCATGGCAGGATCTCTGTAGAGCGAGGGTCAAATCGGAGTCAAACATTATAGCTTTTCCTCCTGACTCAATGGCGAGTCTGAACTATGATGTTTCAGCCCATTCTTCAAAGTTGAGCCCTTCTAAGCTCCACCTAATCAACGAGCATTGAAGTGGCCAACTGCTAACCAACTAGTTCCTATGACCCAAACTGAAACGCAGAATTCGTCCCAATCGAGTTCCTCTCAACGATCGAAGGCTGTGCTTGCGGAGAATGCGATTACAGTCGTTGTGCCATGCTTCAACGAATCCGAAAGCGTGGCTCAGCTGAAAGATCGACTAGATCAGTTGCAACAAAAGACTCAGAAGCAGTCGCACGTCTTTGAGTGGCGATTTCTCTTCGTCGACGATGGCAGCTCGGACAGTACATTTGCCGATCTTCAAGCTGCGTTTGGCTCGTGGAGTAACGCTCGAGTTTTGCAGCATCCTCAGAATCGCGGACTGATTGCTGCATTGCAAACTGGGTTTGCGGCCTGCGAGACTGAGTGGGTCGCCGTGATCGATTCCGATTGCACCTACGATCCAGCTTTGTTGATCGACTTGCTGAACAAGGCAGAACAAGACTCACTAGATGCGGTTACTGCATCGCCTTACCATCCGCAAGGAAGCGTAGGCAATGTTCCCGCTTGGCGAATCTGGCTCTCGCGATGCGCATCGCTGTTGTACAAGATTCCGATGCGCAATAAGTTGACTTGCTATACCAGTTGCGTGCGAGTCTATCGTACGGAGCTAGTGAAGAAGTGCGAGATCGTCAGCAGTGGCTTTGTGGGCGTTACCGAACTGCTTTGGCGATTGGATTATGCAGGAGCCAAGATCGGCGAGCTGCCCGCGACACTCAATCCGCGTACAACAGGTGTATCCAAGATGCGAACCTATCGTACGACTCTACAACACTTTCGTTTGCTCGGGCGAATTGCTAAGCAGAAGATGTTGAACCGAGGGCGCTAGCTAGCCGCCGTCCCTATCTGCCGCACTTCGAACCTATTTGGGTAAGCGGCGGAGGGCGAGAGGAATAGAGAAGAAAGACGAAGAGAAGAAAGGCGGAGCCTTGAAGACAGTGCGTTCCAAGGCAGAGCCTTGGAACGAGGCTACACCAGAATTGGCAACATTGGCGGCTCGGCTGATCGAGCACAGGCAAAGTCGTCTTGGCCAATTGTAGCTTCGATGTACTCAACCACTTGCTCGGCCGTTTCGAAGTACTGGTGATAAGTACTGTCTTCGTCGTATTCGCAGTTGTCTGTGGAATACTCGCGGCAGATCTCGGGTCGAGTCAAATAAATTCCGCAGCGATTGTCGGGCTGGAGATGCTTACAGGCGGTGTGTACCAGAAGATACCACGTGCCATCCTCAACAAAGATACTTGCCGCTTCGTGCAACATGAACCAGCGTACGTAATCGTAGTCCTTGGTCGTCGTCGGCTTGTCGATCGGCAATGCAAAGTAGCGACAGCACTTGGCCGGACAGTACTCGCACAGGCATTCACCCTTGGGCAATTTCTCACGAGTCATTCGTTCAGTTTGCATCATGGTTCTCCGGTCGGGTTTGTGCGGTTAGACTATGCACTTTGCGAAATAACAACTAGGCCTGACATGTTAGTCACTGTTGCCTAAGTAACCAAGTCCCGATCCAAGAAAGTCCGGCTACCTAATCGCCGAATTGACCAGTCATTTTCCCAGCCTTCCCACTTGAATTACTGCCCTCTTCCACAATAGCCTGAGCCAACCATGGAAATCGTCGTCACAGCCGTCGGTCCCGACAACGTCGGACTTGCCGACCCCATCATTCACGAAGTCACCAGCCAGGGGGCCAGCATCGCAGAAATTCAGATGTATGACCACGACGAGGCCGCTGTGTTTGCGATGCTTTGCCGGTTGAAGATAAGCCAGGAGCGTTGGGCGAGCGTTAAATCGCGAGTTCTCGAAATTGGCAGAGAAAAAGGACTTTCAGTGCGAGTCTGGACTCCCACACCAACCGATGGACGGAAGGCTCGTCTGGCAATTTGTACCACGTACCAAGAGAGTACTCCGCGAGCCATCCTGCAGGCGATACGCGATGGGAAGTTGAACGCCGAGGCAACGGTCATGATCGGCAATCGAAAAAAGTGCGAGAAGCTGGCCGCAGAATTTAAAGTTCCTTGGCACAATATCGGAGATGCCGATGGTCAGGCCGATGATGACAATTTGGTTCAGTTGCTCGATCAGTACGACGTCGACTACGTCATCTTGGCTAGGTACATGCGAATCCTTCAGCCCGACACTTGTTGGAAATTCGCAGGTGGTCGCATCATCAACCTACACCATGGGTTGCTCCCAAGCTTTCCGGGTTTCAAACCTTACCACGACGCCTATCAAAGCCGCATGTTGACCTATGGCGCAACTTGCCACTTCATCGTTCCCGAGTTGGACGCGGGCAACCAAACGATCTACCAGTCCACCTTCAACGTTTTGCCTGGTACAAGCATCGAAGAGATCGTTCGGATAGGCCAAGAGTCGAACGAGCCTGCCTGTTTGCTAGAGGGCGTCAGACGAGTCGTCGATCTAGAAGTTAAACTCCATTTTCATCGAATCATTGCATCGTAGTTGTTCGACGATACTCGCATACACTCGCATACACTCGCGATCACTAACAATTAGATTGAGTCTGTCATGACACGACCCGCCGACCAAGAGACTCTGGAAATCATCCGCAACAACTGGCAACAAGTCTGCCATGATGTGGCCGAGGCATGCAAGCAAGCAGGCCGCGATCCGACCGAAGTGACCATTGTTGGAGTCGCAAAATATGTCGATGCTGCATTGACCGCTCAGCTTGTCGCTGCCGGTTGTACGATCATTGGCGAAAATCGACCGCAGGTTTTGTGGGAGAAGTTTGACTGGTTCCAGCAAAACGGAATTTCCATGCCTCGCTGGCACATGATCGGACATTTGCAGCGTAATAAAGTTCGTCGCACGCTGGCTTCGGTAAACATGATTCAGTCTGTGGATAGCGTTCGCTTGGCCAAGGAGTTAAGCGACGAAGCGGTGCGACAAAACCGTGAGGTTGATTTTCTAGTCGACGTCAATCTCACTCAAGATGCGACTAAGACTGGCATTGGCCGCGAAGAACTTGCCACGCAAGCCAGTGCTTTATCCGATCTTCCCAATCTTCGTTGGTGCGGACTGATGGCCATGTCATCGCTTGACGCTGATTCGGCTACGATCGCCAACGAATTTTCAGAAGTGCGCAAACTGCGAGATGAGCTGCAACAATCACTCGTCGGTAAGTCAGACTTGCGCGAACTATCGATGGGGATGAGCGGTGACTATCGTGAAGCGATCGCTCAAGGAGCTACCCTGGTCAGAATCGGTACGCGGCTTTGGAACGGCATTTTGTAACGATATGATCCCCTGCCCTGCTCCATTCACTAATCCAAAGTTTACTCGAAGAGAATCTCGACCAATCCGCCACAGCGGGGACAGTGAGCTCGCCAGATATCCGCCTTGCCAGCTAGCACATGCGCCGGAGGGGCTAAGATCGCAAAGGTGCGGCAGCAGCCAAAGTACAACTTAACTTTGGGCTGACGCGACTTCGAAGCGAGTTTCTGTTGGGAAGCTTGCGGAGTCGAACTAGTTGGCAATTGCGGAGGATCGGAAGATAGATCCAGGTGCGATGGTTCGAAAGGATCGTCGTGCTGCCCTGCTTCGTGATGTCTCATGCCACTTCCCTGGCGTTTGCCTACGCATCGATGTTCTCGGGAGCCACGATTTCCAGCAGTTCAATGGCTGGTTCATCATCCAAAAAGATCAGTGCCGTTCGTCCATACGTTATCGATCCTTCGGGGACTTCGAACGCCTGAGCCAACACCGATCCGCAATCAACTTTCCATAACGCGCTCAGTTGAACTTGGCGCATTACGTTGTGTTCAATCAAGACTCGTCCCAGCGGAATCTTGCGAGAAAGGATTTCGTCGCGAACCGCATCGGCGATAAGATTGAGCTTCAGCCGCACAATTCCATATTGCACCACACTGCGGTCGGATTTCCTATGAAGCAGGATTTCGCGTTGGTATTCATTGCCAAGCACTCGATCTTGAAGCACTTGAACATCGACGAGCTCACCGTGACGACGTTCGACGGTCACGGTCATGTGAGCATTGTGGGCCAGCAATTGTTGGTATTTCAGTGGACAATGATCCACTTGGCAAAATTCAAAGCGGCCCAATTGGGTCGAGTCGCCATAGAACAGCTCGATTAACTCGTCGAGTTGTGGTGGGGCTGGAGAGACTTCCGACAAAACTAATCCCCTTCGTCACACTTTGGATATTCCTGTAGGCCGCGATGGGCAATAGCCAGTCATGAAAGACTGTTAAGCCCAGGTCGAATTTCAGGAGTTATCCAGAACTATTTTGCTGTAATCGGCAATCCCTTGAAGCCAATATCTACTAACACCGGAGCGGGCGATTCGGATCGCTCGAGCACAGTATCAACAAGGTACCTGAGCAACTGTTGCAAAGGAGCATTGGAAACCGATTGAGCGGCTTCGATGGCGCGTTGTTGGTGCTTGTCGATCAAGCGACGGGCTTGCTCAAAGACTTCAGCCTTGCGGTACAGTTCTTCGACGCGTTGCAGTCGCTGTTGATCGCTCTTCGAGTCGGTGTGCTCAACCAGCGAAAGCAGTTCGACTTGCTCGGCTGGGCTAAGAGCGGCCAATGCCAATGCAAGTAGCACTGTCGGTCGTCCACCCAAGACGTCCCCACCGGAACTCAGCTTGTTGTTGCCATCGCCCTGCCAGTCATTCAGGTCGTTGATGATCTGGAACGCAACGCCGATGTTTCGGGAGAACAATCGCAGCGGTTCGTGCAATTCATCAAACTTGCCAGCAAGTCGCGCGCCGGTGAGTAATGCTGCTTCAAACGCGGGGGCTGTCTTGAGAGCATAAACCTTGAGTGCATCTAGAGGCGAAAGTCGTTTTTCACGAGCATCTCGCCAAAGCAGTTCAGCTCCTTGACCTTCGCTCAATCGCAAATGGCTACTGGCCAGTAGATCCAAAATATCGGCGGCTACATCTGAACCTAGTTCCGCAGCATCGCGACTGACCAGTCTGTATCCCATGCCAATCATGTAGTCGCCAACGTTGATTGCCGTTGGCAGTCCAAATTGACGGTGCATCGTCGGTCGACCGTATCGGAATACGTCGTCGTCCTCGATATCATCGTGAACCAGACTAGCTTTGTGGAACATTTCGATGCTAATCGCTGCTCGCAACACGCTGTCGCTAAAGGCTTCGACGACTTTCGCGCCGTCTGGCAACGTGGCAGTTCCGCCTTTCAGCGCATCGTAGGTAGCTAGAGTGATGAAAGGACGCGAGTACTTCCCGCCTTTACCAACGAAATCCAACGCGAGGGCTTCGGTAGCCGCGATCGGATCAATGCCTTCGATAGGATTGGCTTGAGAGTGGTCCAGCTTGAGATTCCCGCGAACTCGCGGAACGAGTCGATCAAAAGTTTCCGGCTGGAATAGGTTGTTTGCGGCTCGCAGCAAGTGAACGTAACTGCGAGTCATCGGTGCGGTTGGTTCGGCGGGTTGTTTGAGAGTCATGATCATCTCGCTAACCCAGTCCTCGTCGACACTCGTGTTGCGGCAGTCACTGGAGAGCAACGGAACGGCCATGCAAGGAATGCCAGCCAAGAGAATCTTATCGATTGCCTTCTCAAGGACGTTCAAGCACGCGACTCCCACGATCGCATCGACGTAACCGCTGACGATAATCTTCAGAACCACTGGCGAGCCTTCAGCAACCAGCACTTTGTAGCCCATCTCTTCGGCAACGGTTCGGAAATCGGCAATGCTACAGGCGCCGCACTTCTTGCAGTTCATTCCGAATTCGTCGTAATCGGCTGGGCAACCTTCCGCGTGCTTCAAGCAGTGAGGGAGCAAGAAAAGCCGACGACTTGGTGGAGTCGCTGCAATTTGATCGTGATAGAAGGCGCTGCTGAGCATGACCATGATCCAGCCCACGTAGCCTTCCGACTGACCTTCCAGTTCTAGCAGTTGTCGAGCAACCGACTCCATCTCATCTTTGGTGAGTGGTCGTGAATGGTCTAACTTGGCGGCTACTTCGTTACAGCGCTGCCTCAGGTGTTCTCGCAACTCTCGAGTTGGCGGCACCAATTTCAAGTGACTAGTTTTGCGACGACTGCTTTTGCGAGGCGTCTCAGTCACAGCCACATCAGACTGGCTGATCGAGGACGGTAGAGTCGAGGACACAGATGCCACTCCTTGCTATATGCGAACGCGACAGTCAAGACTGCGCGTGACAATGTGTAATTATTTGCTTTGACGGCAAGTTATCTGAATTCAACAGCTCAGCCAGCCATCGACCACCGCTATCGCGACAGTTCGACTTGACGAAGACGGAGCGCGGTGGCCAGAGCACTTAAACCAAACAAAGCCGGGTAAAGTTTCTCGTAGTACCAAAGTTTGGCAAAGTAGAAACCAATCGGGCTTGCGTGCTCGAGTCCCCCTCGCTGGATAGCCTCAGCCAGCCAGGTAAGCCCCGATATTATACTTGATTCGTGGATTGTCTGCCCACCACTCTCTAAAAGACCTTCAAGAACAACTGCAGATTCTTCGATGGTGCTGGACCGTGCCGCCGCCACATTCATTCCAGTTTCCCATGAGCCCCCCCATCCACCGTCGGGATTCTGCGACTTCACCAGAAATCCGACCGCTCGCTCCACTTGTTGCGATCTTGAAAGCCCTAATGTCCCAAATGCCAAAAGGACCTTGCCCGTTCCGTAATACGGATTGTCCTCTTCGGCGCGGTCTTGATTGCCGAACCACAACGGTAACCAGCTTCCATCGGCTTGCTGAGTCTTAATCAAATAAGCCAGGCCGCGTCGGGTCGCGCGTTCAAGCTCCGCCTTGCTAGGGCATTGCGAACAGACTTCGACGATAAGTTCTAGCTGGGGCTGCCAACTGTGGATCGCTCGCAGTGCGTGGGCGGTCAAGTCCGTTCCGCTACGATCAAATGGCAACTGTCCCCAACCGCGACAGAACGTGGGCCAACCACCATCTCGATTTTGCAATTGAACCAACCATCGCAATCCCATACCGACAGCATCCAAGACCTCTTTTTCGAATCCTGTTGCAGTGGGACCGCTCCAGTCCATGTTGCTAAGGGCCAACAGTGCCGCGGGTGTGTCGTCCGCATCAGGGACCGCACCGCTGAGATCGGTCCAACCCCAACCTCCCGGGATTGCTCCTGTAAATGGATGCTGCTTGCGGTGTTGGCAGGAGAGCAACCACCTCAGCCCGGCTACCGATATTTGTTCGGGAGGAATTTCAGCTTGAGTAGTCGTTGAACTAGGTGAGTGCTCTGTACCCAATTGCAATTGAGTTCGTCGAGACAACGCTTGCCAAGCCAGGCTGGTTCCCCAAGTCGCCAAATTGGTATCGATCGGCCAGCTACCATCGGCAAGCTGAGAGTCCAGAATAAACCGCAAGCAGTTCTGCGAGACCGGCAAATGTCCTTTGCCGATAGCCGCCAAGTTCATCAATACAAAGCTGGTGAGCGGTGTGGCTTCGAGATAGCCGCCACTTTCGGGTTGCATTCGATCGAGCACCCGAAGCGTTGGTTCGATCGCGCGCCTTCGCAACCATCGCAATCCAGGGATGCGCGTTGGTGCGAAGTGAAAGCGAGCCTGGCCAATTGCGACAAGTGCAGGGATCGCATAACTGACCACGGGCATTTTGGCTAAGCGATACCATTTTTGCGGAAGCCACGCGGCTTCGAATGGTAATGGCGAAACCTCAGTCCAAGGAACTAATCCAGCCAGCGCACAGTTGCTTAAGATGGGAACGACAAACGTCTTATCTTTGCCATACCGCTTTCGCAGTCCATCCCACTTGCCCTTGGACTCGACATAGCTCCACGCCAATCGAATTTCTGGGCTCGTATCCGCTGATATGCCACGGGCCAAGCGTACGGCGGCAATCACCAAGAACGTTGTGGCGATGTTGGAGTGACTTCGATCCGTATCGCCCCAACCACCATCGCTGTTTTGATGCGACAACAACCACTGACAGCCACGCTCGATAGCTGTGTCGACAAGTCCTTGCTTTTCCGTAGAGACACAACCATTGCTTCGCGATTGCACCATCGCGCTAATGGCCGTTGCCGTAGAAAGAGCCGATGTCGAAAGTTGTCCGACCCAATGCCCGTCGTTCGTTCGCTGCGACAGCAAGAACTCTCTAGCCGATTGACTGGCATTGCTGATCAGCGCCCACGGATCGCCACTGGTACAGCTTGAGACTTGGTTCAAGCTGTGCGTATGATCGCGAGGCGAATGTTCACGTGGCAAGGCGGAATCCGTGGTGTTCAAGCTAATCTCCGAGCGAGAAATTCTCTCGCGATCGTCGAACTCGGTGCGTTGAATCAGTGCCTTGACTTCCTACTCTTCGTCGCCGCGGAGTTTGGCTAAGACGGTGTAGTCTTCCAACGTCGAAGTGTCACCGCTTTGCTCTTTGCCAGCTGCGATATCTCGCAGCAGTCGTCGCATGATCTTACCGCTTCGAGTCTTGGGAAGAGAATTGGTAAACCGAATTTCGTCAGGTTGAGCCAACGCTCCAATCTCTTTTCGCACGTGCATCTTCAGTTCTTGCCTCAAGGCTTCGGTCGCTTCTTTACGCAAAGTCACAAAGGCAGCGATGCCTTGCCCCTTGATTTCGTCGGGCTTACCAACGACCGCAGCTTCGGCAACTGCTGGATGGGATACGAGAGCGCTTTCGACTTCGATCGTGCTTAGTCGGTGACCTGAAACATTGATCACATCGTCGATGCGGCCCATGATCCAAAAGTATCCGTCGCTATCCAATCGAGCATTGTCACCAGTCAAATACATACCCGGGACTTTCGTCCAGTATGCCTCTTGGTAACGCTCCTCGTCGCCCCAGATTCCGCGAAGCATTCCGGGCCACGGTTTGTCGATGCAGAGCATGCCTCCACGACCTTTCGGCAGCGGTTGTCCATTTTCGCAGACGATTTTGGGGCTGATTCCAGGCAGCGGTTTTGTGCAACTACCGGGCTTAGTGGCAATCGCTCCGGGTAGTGGAGACATCATGATGCCGCCCGTCTCCGTTTGCCACCAAGTATCAACGATCGGACAGCGACCCCCGCCAATCTTCTCGTGATACCACATCCAAGCTTCCGGGTTGATTCCTTCGCCGACGCTACCCAGCAATCGCAAGCTGCTTAAATCGTGCTTGTCGACATGATGATCGCCCCATTTGATGAACGCTCGAATCGCTGTCGGAGCTGTGTAGAGAATGGTGGCTTTGTACTTTTCGATGATCGACCAAAATCGATCTTCAGCCGGAAAGTTGGGCGCGCCTTCATACATCAGTACGGTTGCGCCGGCGGTGAGCGGTCCGTAGACGATGTAACTGTGTCCTGTGATCCAGCCGCAATCGGCCGTGCACCAGTAGATGTCGTCATCGCGAAGATCGAAGACCCACTCAAAAGTGCGTCGAGTGAAGAGGTTATAGCCAGCCGTCGTATGCCGAATTCCCTTGGGCTTACCAGTCGAACCTGACGTGTACAGAATGAACAGAGGGGCTTCACTGTCAAGCTCGGTCGCAGGGCAATCTGCGCTGGCGTTATCGACCACATCGTGCCACCAGAAATCGCGACCAGGCTGCATGGCGACTTCATTGCCTACTCGCTTGAGGACCAAACACTTTTCTATCGTTGTGCTTTTCGCCAACGCTTCGTCGACGGTCGCCTTAAGTGGGAGGACCTTGCCACGACGATAAAGGCCGTCGCTTGTGATTTGAAGCTTAGCCTTAGCATCGTTATTGCGATCGGCAATCGCTTCGGCCGAGAAGCCTGCAAAGATTACTGAGTGGACCGCGCCAATACGAGCGCATGCCAACATGGCCATAGCAAGCTCGGGAGTCATCGGCATGTAGATGCTGACCACGTCGCCTTGCTTGATGCCAAGTTGTTTGAGCGCGTTGGCCAGCTTGCAAACTTGCTCGTGCAGTTGCTTGTAGGTCAGCGTACGACTGTCGCCTGGTTCGCCTTCAAACAAAATCGCCGTTTTGTCGCCTTTGCCCGCAGCGATGTTGGCATCTAAGCAGTTGTAGCTGGCGTTGGTTTTTCCGCCCACAAACCATTTAGCATGGGGCGATTTCCAGTCGAGCGTTTGGGTGAATGGCTGGAACCAGTGGAGATATTGTCTGGCTTGGTCTGCCCAAAAAGCTTCTGGGTCGGCAGCCGCTTGATCGTATAGCTCTTCATAGGCCGATAGACTCGGAATTCGAGCCTTCGCGGAGAACTCGGCAGGTGGAGCAAACAATCGCTTTTCGACCATAACGGTATCAATATCACCGTGATCGCTCATATTCAGACCTTTCTAGGGTGGGTTCTTCTCGGCTGGAAAGAACTCGTTAGTCATTCAGAAGGTGACAAGGCGGTTTGAGGAGGCGTAATTCTAGTTTTTAGGCCCCATTTCTGCAAATAGGGCCCGTCGTGCCACTTAGTTGATTATGCCGGCTCAATCATGCCAGGCTTGCGTTGCAGGCCAAATAGGCTAATGGGTATCTGTTCAAGCAGTATACGTAGCCGCCGCTGCCAAGCGGTGGAGAATTGTGCCATTGGTGTCAAGTGGCTGAGAATCGCCTGAATACCAACCGTCTGGCGACGGTGGCTACGAAAACCGCTACGAAAGCCTTCCACAGTCTGGCGACAGTGGCTACGGAGCATCGAAGGATTCAACGTTCCGCTGTATGGTCATTGGAAGATAGCCACAGGAACTGGATGCAAGTAGAATATGGCCTCTAATAAACTTTGGCGAAATAGATGTTATGCTTCGAGTGACTCAACTTTTTGCGACCTTCTTATGCGGCTTAGGGTTAGCTCTTTCGCAAACTAACTTTCAGTCGCAGTACCAATCTCAGCCAACATCGAACAACATTTCTGCACGAGCCAACGCGGAACTTGCGTCGATGCAATTCGGCCAAGGCCAAGAGAGAATCGGAGGCTTGGGAGGCCAAGGTCGTGGAGGAATGCAATCGCAGTCCCAGCGTTCCGACTATCCACAGTGGGATCTCAATCCCAGTTTCAAGAGCGATGTGTTTACGTTCGTCCGCATTCAGTTCGATTCGTTCGGTGGGCGCAGTGGGCGACAGGGGTGGTCGAACGATTTTCCCGATTGCGATTGGAATTTCTCTGTTCGTTTGACACAGCTAACCTCATTCAAAGTCCACCCCGACGGAGTTCGACTGCGGCTGAGTGATGAAGCACTCTTCGACTATCCGTTTATCTTCATGACCAATCTGGGAGCGATGCAGTTAAACAATGTCGAGGAGAAGAATCTGGGCAAGTACTTGCTCAACGGCGGCTTTCTGATGGCCGATGATTTTTGGGCGGCTGCATCGTGGAATCACATTCGCCTACAGATGCAAAGAGTGTTGCCCAATCGCGAGCCCGTAGAACTAACTCTCGATCACCCAATCTTTCATACTGTCTACGATTTGACCGCTCTACCTCAAGTTCCCAGCATTATCGCCTGGCAACGCGGCATGACTTATGAGGATTGGCATGGTCCTTTTGAACGCGGCGATACCTCGCCACATTTTTGGGGATACTTCGACGACAATGGCCGCATGATGGCGATCTTCTGTCATAACAATGATCTCGCGGACGGTTGGGAACGCGAGGGCGAGAATCCCGAGTACTTTAGAAACTACTCGGTGAAGTGGTCTTTTCCGTTCGGCATCAACATGGTTGTTTACGCTATGTCCAACTGAAGATCAGATCGATGGATGAGCCCTTTTAGTTCTTGAGGACTGGCATGACTAAAGGCTGATTGCTCAGTTCAACCGTTTCCACTGAACCGAACATCGTATGGCTGCTAACGTCATGGATGAGGACTGACATTAACTGACCAGCCTGACGCTCGTTGCCATCCCACACTACGATTCGATCGCAATGAGTTCTTCCAGTCATCTGTCGTAAAGGTCCTTCTTCTCCACGTTTGAGAGACATTTTGCTTGGTCCCTCAACCAACACTTCGACACGCTGGCCCAAGAATCGCAAGTTGTCTTCTTGGCAAATCTCGTTTTGAACCGCCAAGAGTTCCACGTTACGTCGCTGTTTGACTTCGGCTGGCACGTCGTCAGCATAAAGTTCAGCGCCTTTAGTTCCGGGGCGAACTGAGTATTGGAAGATGAAGCTGTTCTTGAATCGGCAACGCTTTACCAACTGGACGGTCTGCTGGAAATCCTCGTCAGTCTCACCGCAAAAGCCAACGATAAAGTCGCTGGAGACAGCCGCGTTGGGGAGTATCTCCTCAATGCGCTCATACATCTCGTAGTAATCGGCGACGGTATACCCGCGCTTCATTCGCTTGAGTACTTCGTCGGAACCGCTTTGAGCTGGAACGTGAAGGTAGGGCGAGCACTTTGGAAGATCCCGGACGGTCTCAAGCAAGTGACGCGTCATGTCCTTGGGGTAGCTGGTCACAAACTTGATGCGCTGGATGCCATCGATTTCGTGAATCTGTTCCAGTAGGTCAGCCAGTCTCGTTTCTTTGTCACCGTCTTTGTATCGGTAGCTGTTGACTGTTTGCCCGAGAAGCGTGATCTCTTTGCAACCTTGCCGAGCCAGTTCATGAGCTTCTTGGACAATGTCCTTGGGTGAACGACCTTGCTCGGGGCCGCGAGTCATTGGCACGATGCAGTACGTACAAAACTTGTCGCATCCGATTTGAATGCGCAGGTAGGCTTGGAAGGGCGTCGGTCGCATCGAAGGGTCGCGAAGTGGATCGAAGGTCTCGTGGCTGCGTCGAATGTCTTCTTGAGTTCCATCGCGCCGGCCGAGGCTTACGGCCATTTGTTGACCTTCGCCCTGTTGAATCTTTTCGAGCAGTTCAGCGATGCGATGTAGTTGACCCGGCCCTACGACTAAGTCTACATACGGAGCGCGATCAAAAACCAACTGCTGATCCTTCTGCGCCATGCACCCCATTACGCCGATGATCTTCTCCGGATGCTCAGCCTTGAGCATCTTTAGCCTGGCGAGTTGATTGTAGACTTTCTCTTCGGCATGCTCGCGGACGCTGCAAGTGTTGAAGAGAATCGTATCCGCCTCAGCGACGCTCGTCGCCAAGTCGTAGCCCTGTCGGCGCAAGCTGGCCACCACCATTTCGCTGTCCAGGACGTTCATCTGGCAGCCCACGGTTTCGATGTAGAGTCGTTTTAATTTGCTGGCCAGGTTGGTCATGAAGTTGCCACGTTCGGTCATGAAATTCGCTACGGATAGAGCGGCAAATTGTAGTTTGGAACGAGCTTTTTCACAATCCAAACTCGAGTCGCTACTATTGGCCGCAGCAACGATAACGACACGGTAATGGTCTTTAATGCCACAATGGTCCTGCCGACACGCAGAATATCGTCTTTGCCCAAATTATCTGGCCTGGGTTCAATGCAGTGTTTCTATAGGTGCTGCAGGAATTCTGCGAAACCCACTACCCCAGTTGTTGCGACCCTTTTCGGACAATGGAGAGAACCACACTATGTTGCCACCGGGACCTAAAGGCAGTTTATTCCCCACGTTGAAGTTCATCCGCAGTCCGCGAAAGATGCTGGAGCAGTGGCGGGCCGACTTCGGCGATCCCTTTCTACTTCACGCTCTCAACGGCCCGATTGTCTTAACTGGACGTGAAGATCTGATTCGCGAAATCTTCGGTAGCGATCCAGACCTGTTTGATCAATTTGCCATACAGACGATCCTGCCAGTGATGGGCAGTGGGTCACTGTTCGCGATGGTTGGAGGCCAGCATCGCCGTGAGCGCAAACTGCTCATGCCGATGTTTCATGGCGACCGCATGCGATCCTACGGCAAGAATATGTGCGAATTAGCTGTGCAACTCGCCGAAGCGAAATTGTCGGCGGGGCGCGTCGAGACTTTGCCCTTAATGACGGACATTTCATTTGGTGTGATTGTTCAAAACATTATTGGTGGTGCCGAGCCCCGTGAGCTGGACGGTCTTGTTCAAGCCAGTCGTAAAGTCATCGAAGCTATTCGACCCATCCTTCTCTTCACACGTCGCTCTCACATTTCATTCTTAGGCCTAACACCCTGGGATCGATTTGTCCGTGCCAAAGAAGAACTGTTTCAAAAGATCGACAACATCATCGATCGACGTCAGGCTGGAACTGGTATTCATGACGACATTCTCTCGTTGTTGTGTCAGGCTACCTACGAGGATGGCCAGCCGATGACGCGCGAACATATTCGCGACGAACTGCTCACGTTTCTTTTTGCAGGTCACGAGACGACAGCGCTTTCGATGACTTGGGCGATGTACCACCTTCACCGTCATCCGGTCGCGCTATCGCGACTCTTGATGGAGCTAGATCAATGCGGAGATGATCCAGCTCAGTTGGCCTCTGCTGAGTACTTGAAAGCGTGCGTGCAAGAAACCCTGCGAATACACCCGATCGTGACCGAAGTGGTGCGGAAGTTGAAGCAGCCTTTGCAGCTCGATAAGTTCACCATTCCAGCCGGATACGCCGTTTCGCCGGTTACCGTTTTGGCTCACTATAACTCGGAAGTCTACGTCGAGCCCGAAGCGTTTAAGCCCGAGAGATTTCTGGAAAAGTCATACTCGCCATTTTGCTACATGCCATTTGGTGGCGGTCATCGACGTTGTGTTGGCGCAGCCTTTGCAACTTACGAAATGGCTATGATTCTAGGGACGCTACTTAAGAGATTTTCATTTCAACTCTTGGAAACAACAGAGGTCGTTCCAGTGCGCAAGAACGTCACCATGGCGCCATCAAGCTCTGTGCCACTAACGATCAAACGGCGTTAGACAATCTCAAGATGCCGATGACTCATGCCTACAGGCTAAGCCGGCACGAGGTTAAAGACGGTAATCTCCGGGCGGCAATTGAACCGAACTCGAAAGGTGTGGCCTACGCCTCGACTGATGTACAACTGTTGTCCTGGTGCCAAGTCGAAAAAACCGGCTGTGTAACGCGGATTCTTCACAGGCAAGATTGGAGGAGGCAAGAACGGCGGTTTGCATTGGCCGCCATGTGTGTGACCGGAAAGTACCGCGCCTTGAAAGCGACTCCAGTCGTAACGATCACAGGCATCTGGATTATGGTTCAGGCAAATGGTCGCCTGGTTCGGATCTGCCGATTGCAGGATAGCCATGGAATTGCGACGTGGCGACCAGTAGTCATCAAGCCCCAAAATCTCCAAGCCATCCACGCTCAGGCGTTCATCTCGTAAGATTTGGATTCCATGTTCGCGAGCGGTATCAACAACTCGGTCTGCTATATTCGACTGAGACCAGCGAAGGCCATAGTCGTGATTTCCAAGGCAGGCCACCGATCCTAGTTTGGCTGGCTTGAGTTCGCTTAGTACTGACTCTAGTTCAGCACCAATTCCTCCCGTCCGATCGATAAAGTCACCTGTGATTGCTATTAGGTCTGGCTCAAGGCTGTTCACCGTTTGCATTGCTGATTGCAGATAGCTGGTAGTGACTTGGCCAACGTGTAGATCGGAGATTTGGACAAGCCTTCGCCCATTCCACTGCGATGGAAGGTTGGGCAGTTTTAGATCGATATATTCAATTGCTAGCCAACGCGGCTCGATCAGAATCGTCCAGCCCGCCATGCCGACTCCGGCCGCGCAGCAACTCACTGCTGACTTTAGCCAGAATCTCCGCGTCCATCGGCGACCGGTTGTGGGTTTGTTGTTGGGAGCTTCAGCCATGCCAATTTTCGGATTGGAGAAAGGTGATCGATGCTTGGTTAGTGATTGTAGATGATGAACAGCAAATAGGATTATGAACCAAGGGAGGCAGAATTGCGAATGGCTTATGGCGTGTGCACCGCCGAAAACCCTCTAGATTCTTTCCACTGCTTAACGGCGTTGAGAACATTGCTAAGCCTGCATTTGCACAAGAAATTGCGCAAACCGATCGCGGGAAATTCAGATGATAGACTGTGGATTCGCAGGATATTTTCCGAAGCCGTGGCTTTGGATCTAATAGTTTTGGTATAGTGACGCTGCCAATGTCGCCTACATCCTCTGGATTTCGCATGACGTCGGCCGAAGTTGCCCACGTTTGTTTCCGCCATTAGCAGATGCTGTGACGGAGTATTACAAGGTCTACACTTACGCCAACCTGGTATCCTTGATGGACGCTGGAACTTCTAAGAATGTACCGTTCGTATACAAGCAATCTTTCGAGCAAGAGCGAGCCGAAGTACTCCAATTGATGTATCGATGGCAGATCGAGAGTGGCGATTTTGCCAAGCTGAATCTGGATGGCTTCGAGTCGCTAATCTTGATCAAGAACGCTCAGCGCGTGATCACGTTTGATAACGCTAATTTCAGACGATTCATTATGGCCGGACGATCAGCCGAAGGATTGCGATCCGAGCAGTTCTTATCGCCGCACGTCGCCAAGATCGCGTTGGCTGGTGATCAAATGATCTTGGATGGAGTGCTTTCCATTGAAGCTGAACATTTGGCTGCGTGGGAAGGTAGTCGAACCGTGATTATGACTTCGTACAAGAAGCGACTGGATGATCTTAAGAATCCCGCTTGTACCATTCTAATGATCGCCCGTGCAAAAGACTTTGTTCGGTCGACAGAATTCGAGCGACGATTGAGCCTGAACGAAGCTCTGGTCCTGCTTAAGCAATTGGACGAAAAAGATCGCAGGATATGTAATGGGCTGCTTGCCGGAGATTCAACGAAGGAAACGGCTGATAGTGTCGGGATGACTCCCCGAGCGGTGGAGTTACGTCGCCAGAGGATTCTTGATTTGTTTGGCTTTGAACGGCCTATCGAAATCGTAAAACTGCTTGTGCGACTCGAAGAAAGTGGTTTGATAAGCGACAAAATCTGATTTCAATAGACTCACTACAATACGAATGCCAAAGAATTGATGCGCGCTTCAGCAAGCGTGAAATCAGTACCGCCCGCAGGGAAAGGACTTAAGTGCGATCATCTCAGCACGTTGTGTCCATGCCAGAAATCGTTTCGTACACACACTGCCGTCCCATCAGAAGTGATAGAGGCTCCATTAGCATCGACAATTTTTGCTGCCCAGCCCACTCATCGCAATCTGGAATACAAAGCAAGATTTCTTGCGAATTGCCCTTGGCCATCACGACGGATACACCCAAGGATTCACGTAGAAATTTGGAAATCTGTACCATGGGGTTCGGTTCTGTTTCCAATAAGCCAACTTTAGCAACGTAAGCAGTGCTCCCCAATTCTCTTGCACGGCGGTTCTGGGCTGCAATGAAGCGGTTCCATGCAGTGCTACTAAGCAATCCAGTTTCGATATCTACTAACTGGTCAACATCCAAGCTTTGCGAGTTTCCCCGACGTGACTTCAGTTGCAGGTCCATGGAAAGCAAAGTGCTAAGGATCTTGCTATAGAGTGCGAAGGTTTCTTCGCTTTGCTCGATCTCTTTGGGCTGTGGCTTGGTGGCAACGCCGCAGAGCGTGCCGAAAACCTGTCCATCGCTATCCCACAATGGAAATCCGACGTAGGCTTCCACACCAAGTTCTGTCGCTTGTGGTGCAGATCGGTACGCCGGAGCATCTGTTAGCCTGGGGACAATGTTTGGCCCTTGGCCTTCCACCATGCGTTTACAAATCAGGTCTGACCATTTGAAGGCATTTCCCTCCCGTAGTCCATATCGACGATCCACAGCCTGAACGATGATGGCTTCCTCGCCATCAAGGCGGGAAACTGTCCATAGGTCAAACCCAAATTGGTGGTGGAGATATTGCAGAATCTCCTTAGCAGCAGCTTCAAAGCTGGAGTAGGGCGAGAACACTTGCAAAGTCCAGGTATAGGAGGGGGCAGCTGGATTTTGAGAGGTTGGGGCAACTCAAATTCTTGAATTCGCCCACTGTAGCATGGGATGACATTCCATCAAGGTGGCTAAACCTATCGTTCCCTACACCTTTCCCCTAGCTCATTGGATGAACCCTGCGTTGTGAATCCAAGATATTGAATTCGCCAACGAAATGAAACGAGTCCCTTGTTTGCGGAGAATCGAGGATTAAATGAACGCGACAGCTCTAAACTACAATCAGCCCTACATGCAAACTATGCACGCAGAAACCAATCACTCTCTAGCGGTCGGCTATGTCTTGTGGCTGCTGGGATTCTTCGGCGCACACCGCTTTTACTATGGACGTCCGATTAGTGGAGTCATTTACTGTTTGACCTTCGGGTTGTTCTTTGTCGGATGGATTCTCGATCTGTTTTTCATGCCATTGTTAGCCCAGACGGCTCGTCGCGACAACATCCCGGGTCCCTACGACCATAACGTGGCTTGGCTGCTGCACTCCTGTTTTCTTCTCGGACTGCTTGGGCTCCATCGCTTCTATTTAGGAAAATGGGTTACCGGCATTGTCTGGTTGCTAACAGGTGGACTCTTCGGAATTGGCTTTATCTATGACTGGATTACTTTGAATGATCAAGTCAATCGAGCTAACTACTTGGTTCGATAAACTTCGACCTCACTGGTGAAGCCAAAGAACTTTGAGAAGCCTCCCGTCTCAGCTGAATGGAAGTCCTTGTAGGTCAGTCGAACATATCGAGCGTTCGTCTCTGGAAACACAGCAGCAGATCGTTCGGCCTTGCCTGAACCAAAGACATGTGAGCCAACTTCTTCAAAGTCCTTTCCGTCTTTACTAACGGATATCGCGACCGTCTTGGTTGATCCTATGTTGGGAACACCGAATCGAACTTGATTGATTTCCATCGAACTCTTCAAGTCGATGGTCACGTGTTTTGGAAAAGCGTCGGACGTTCCCGTTGCAAAGCACTGCGGTGCTGCGTTCCCCCAATTTCCGTCGGTTAGCCCAACATTCCATCCCCAAGGATTAGGATCGGAGCTGACAAACTCGCAACCCTTAGCAAAGTTCGCGCCCAAGTCAGGGTCGACAGGCCAGTGCGTGTGAAACGCCGTGGCTTGCAGTTTGTTACCGTTCATCAAGTTGGGCATAGCTAGTTTGCTCCACGCAAATCGCACCTGCTTCGGCGCGGCAACTTTGTCGGAACTCACGATCACACTATCGCCATCGATCTTGGCTTCGGCCACAACAAACACACCATCGGCAGCCGCGATTTCGAAATTCGACAAAGGTTTACCATTTCGCGATTGCAAACCGCCTTTAGTGTGCTCAAAGCGAACACGAATAGCCTTGCCTTCCACTTTGTGAGACGCGTAGATAGGGCCGCTTGGGTCAATCTCCGACTTGCCATAGTCGCGAGCTAGAGCCCACAACGCTAAGCGTCTCGCGACCTCTTTCTTGTTCGCGGGATGGATGTCTGGGATTTCAGCTATGTCGCTGATGACTGCCATGCCAGTGTGTGGAAGAGTTTGACATCGCTGCTGTGCGATCCAAAACTGCGCCAGAATCTCGGGGTCTTCCTCGCCATACTGGAATGGTGCAATCTGCACAAAGTAGAAAGGAAGCGTTGGATTCTTAAAGGCTGTTCTCCAGGAATGCAAAAGCGCAGCCGTTTTGTCGACATACGAAAAACCTTCGTTATGATTCGATTCGCCTTGGTACCAGATCGATCCCTTCAGTCCAAAGGGAGTCAGTGGATGAATCATCGCGTTGTAAAGGGCTGTAGGTGTTCCTGCATCGCTGTTGAGCGAAGTTGGTTGCGGTGGCATTGGCGGTGCGCCGAGTCCAGATACTACAGCTTCGCGTGCCTGTGTTAGCCATGTTTCAACGGCAGCGAAATGTTCTTTGTACTTAGCCTTGTACGCTTCGTTGCCGGGCAATTGCGATACTAGTGTTTTGCTAAACTCAGCCAAGGCAGGTACAGCTGCAAATCCTGTCGGGTCGGTCCAAGGTTCAATTCGCGTTCCACCCCAAGCACTTTGGATTACACCGATGGGAACACCGACCTCTTGATGCAACTTCAATCCAAAGTAATAGCCGACAGCCGAAAAGCTCGCGACACTTTCCGGCGTACACTGTGCCCATGTGGCATTAACAGATTCTTGTGGAGTCAGATTGGCGACCAACGGAATTTGTATTAGACGTAGTTGTGGATGATTGGCTTGCGGAATGTCGGCTTTGGAGTCTTCCTTCCACAGCATCTCCCATTCCATATTCGACTGACCCGACGCTAGCCAAACATCGCCGACCAGCACATCCTTTACTGAAACGCCCTTGTCGGAAGCCAATTTGGGATACGCTTTGAGATCTCGGCTAGTTGCGTCGGCTTTGAGTGCATCTAGTTTGACGGTCCACTTACCATCGGCACCGGTCTTCGATGATTTCTTTTGTCCAGCAAATTCAACTACAACTTCTTCGTTGGGGTTACTTGTGCCCCAAACTGCCACTGCTTGATCTCGTTGCAAGACCATATGGTCGGAGAAAATGGATGCAAGCTTGAGATCAGCCGCGAATCCACAGATGCAAAAGAGATTTAGGCTCGCGAAGACTAGACTAGGGAGGATCGGCTTCATTTTGAGCTCGCTTTAAGAGTTTCTCGGAGGGAATCAAAGGTGGGTTGAGGATCTCTAGAGTATCATTTCCAATTGACTATACAACTCGAGACTTGTGAATTGTTGAGCTTACCGGTGTACGCTGCCCGATCACTCGTTCGACTATCAATCGCAACCAAAGTAACATCTCATGTCCCTAAGCGTCTTTGATCTATTTTCGATTGGTATCGGACCGAGCAGTTCACACAGCGTTGGTCCCATGCGAGCTGCTGGGCTATTTCTAGAGCAACTGGCTAACAAGCAGCTTCTCGATACCGTTGATCGGGTTCAAACTGAGCTCTACGGCTCGTTGGCACTCACTGGCAAAGGTCACGGCACCGACACTGCCATTATGCTGGGGTTGTTGGGACAACGTCCTGATCAAGTAGACCCTGATCAAGTTGAACAAATGATTGAGGGCATCCGAAAGACCAATCAGCTCTCACTGAACGGAACTCGTCCTGTTGTATTTGATCCGGAAAAATCAATCGTTTTCAATCGCCGCAAGAGCCTGCCGTTTCACCCCAATGGAATGAAGTTGATCGCATACGCGGCTGATCAAATTGTTTTTGAAGAGACCTACTATTCCGTCGGAGGCGGCTTTGTACTCACAGAGCAACAGGCCTCGACTGGCTACAGAACTCCAGATCGTCCACCTGTTCCATTTCAGTTCCAGAAGGCCCGCGATCTGATGCGGTTGTGCCAAGAGCAGCAATGTTCGATCAGCCATATCGTTTTACAAAACGAAATGACTTGGAGATCCGAGGCGGAGATTCGCAGCAAGCTACTAGAAATTTGGGAAGCCATGCAAGCTTGTGTGCAACGCGGTTGCGGCCGCGATGGTGTTCTGCCAGGTGGTCTTCATGTTCAGCGACGAGCTGCCGCATTGCTTCGAAGTCTGACCAGTCGACCTGAAGCCAACTTGCGTGACCCACTGACAGTGCTCGATTGGGTCGATCTTTACGCGCTGGCGGTCAACGAAGAAAATGCAGCCGGAGGCAGAGTGGTTACCGCTCCGACCAACGGCGCCGCTGGTATCGTGCCAGCAGTGATGCACTACTATTGGCGCTTTGTATATGGAGCCAACGAAGATGGCATCATTCGCTTCCTGCTGACAGCAGGTGCGATTGGCATGCTGTACAAACTGAACGCATCGATCTCAGGTGCTGAAGTAGGTTGTCAGGGCGAAGTCGGCGTCGCTTGTTCGATGGCCGCCGGCGCCTTAACGGAAGTCCTAGGTGGATCGATCTATCAAGTCGAGCAAGCCGCTGAGATTGGTATGGAACATAATCTTGGGCTCACCTGTGACCCGATTCGTGGACTGGTTCAAGTGCCCTGTATCGAACGCAATGCTATGGGAGCGGTTAAAGCAATCAACGCTTCGCGACTTGCTTTGCGCGGCGACGGACTACATCACGTTTCGTTAGACAAAGTGATCGAAACTATGCGACGCACTGGTGCAGACATGTCCAACAAGTACAAGGAAACATCGCGCGGCGGATTGGCGGTTAACCTTACAGAGTGTTAGGTTGCCTTTTTGAGGCTTTCGAAAGGAAACAAAAAAACCCGGCGAAAGGCCGGGTTCTTAAGTTTAGTTTTTTCAGTGGACTTGATCTGCCGAACACTACTCGCGTGGGCGAATCACGCCTGTCAGACCTGCGTAATCAACGCGGTCGTCGCGATGCCACAGTGGCTGCCCTAATTCGACTCGCTTGCGCAGAACTTCAATCTTCTCGGACGATCCAGCGGGTGCGTCTGTAGGAAGAAAATACTCGGTCGCTGCTGGATCAAAATCTTCATCGTGGCCGTACTTAAGAATGGCCTCGAAAACGTTTTTGCATACATCGCTCATTGCAAATTCCTATTACTTTGAGGGGGAGGGTATAAGTTGAACAGCCAAGGCTGTGAATCGTGTGTGGTCGAAATCGTGTTTCAAAGGGTGGCTCGAACCGCTTGACGCGATGAGCTATGGGTGGATTATTCATGGCTAGGTAACGAAGTCAAGAAAATTTTTTGACGAAAGACGAATTGCTCAACCGTAGGTGGTAAGCCGGTTTATGTCTCTTGCGATCAAGTAAAGTCGCCCGATCGCGGTGACTTTGCCGTATCAAGCTAAGAACATCCCTTTCTAGCTCTGTGAAGCCAAAACCAACGCCCTTCTGACCATCTAAAGTGGGAATCGTTGGCATTCTGCCCGAGTCTGTGGCGAACCACACCTATGGCGTCATCGCGCCACAGCAATGCATTCAAGCGCGATTGGAAGCCTAGTCCAGAGATTTGGACCGAGAGGATTTTTTGTCGCAGGCCCAGGCCAAGCGGACACTTGTGCAACAAGAGTTGAAGGAGTGTCAAACTCACCTAAGGCTCCAATTGGTCTGGCTTGGACGAGCCTGAAATGACGCTACTGCACTAAGTAGCCCAGTCCAGGATCGATGCGATTTGCTGTCGCTATGGCGCCTTGGGGGTCAACGAAACTATTCATTTCTTCGGGGGCATTCTGGGGCGAGGTTGGGGAGGCTTGGCCGTTACTTCGGGCGATATCCGCCAGTCCACTAAGGTCTTTTGCAAATGATCAACCATCGCCTCGGTCGCTTCAATCAGTGCTAACCCTGGCCTTGAAGCAATCAATTCAGCACCTGATGATCGGATTAGTTCTGAGGCGTCTTCAATCGGTGCCCCGTCTCCTCGGTAAAGCGTATAGCGTGCCATGTCGGTCCAATTTATTTAGGGAGCCCGGCTCCTTCGAATGAAACTCCGAAACCCAACGACTTACAGGCGTCCATAAGAAGCTTGCGAATTGTATCGCTTCGCAGAGCGTCTCTGGGCATCGCCATTATTGCAGGATTTGCCGCTAGAAGTCGAGCGGCCATTCCTGCCACTGATGGACTTGCCATCGAAGTCCCGCTCATTGCACCGTAACCGCTTGGAAACGTCGAGATCACCG
>CAUJKA010000196.1 GCA_963204965.1 Planctomycetota bacterium | reverse complement strand
CTGAGCGTGACCATTCAGCAGTTGCTCAATCGTTGTGAGATCGTCCTCGGGAATTCGCCAACTGCCCGCCGCGATGATGCCTTCGATTTGGCTAGGGCGTCGTGAGCCGACAATTGCAGAGGTTACTTCCGGCCTGCGCAGTACCCAAGCTATAGCAACTTCTGCCAACGTCTTCGAATTCTTCACAGCGATACTCTTCAAGCATTCTACAAAACCAAGGTGAGCGTCGATGTTGGGAGACTGAAACTGTGGGTCGCGAGAACGATGGTCCTTCGCGCCTAAGTTTTGAATGCGTTCCAATGTAAAGCTTCCCGTCAACAAGCCTTTGGCCATCGGACTATAGCAAACGACACCAATGTTGTTCTGGCCACAGTAAGGCAAAATCTCCTTTTCGACACTCCGATTGAGCATGCTGTACGGAGGTTGCAATGAGCAAATCGGATGGATCGCGTGCAGCCGTTGCATCTGAGAGACATTGTGGTTCGAAACGCCGATTTCGCGGACTTTCCCCTGCGACTTCAGTTCGACTAGCGTCGTCCATCCCTCTTCGATATCCGCGTCGGGCTCGGGCCAGTGCATCTGGTATAGATCGATACAGTCCACGCCCAAGCGACGCAAACTGCCTTCGCATTCGTCGATGATGCTCTGGCGTTTGAGGATCTTGTCGATCGACTTGTCAGCTCGCATCACTCGACCACACTTGGTCGCGATTATAGGTCGACGGCTGGACCCCAACTGCTTCAGCGCCTTTCCAACGATCTCTTCGGAAACCCCACCACCGTAAACGGCCGCTGTATCAATCCAGTTGATCCCAAGATCGAGGGCAGCAACGATGGCCGCAATGGCTTCGTTCTCATCCTGATCGCCCCACCCAAACGCCCAATCACCCCCGCCAATTGCCCAAGATCCAAAGCCGAGGCATGTGAGTTGCAAATCCGAGTTTCCGAGTTGGCGTGTTTCCACTTCTGTGCTCCATGGATGAAAGGTTGTGGTTGCAGTTGATGTTGGAGGATTTTAAGCGATGATAGGGACCTTCAGCTTATCCATACGCCCGATTCCGAAAAACTTTGGGGAGTTCCCATGCCGCTTGCTGTTCGTCGTTCGCTTACGACTTCTGCCTGTGTTTTGATCAGCCTGTTTTCCAGCTTTTTCCTGGCCGCACAAGAGGCTAACAAGCTGATCATCCAAGGCCCCGAGCTGGAGAATTGTGAGGTCACCTTTCGTTATTTCAAGGCCAGACAGATTGCAAAAGCGGTTGCAATCAAGGTCACGATTCTGAATGGTCAAATCGAAGAACCGATCGAAAGCGGCTTTGATGGCGTTGAGGTTTTTGTTCAATCGCGAGCAACACCTATTAAGGCGACACTCCGGGCGGCCAATCAGGAACTCGCGTCCGAACAACTGGATAAACCAGGATCGCTGAAGGTTACCTCAGGAAAGATTGGTCGAGTCGATTACAAGCCAACCGAGATCGATCCATCCAACACCGAGCTCGGAATTTTTGAAACCTGGGTCAAGACAGTCAACGAGCAAACGACCAGCCAAGCCCTTGTTTCAGACGCCCCCGAGGCCAAGATCGACTTCCAGTGCTTAGACGTGTTTGGCCGCGAGCTGCTCCAGAGGATCGGGCAAATCGATCTCGACAAATCGCTCGCCGGCCTGATTGCCTGGAATGAAACCGGTGGAACTCGCATGTTGTCTGGCGTTCTGTACGGACAGTCCGGCCTGTGTGGCATTCGTCTAATCACAGTCAAAGGCAGGCTTTGGGATGTGCAACCCAATTGTGCCGAACTGCCCGACTCGTATTTTGTCGAGCCGCTGATGACCGAACCCTACGTTAAGAAAGCCGCATTTTTGACTCAGCTTCTCTTTTCGGGAGACGCCAAGCGAGCTCATCAGCTTTACGCGGCTCAGTTTCAGGAGCAAGTCAAAGTCGAACAGCTTGCCAAACTGAGTGAAACGTTGAAGCAACGTTTTGGAAATGAGATTCGCACGATGGAGTTGAAAAAGACACAGTTGACGGAATACGACTTCGCCAAGAAAAGCCGCCTCCTGAATGTCGACTTGCTTGTTGAGACGAAAACAGGCAACCGCTGCATTAGCCGTGTGGTTTACAACATCGCAACGGATCGCACTCGTGTCGGTAAGGCGAATTTGGGAGCGATCAATGTCACGCAAGTCTTCAACAGCTCGCACCCTCAAGCCGCTAAGGTCGTGCAAGATCTACTGGAAGGAATCGGGGCTTCGATTAAGGCTGATCAAGTTGTCTCCAGCCTGCCCGTCGAGCTGGCCCCCAAGTGCGATAAGGATCAATTGCAGGGGATGTTCGATCGGCTGAGTGCCCAATTCAAGGACCAGAAGCCTGAAATTGATTTTGACCTTTGGACTGTGACTCAGTACGAGAAGAACGTGTCGGCTTCTGGACCATTCAAGTTTGGAGAGAAAGACTGTTATGCCGAATTTCAGTTTGTCGGCGATGCGAAGCTGATCGGATTTTCGTTCTATGGGCCGTCTCTGGCTGAATCCACGATGACCATGTTTCGATTTCCTGATTCGATCGCTGAAACTGGCAAGCGATTCTGGACGGCACTCCTTTCAGAACAAGCCGAAGCCGCTCACGCGATGCTGGACAAGGATTTCCAATCGCAGTTTTCCTTGGAAGACCTCAAGAAACAACTGGCAGAACCCGAAGCCAAGCCGTCCAAATTCAAGAGTGTTTCCGTCGATTGGGTTCGAATGAGCAACCAGATCGCTCGTCCGGTTGAGTTGATGGCTTCCGTTTTTCTTACGGCGGAATTTGAAGACGGCCAGATAACTCAGGTCGCTTGCGATATCGCGATGCCAGAAAAAGAAGGCGAGGCGAATGTCTACGACTTCACCAACGAGTTTGAAATCGACTTTTCGGTTGCCAGCATTCCAACGATTGGAAGCGATCGCGACGCAGCAGCTCTGGTGATCGAGGCATTTCAGTCCGACAGTTCTGAAAAACTGCTATCGATGATTAACCCTGGCCGTAGAGAAGCAATCGATCAAGCATCGCTAACGGCCTACTTGAAAAACCTCCGTGAGATCACCGGAAAGATCACCGGCCCCACTTCAGTTGCTCGCAT
>CAUJKA010000195.1 GCA_963204965.1 Planctomycetota bacterium | reverse complement strand
TCTTCTATTCCTCGCAAATTGTTTGCTAACTCTGCAAGAATCTGGTATCAAGATAGGTGGGTGCAGTCCGGAATGGTCCATCTTTTCTGTCGGAGTACACGACATGTCGCGTCAAAGGTTCTTTCGTCTTTGGCAACTTCTTTTAGGTGCATCGCTCGGCTGTCTGCAGATTGCAGGCGCTAACGCCAGTGATCCCGGACTAACCGAGAAGGCAAACCAGCAAGCAACGCAGCGAGCAACCGAGCTGGTAGCGAGAGCTCTTAAAGCTGAAGCTGAGGGTGAAATCGTTCAGCGAGACCAACTGCTTTCGGAAGCGAGCAATCTCTCGAAGGATCTGCCCCAAGTCAATTGGTTTCGCGGTAAGCTGCAAGACTCCAAAGGTAATTGGCTGTCCATCGACGAAAGCGTTGATAAGGCCAATGATCAGAGTGTGTTGGATGAGTACGAGAAGCAGCGATCGAAATTATCAGACACCGTACAAGGGCATTGGCAGATCGCCACTTGGTGCGCACAGAGAAGACTTGCCGAACAATGCCGAGCTCACCTCAATGCGATTATCAAGCTAGACCCCGACCACATTAGTGCGAGACGCGTTCTAGGGTTCGAGCTTGTTGAAGGCGAATGGGTTGGCCCTGAGAAAATCGGCGAATTGACCGAACAAACACAGCGCGCTCAGGAGTCACTCGAAAAGTATGGACTCAAGATAAAGCAACTACTCAGCAAGGATTCCAGTTACGATTCTGTCTCTAGAAGTCTAGCTGAGATTAACGATCCAGTGGCGATTCCCGCGATGGAAATGGCTGCGTCTAGTATGGGCGATACGGCTGCAAAGCTCGTGGTCGAGTGGCTGGGTAAGATCGACTCACCGGAAGCTTCGCAATCTTTGTCGAGATTTGCCTTGAGCTACCCAGCCAGCGCGATACGTGACTTGGCCACGGAGCAGCTTCGTGATAAGCCAGTCTACGACTACATGCCCGAACTGTTGGCGGGGCTTTCGGGACCGATTCAAGCGACCTTAGTTCCTGCCACGGACCGTCGAGGCAATTTAGTGGGTTATCGCCAAGCCTTTGCTAAAGAGGGAATGAATGAAAATCGAGTGATGCTTGTAGATCGTGGCCTTACGATGCGAGGACGTCCGGAACTTCGCGCTCGTGATCCCATGAATCAACTCATTCAGAATATGGCTCAAGGGCAATTGGCAACCGACGCGAACACTCGAGCGAATCGAATTGAAGCTGAGAATACCGACATACGGAGCCGAAATAAGCAACTTGTATCACTGATCTCTGATGTTACCGACAAAGAGTTTGTGAATGTACCCGCGGACGTTTGGGCATGGTGGGACGAGTACAACGAGACTAACTACCAGGACTACAAGCCAGCTCGCTATCGACGCGATGCGATGACCTTTGAGGTTCCGGAGTATTCTGGTGGCATCGATCCAACTGGTCGGTCCAGTGGTGGTCGAGCAAGCGGTGAGTGCTTCGTAGCTGGCACGCTCATTAGCACACAACGCGGAATGCGAGCGGTAGAACAAGTAGAAGTCGGAGATATGGCACTAAGCCGCAATGCAAGTACCGGGGAACTTTGCTGGAAGCCAGTCATCGCCCGTACAACTCGACCACCCGAACCTACTCTGAAGTTGAGCGTCGATGATTCGCAGTTGCAGTGCACAACGGGGCACTTGTTGTGGGTCTCGGGCAAGGGTTGGACCAAGGCCAGTCAAATCAAGGAAGGCGATCTTCTCCACACGGCTGCTGATCCTGCGGTCGTAACGAAAGTGATCAAGGCCAATGTTGCTCCAACATTCAACTTGGAGATTGCCGAGAATCACACCTACTTTGTAGGAAACAGCCGCGTGTTGTCCCACGACGTCACACCTCGCGGAGCCTCTCGCGATTTAGTTCCTGGACAACTACGAATCAGCAAGAGGTAGTTATGTAGGGTGGAGTTGAGGTACGAAACCCACCAGATACGGCTTTGTTATTTTCGTGGCGTGTATGGTCAATGATTGTCTGTACGTTTAGATCTATGTTGGGCATTTTGTTTGTTATTGTGTTTGTTGGGTTTCGTTCCTCAACCTAACCTACGCTACTCAACCCTACTCAAGCTCAGCTAACCATGCGGTGACTTCGGCATCGCTGGGCATGCGCCAATCGCCTCGAGGTGACAAGCTAATACTGCCTACCTTGGGGCCGTCGGGAACACAGCTTCGCTTGAATTGATTGCTGAAGAACCTCTGTAGAAATGTTTTTAGCGTTGTGCAGTGCTGTTCAGTCGTGTAACTGCCTTCGAACGTAGCCAATGAAGCCAAGTGCAATAGCTTGCGAGGCGAAGTCCCAAATCGCAGCATGTGATACAGATAAAAGTCATGCAGCTCGTAGGCTCCGATCGTATCCTCAGTCTTTTGCAAAACCTTGCCGTCTTTGGAAGTCGGTAAAAGCTCTGGCGTGATCGGAGCTGCTGCGATCTCAAGCAGGCACTGGCGCACCGGGCCATCGAAGTGATGATTGGCCAAGTATCGGACCAGGAATCGAACGAGAGTTTTGGGAATCGATGTGTTAACATTGTACATCGACATGTGATCGCCGTTGTACGTGCTCCAACCCAAGGCCTGCTCGGATAGATCGCCGGTTCCGAGTACAAAGCCGTGATTCATCAACAGCATCGTACGAACGCGAGCCTGCACATTTTCGAAAACTAAGTCGTTGCGATTATTGGCTGGTAGAGACTTGAGCTTCGCTTCAAAGTCGCTCAGGTTCATGCCCTCGATCTCCATTCCGAATGGCTTGTGTCCCAAGCCAAGGAAAGTATCCAAGCAAAGCTGTTTGATATCGACTTCGCGCGAGGTGATTCCAAGCTGAGTCATCAAAGTGTGCGCGGCCGAAAGCGTCTGGCTGGTCGTGCCGTAGCCCGGCATAGTTAACCCAGCGATGCGAGAAGTGGGCCAGCCATACATTTGACACGTCTTAACGGCAACCAGAAGCGCTAGTGTGCTGTCCAGTCCACCGGAGATGCCAATCGACAATGGCAGCTCTTTGGGAAGGCGGCTAATACGTTTGGCCAGAGCTGCACATTGAATACCAAAGATCTCCGCGCAGCGTTCATGCAATGAAGACTCGTCGCTGGGAACGAACGGGCGGCCGCTGATGTGGCGCAGTTCGCCTTGGCAGAAGTGTTTGGCTTGTGAATCGCATTCCAGTTCGATCGTACGAAAGTCCACGCCAGTTCTTTGAGCGGCGATTTGCCAACTGCCCGTCTGACGCCGGTCGTGAGACAAACGTTGGAGATCGATGTCGGCGGTGGCCGAAGTTAGTTCGACAGGTTTGTCGTCAGATTTGCCAACTCGAGTCGACTCGGCCAGCACTGCACCGTTTTCGACGACCAAGCAATGACCGCCGAACACAATATCGGTGGTCGATTCGCTCGGTCCGCAACTGGCGTACGCATAGGCTGCGATGCAGCGGCCTGCTTGACTGCGAACGAGTGTCTCTCGCCACTGAGCCTTTCCGATCAACTCATTGGACGCAGAAAGGTTGAGTATCAGATTTGCTCCGGCACACGCTTGCAAGCTGCTGGGTGGCACTGGCATCCATAGGTCTTCACAGATCTCGACGCCAATCTTGAGTGGACCGCGTGAAATCAATAGATCGATGCCAAAAGGAACTACTCCCAGTGAGCCCAGCCCGATCTCCTTGGGCTCGGACCCATCCGCCGATGCAAACCATCGGGCTTCATAAAACTCTTGGTAGTTCGGCAGAAATTGTTTAGGGATTACTGCGATCACTCGACCGTTACAAAGAATCGCGGCGCAATTGTAAAGGCGATCCTGTAGAGCTACAGGTAACCCAACGGCGATGATCTGGTTCGAGCCTTGGGTGGCCGCAGCTAGTTTTTCTAGCGCGGCGATGCAGGCAGTCAGCAAAGTATCCTGCGCGAAAAGATCCCCGCACGTATATCCGCACAACGAGAGTTCACCGAAGACCACTACGTCGCTGGAGGTGAATTGCTGAAGAGCTTGAATGCATGAGTCCGTGTTTGCACTCGGATCGGCCACGCGTGTGGGATGGCTTGCCGCAGTGACTCGAATAAATCCCCAATCAACCATTCAGAACTCCGACGTTGAACATAACTTACGGAGTGGCGCGAGCCATCCGGTTCTTCCAGTATTTTTTAGACGCTATTTCTTACTGCCTGCTTTGGGTTGTTCTTTGGGATCAGCGCCTGTCTTCGAATCGGCTTTGGGGTCTTTCTTGGAATCGCTCTTGCTTGCTGGCTTCTTCGACTTCTTGTCGTCGATTTCAATGACTTGTGCGCCGATTGGTTTAGCACCTGATATTCGAATGGTTCGAGCTTGAACTTCTTTGGGTTGTTCAGTGCTTGTCAGGCCAACGACATGGACCTCGTCGCCAGCCGCGCAATAGTCGGCCGTAGGTGTCGCGACTGTGATCTTGGCGGCATTGGCAACTTGAACGATGAAAGACTGAGTGCCAGTTGACACTTGAATCTTGCCGCTCTGCACATTGATGATTTGGCCGACGATCTTGTACTCTTGAGCCTCGCCGCTTTGTTTGGCTACTGGTTTCTTGTCTGAGGGCTTACTCGCAGGCTTTTGTTTCGAGTTCTTGGCCTTGGAATCTTTGGAATCCTTGGCAGTTGCCTTGGCGTCAGGATTTGCACCAGCTTGATTTGCAGCAGCGTTGCCGTTGGGCTTTTCGCCGCCTACTGGGTAAACACCAGGAGTTTGAGCAAGTTCTTCTTCAGGGTTCAATCTCACGTTTTGCTTCGGAAGAAAAATCTCAAGCTCCTTCAGGTCTTCTTGAGGGTTTCCTTTGGCATCGAACTTGCCTTTGAAACGTACCAGCATGCCAGGAGAAAGCGATTTTGCATCGGCGGTACCTGTGTAACTGAAGTTCAACTGTTCGGCATCCAAATAGACGGTGTACTCGGTTCCGTCTTTGCCCTTGAAGAGAAGCTGATAGTCGCCGACATCGACTAAAGTTCCTTTGTTATCGAAGGTCTTCAGGCCGTTTTGTGCAGCACATTCTGTGACACTTAACAAAAACGTCATTCCGATGGACAAACACAACGACCAGAGTTTCATGAGATCACCTGTTCCGAGTAGAATCAGAGCCTGTCGATAAGTAGGCCATGTTGGTACGCATTGGAATTGTCCAAGGCACGCACCCCAGGCCGAAGCGCTTCGAATTTTGGTTCGCCAGAATTCGCCGAGCCTAACACAATTGTAATCCAAATCGCTTGCGAAAGAGACATCACTTTGGCGGGCGAAATCCTTGACTTTGAACTATGAACGCCAAACCTGTCCGAATTACGACCCTTCGCTTGCGGCAAATGAAACAACGCGGTGAAAAGATCAGCATGCTGACCGCCTACGACTACACAATGGCCAAGCTGTTGGATTTGGCTGGCGTTGACATGCTGTTGGTTGGAGACAGCCTGGGAATGGTGGTCCAAGGTCACGATACAACCATCCCCGTTACCTTGGAGCAGATGATTTATCACGGCCAGATGGTTGCTCGAGCGGCCGAACGATCGATGGTGGTCGTCGATCTGCCCTTTCCCCATGGACAGTTGGGTGTTGGGAGAACCCTACGAGTAGCGGCAAAGGTAATGAAGAAAACAGGCTGCCAAGCTGTGAAGTTGGAAGGCGGCGCCGAGCAAGCCGATACGATTCGGGCGATGGTGGATGCGGGTATTCCGGTAATTGCTCACGTTGGACTGAGACCGCAAAGCGTGCATGCCTTAGGCGGTTATCGAGTCCAGCGCGACGCCGATCGCTTGATGACCGATGCCAAGGCGGCTGAAGATGCGGGGGCATTCTGTGTGTTGATGGAGTGCGTTCCGCGCGAGTTGGCCAAGCAAGCTACGGCTCAGCTCGCTGTTCCGACTATTGGAATTGGTGCAGGTCCCGATTGTG
>CAUJKA010000194.1 GCA_963204965.1 Planctomycetota bacterium | reverse complement strand
CATCTGCACTGGCGTTTCGAACAAGCTGCCGATAGGTGTCTCGCACCGAACTGTGCAAATACCGTGCAAAGGAACTGTCCAGTTTGCGAATAGCGATCAGCTCAACAATATCCGCAAAGTCTTTATGCGTACGGCGCATGTTGCCCTGGCCACTCGCAAGTTTCATTTCGATCAACCGCGATAGTTTAACTACGCACAATCCCTCACGCTCTTCGACGTTGAGTTCCCCGACTGGTTGAGGGATCGTAACTTCAGCACCTTTTCCTGCCCTCTCACCGGCTAGAAGAAACTGGATAGCGATTCCACTCGTGCTCAAGAACTCCCTCTTCGCTTCGTCCCATTTGAATCCCACGCTCTCAAGCAATCGCTTGACCGCTTCCGCGTCAGATCGCTGGATGATGAGATCGAGATCTGTGGTGTTTCGCTGGTAGCCATGAAGGCAGACAGCCACTCCACCACATATGGCATGATCAATCTTCGAATTAGCAAGAATCTGCTGACAACGAAGAGCGGATTCCCAAAGCGATTCGTTTTCAAGCAACAGATAGACCCTTTGTGCTGTGGTCATCGGAATTCTCCCTTTGAGAGAATTATAGTCTGCAATTTGTAAGGTGTGAGCCGCGAACTCTTAGTCGCCGTAGATACGCTCGCCAGAGCGGAAAAAATGGTGGCACGCTCAGAAGTTGTTGGCCGAAGCGTAGCGAGGCGACAACTGATGGGCGTGGTCGACTGAGTGCAGCAATGCAGTCAAGCTAGTCCTAGCCTAAAAAACAGCCCCACGCCCTTCGAGGCTTGCTGCCCTCGCCTCTCAGAGCGTGCCACCCGAATGCCACCCAGCCACCCACCTATCCTTCTATCGCAAATCAAAAACGCCCTTAATGATCCCTTCTTGGCGATGGGAGAAGAGTTCGTAGGCACGAGGGCCATCGTCCAGTGAAAAGTAGTGGGTGATAAACGAGCGTGTGTTCATCTGGCGAATTGCGGGATGATCGATCAGCTGCTGCATGTAGTAGCGAGCCGGACAGCGACCGGTTCGGTACGTCAAGTTCTTGTCGTAGGCATCGACTGGCGAGAAGGCAAAGGTAGCATCGCAGTGGCAACCCACGGTGGCTATCGTGCCGCCTGGTCGTACAAGTTGGTAAGCCAGTCGTTGAGCTGCAGGCATGCCTACCAATTCCAGTACTCCATCGGCTCCACGACCTTCCGTCAATCTGCGAACAACCTCTTCGGCTGCTTGCTCTGTTGAGACAACCGTGGCACCCAATTGCTCGGCAAGCAGTCTTCGATCAGCGACCGGATCAAAGGCGATGACTTGGTGGCAGCCTTTTATCTGCGCGGCTTTGAGCGCCATCAAACCGACGTTGCCACAGCCGATGATCACATAAGTTCCATCGGGCTGTACGTTGGCCATATCGGTGCAAAAGAAGCCTGTGCTTAGATTGTCTCCTAGCAACAAAGCCAATTCATCTGAGACATCGTCGGGCACTTTCATCAGCGTTCCCGACGCCAGCGGAACGCGAATGTACTGAGCTTGTCCACCGTGGAGGCCACGACCTTCCGAACGCCATCCGAAAAGTTGTCCACTACGACACCGACTGGGCAGTCCATGATTGCAAAAGTAGCAGTCGCCGCAATTGCTCGAAAAAGGCGCAAAGACGCGGTCGCCTTCGACCAGTTCTCGCACTTGCGATCCCGCTACAACGACGCGCCCAACGAACTCATGTCCCATCACCGTGCCAGCGTCCAGGCCCTTCTCACGACCCCAATAAGGATGCAAGTCAGAGCCGCACAGACCGGCCATCTCGACCTTCACGATACAGTCTCCGGCTGTTTCAATTTCCGGCTCGGCTAGATCGCAAACGTCAAGCTGCTTAATGTCTCGAAAACAGATTGCTCGCATCGAAGATCCTGGGTGTATCGCAGTCTTATGAGTTCAGTAACGTAACCAATGACTATAGCACAACCAAGCGATTTGTAGGGTGGGTTGAGGAACGAAACCCACGAGCGTTGTTTCTTGCCTTACCGTCCTAGACGAGATTTTCGCAAGTCGGCTTTGGCGTAGTCTTCGAAGAAGCTGAATGTCGCTTGCATTCGTTCTAAGTCTACTTCGGAAGGTGTGTCGCTGTCTCCCGAGGACTCGCCTTCGCCAGACGTTCGCGAGTTAAGGAAGTTGATTACCGCCAACGCATCCGACGCAGTAATTCTTCCATCGTGGAACGTATCGTAATAGACCGGTGGAACCTGTAGAGCAATCTGCGAAAGGACGCGATTGGCTCCGCTGTTCAGATAGTTAATGATGGCCAAGGCATCGCTGGGTGTGATCATTCCATTGCCTGAGACGTCAAGCGGAGTTGAATAGTTGTGCCAAGCGCTCTCATTGTCAACGATGTCAAGCACAACAATTGCTGAAGCAATGCTACTCTCGGCAAAGATCACCACATCTTGATAACTGTAGCGCTGATCGTCCACGACGGTGATATCGAAGTTGATCGATTCCGCATTCGCCGGAATTGCCACCGTCGCTGGAATCTGAATTCTATCCGCATCATTGGTGTTAAGGCTGACAACAAATTCGCTCAGGAGGTCGGTGCCCGCTGGCCGATGCACGGTTGCCTGAGTCGTACCGATGGACTCGGCCACCGATGGTTGACTCAAGTCCATCGACATCAAGCCTTGAATGCTGACGATGTTTGAAAGTTCAGATGTTCCACTGTTTGCCACGTGTGCGATTGCCACTAAGTAATCGTTAGGCGTGATCGAACTCGCAAGGGTTATGCTCCAAGTGGCGTTACCTTCTTTGTCGGTGATAACTTCCAACTGCTGAAGCGGTACGAGATTGAGCGGACTTGGATGGATAGATTGCCCAGCCAGGACTTCGATAATGACGCGAGTGTAGGCTGTTGTGTTGATATGGCCAGCAATCAATGTTTGCTGATCGTCCATCACGGCAGCATCTATAACTGGAGTATTCTGTAGCCCATTCGGACCCGTATCCGGATCCAAGTCGTCATTTACACTGGGACCGTCATCGTTTAAGTCGATTGCAAAATTCTGAGATCCGAAGTAGCTGTTGCCAGAGAGCTTGTTGCGAGATGAGTTTCCAGCAACTGCGACAGCAACGGTGTCTGCAAAACCGATGGAATTCTGGTCTGTACTAGTGACTCCGCCAACTGTGTTCTGAGATCCTCCCTCAATGCGAATGGCTCCAGATTGATTAGCAAGTATAGTTCCTTGGAAAGCATCCATTCCAATGATGTTACTTCGCAATTGATTGGAGGATGAATTACGAAGGAATACTCCGTATCCACCATTATCAGCGATATGGTTTGGCCCACCGGGGATACCGATTTGATTCGAATTGGATTGGTCATCAATGACAATTCCCGAGTTTCCGTTACCCAGCGGCGTTACCCCATCGATCATCAAGCCAATGTAGTTGCCAGCGATTAGGGTTGCGGTGGCTTGGAAAACGTAAATTCCAGCTTGAGTATTCGCAGAGATCGTGTTTCTTTCCCAGTCATCGCCGACTCCATCGGCATTGGTGCCAACTCGGTTATCTTCTGAACCGAAGTTCACTTCGATGCCATTGGTCTGGCCGGTTATGCCTTGCAGACCGTAGAAGTCCGTGCCAATTAAGTTGCCAGCCACAACATTCAGCGAAGAGCCAGAGATGGTTACTCCCGCTTGGATGTTGCCAGAGATCAGGTTGCCTTCAAGGTCATCATCAACATCGTCGCCATTGGTTCCAACGATATTCGCCGACCCACTGACGATCAACACTCCATACTCCTGTGGACCACCGGAAACTGCTCCGTCTAGGTCAGTACCGATCAAGTTGCCAGCGATGATGTTTTGAGAACTGACTCCTTCGATGCGAATCCCCGCATCGAGGTTGCCCGAAATCAGATTGCCTAGCAATGTTGTGCCGCCGATGCGATTGTTGCTGGTATCAACAAGATAGAGTCCAATCTTCCGATTCGAGACCTGTAATGTACCCGTCGGATCAATGCCTAGTGCATTGAGTTCAATTCTATTTCCGGATCCACCCATTACCGTGATGCCATAGTCAAAGCCGTAGATGTGTAATCCACGAACTTCACTGGTGCTAGCTGAAAGGACGATTCCCGACGGCAATGATGATGTGATCTGCGATCCATCCAAGGCAACCAAGGGAAGTCCAGAAAAACCATTCTGGCTTGTGGCATCGATGACAACGGAATCGGTCACGAACGGAAGCGGTGTTTCCAGTTGGATGACTCGACTGTTATCTGGCAAGCTAAACAGAATTGAATCACTGCCTGGCGTGTTGTTGGCGCTGAGAATTGCTTCGCGCAGTGAGCCTGAACCGCTATCGGCATTACTTGAGACTTGAAAGACTGCCATTGCCAACCTCGGTTCAAGCGACTCCGCCTGCAGAGCGCGTCGTAGCGTCTTCGACTTAGTAGCGAGCTTAAAAGTAGCTATCTTTGATCTATTCTGAAGTCGGCGAACAGTCTGAATCAGTCTTTTGAAAACCATGGTCGTCATTCGGTGCAAATCAAGAGGTTGTAGTTCATCAACTGTGAGCGCAAAGAGAGGTCTCGAGCCCAACGTTAGCAAGTCGCGACCGCTTAGTCGGCTCCCATCCTTTGGGGCAGGCCTAGTATAGAACGAATGGGTCCGCTTCGCTAGTTTTGGGCTCGAACTCTCGCGCGCTGTAGTTTGCCGTTTAAAAGTTGTCTAATTCGCGTGAGAGTCGCGTGGCGAGTAATGCGAGCCTAAGCGGTGAGGGCGAAATGGGGGGGCGAAGTTAAGAACGGGCGTTCAAAATTGGCGTGTTACGAGGCCAGACTTTTGTGATACAGTCCATTTTCCTGCGGTCGTGATGTGCGGTTACGTCCGGCCGGGTTGGCATTAGGCCTCTGCACACACCGTACGTTCCGCTCACATCGCTTCGTTCAACGCTTGGAAGCACGATCGTGCGGCCTGAACTGGATCGTAGTCAGGCTTGTTGAAAACCTGGCTGCTCACTTCTACGCAAACTGGTCCCGTGTAACCAAACTCCCGCAAGAGTGAAAAATACTTGGCATAGTCGGTCTTGCCTTTGCCTGGAAGCAAGAATTCAAACTTCTCGGCATTGCCCACAGTATCTTTGACGTGGACGAACTTCGTATGTGGCAACAGGACCGACATCGAATCGCGAAGCCCGATGCCTTGAAGCTCAAAGTGGCTGTAGTCATAAGCCACGAGAATAGAAGGTGACTTCACCTGTTCCACTAGCCACATCAGCCGCTCGGGCGAGTTCACGGCGCTGCGCACGTGAGCTTTGATGGCTATGGCGATCTTGGCTTGCACAGCAGCTTCAGCCCAGCGGTGTAGATTGTCGAGCATCAATTGTTTCTGCTGATCCCATGCTGCAGGGCTTCCACCCAAAACGGATTCGAGGAACGGCGGATTGTCGGCAGCAAGTTCATGAGCTAACTGTCCCGCTGTTTTGATCGCTTCAAGATAGATATCCTGTGCCTTTGCATCGGCCGTAAGACTTAGATTCAACATCATGCAGGGCAGGTTGAGCTTAAGCTTATCGAGTTGAGCACGAGCTGCTTGACGATCATCGGCGGAAAACTTGGTTGGAAATGTCGGGTATCCCTCGTTCAGCGCAAACTCCACATGCGAGTAACCAATTTCAGCGCAAGTTTTTAGAGCTAGTTCGAGTGAAAGCGACTTCATGCCATAAAGACTAAAGCCTAAGCTCGGTTTGCTCGATACATGGTGAGCCGCTAGTGAGAAACGAGCCGACCCAGCTAGAGTCGCTAGCAAGCAAGATTGAAACCTTCTACGATCGATCATTGGAAGCACCCAGATGCAAAGCCAGTTCTGCGAATCTACGCGATCGATCATTGTAGCGTCTGTCGGGAGAGTTGACTGACGCGATAGGTACACGAAAAAAGCCCTGACAGTTCTGGGAAACTGTCAGGGCTTTGGTGTTCCCTGGCACCGGAGCATTCTTATTCAGAATGCTCCGGTGCGCAGACTTAAGCTCTGTCGCGAAGCGCGTTAGGCGTGATTGACCCAGAAATCACATCCCAACACTTATGTGCTCCGACCCAGGAGGGAGGCCAGCTATGTTTTCCCGCAAAACCATAGCCATCGACAGAACTTCCACTGATTTGACTTCCTGTCTATCGAACTCAATCACTCATCCATGAGTGGTTTAGATGAACCTACATTTTTGGTATCAACCTGCGGTGGTTGATTTGGGTCTTTCGTAGGCTCATCTGTGCCCGACAAAATGGAAATACAAGATTTCCAAAAACGGAGTCAAGGCGAAATAGAGTTAGAATGAGAAAAATTCTGAGGATGAACTTGGTGGGAAAATGCACAGTGGCTTTGTCGCTGTTTTTTCATTGTTTTGAGCGATACAACGCTTTGCTATTATTTCATCGGAAGTGTCGATGCCTTGGCGATTTGTCCAAAGGCTAGCACCACAACCGCTCAATAAAACACAGCCAGTTTCCGTATTGCGAACGGCCCAAGCGATCGCCGCTTCGCGATCAGGAATGACCTGCACTCTTCCAGGCGACTGACAGCCTCCCAGTACATCCATGGCCATCCGTTGCGTGGCTTCGGGCGAAAGATCGGATGAACTGAGTACGACTCGCGAAGCGCCCTTCTCAAGAACTTCGCCAAGCCGCTGTCGCCATTGTTGGTCCAGTTGATTTCCTAGATCCATCACGACAGTGCACGGACCAAAGTTTGCGCCGCGCAAAGCGTGCATGGCCACAGCGACGCGATCAGGAGTTTGACCATGATCGATAAATAGCGGCACATCAACGGCTTGTTGAACGCGTTGCATACGACCAGGGATTGTTTGCAGAGCTTCGATCGCGACGACCGATTGTGGCGTGGGCAGTTCTGTGATCCAACCGACAGCCAGTGCCGCCAGCGCAGCTCGCGCGACATGATCGCCAGGCATGTTCAAAGTCATGGGCATCATCGTGTTGCCAGCGACAGCCAAGATCGTTTGTTGGCCGCCATTGCGCGAAAGTCGCTTGCCACGAATATGGTGGCCAGCGTCCAAACCGTACAACACGGTCGGTGTTTCGATCTTCTCTGCAAAGCTCGCCGCACTCGCATCATCGGCGTTGACGATCAGGACGCCGTGCGATTTGAGTTGGCTAACGCAATTGGTGACTAAAGCTTCGATCTGAGAACTGGTAGGACTGCCGCGGAATTGTCCGGGTCGCATGCTGGTAACAACGATTAAATCGAATTCAATTCCAGCAACTGCATGATTGTGAAGCATCGACGATGTGAGCTCAATCACCGCTGCTGGAGATCCTGCTTTATCGCTGCGTTCAAGCCAACGAGCCAATTTAGCTGCTGCTGGCGGCTGCGTTGCTGTGCGATCACATTCGGTCGAATCGCTAGCTCCCAACGATGTGTAGTACGATACGGCCCCGGCCATCCGCTTGAGCAGCGATGCTACAAACAGCGATGTGGTTGTTTTTCCTTGCGATCCAACAATTCCGATGGTCAGCATACGCTCGGTGGGATTGCCAGCCAGTGCATGACAGAGCTTGGCGTGTACCATGCGAGAGTCTTCGACTAAACACTGCGGCACGGTCACTGGCAGCAATCGCTCTGTAATCACCGCTACCGCGCCGCGACGAATGGCCTCGTCTACGCGATCGGCTTCGTCACCAGCGGCATGATGATCGGGAACAAAGACGTCGCCAATTTGACACTTGTCCGCGCGATTGCAGCATCGTCGAACTTCGATGTCGTTTGCACCAACAAAGACTGCCTCGTCAAGAAACTGCTTGAGGCTGATAATCCGCGAAGAACGTGGAGCGGGTTGGTCGGAATTGCGATTAGGCAATGACGTTGACATCTGCGGCCTCCATGCCACCTGAGCAAACGTGTGATAGTTGTTGATCGACTCGAACTTCACCGACAATCCATCGGCTAATAGTTCGAGTCATGCAAGCTTCTAATGCTTGCATAGCTTCAATGAATCCTTCGCTGAAGCTTGCCTATCAAGTTGTGCAGAAAGAGAGATTTGGTCAATACGAATTGCGATGTGGTCTCGCTTTTTCGCGGCTATTGAAATGGACACTCAGTTATCCATCAATACATAGCGCAATGCTAGCGTAACAAACTACGGATTGATGATTACAACTGTTGTAGTAGTAGCTTGACCGGTGATTGCTTTCCGAGCCTAAACAAACCAAAGAAAGTAGTGCAAAGCCTTACGATAAAACTTCGTAGAAACACACTGCCCCAATAGATGTGAAACGCTTTCCACGCTTTGCTTTTGGACAAGGGCGCTATGCTTATGTCGACAGTTCGCCAAATTGGGTTCGTGGTTGCGATTGCGTGCATTGGATTACATCAAGCCCGTGCGCAGGGTACTACTGGACTTTCGAACTATCCTCATAGTTCGCTTTTCGAAACGAACTCTGTCCTCGAAGAGAATTCTGCTGGGGCGACTTCACTGGCTTCAGCCTCAAGGCCTTCAGCGACCTCTTCAACCACCGCGATGTCGCCAAATGATCTGAGAGCAAGCTCGGCACGACCAGCACTCATGAGATCGCAGTCGCTATACGTCGACAGCTCCTCGCTGTTTGACGAGTTCACAGCGCTCTTCGCTTTCGATGGCTCGAAACAGCCTCAGGATTTCGGTGTGAACGCCAACGCTGGCATGCAAGGCTCCGCGAATTGGGGACTACCGTTACTTCCAAATTTGGGAATCGGCATGCAGTTAGGTACGAACTACACTGCGACTGAAAATGCGGTTCGCGTTTATGAACTACTGGGTGAGACGACGACTCGCCATCAAAGCTTTACGACGATCGGCTTTTTTCAGCGGTTGGAAAATGGCTTTGCCTGGGGTGGTGTTTATGACTTCTTGTTCGAAGACAGCTATGACGATTTTGCGCTCGGCCAATGGCGTGTGCGAGGTTCGTACCGATTCTCCAGTCAACGCGAGGTAGGCGTCACGGCCAATCTGCGATCCAATAGCGATTCTGGAGTGTGGGGAGCGGCCACGCCAGTAACGCTCAAGTCGATCAATCAAGGAAGCTTGTACTATCGACGATTCTGGAATACTGGAGCTCAAACAACTGTCTGGGGCGGACTGGCCGATCGTCACAGTGAAGACAACGTCGTGACGGGTCGTTCGCCTGCCCAGAACGATGTGTTTCTGTTCGGCGCGGATGTCTTGATGCCATTGAATAGCAACTGGGCTATCTACGGTGAGGCCAATATGATTACGCCGTTTGACACTGGTACCGTTGATGCCTTCTTAGGAGTTCAGTGGTATCCGACAGCTCGCAGCTTCGCAGCACGTCGGGGATGGTTCAGTCCGTTATTGTCGACCGCATCCCCAGTTTCGTTCGCAGTCGATTTGTTCCAGTAGGAAGGCAAATAGAAAGTAGACGAATTCTGAAGAACGACACGGAGTGCCGTGCCACACTTTCGTAGCACACTGAGCTCAACCAAGAAACGTTGACTCGCTGAATCGTACTGGTGTTGTGAGTTTCTCAGCCACTTCAGTGGCATCGATTGCCCAGCGTGGGCTTATCTCGACGTTTACACCAGGATCGATCGACGACCCGGCGGCTTCGATCCAGCGACGATGCTGATCGAGAATCGCTTGTTGGGTATGCGCTGGAGTGTCAACCGCGGCACCGTTGGCGTTTTTCACCGGAGCAAAGACGTCTTGAGCGGCATCTTCGACCACAATCGCTCGCTCGGCAATCGGCAGGAGGTCAAAGACAAAGCGTTCGAACTTGATCGCGTTAGGATCTTTGGGATCGATGTTTTGTCCTTGGCTATCGATGAACGAAACCTTCTTATGAGCTCGGTGAAAGGGCAGCCCGTGAGCACTCTCGACGACCGACTTCAAGAAGCTGCGATCGAAGACGTGAATCGCGATATTCCCAGCCCAGAGCCGTAACGAACCATCAGCGTTTTGAAGCTTCGCAACGTCGGCTGGTAGATCGCTGTATTCGATGATCTGCACGCGACCATCGATCGACACTACGTTGCCAACCTTCTCTTCGGCGAAACGTTTTTGTACGACTTGCGTTGTCATTTGGCTGCCCGCAAGCAGATGGTAGCCGATAAAATCGGGTTGGCATACTTGTGCTAACGGATTGTCGATCTGAGCATAATAGAAGTACTCGATACCACGCTCGGCCGCTTGTTGAAGAATGCCCGATTTTTGTAACGCGGCGACTAATCCACCGTGACCATCGGGGCTTAGCGCGATCGATGACTTGCTAGCCAGTAAGACCTTGCCAGTCGATGCATCGACGGCTGGCATCATCCCTTGGCAGAAAACTTGAAGCTGATCAGCGGCCAGTCCGCATCGTTGCTCAGACTCAAAGTACTCGCGCGTCGGCGCGTCGGTTGCGGGGCTGGTCATGACATAGACGGGAATGTCGACTCCGTAACGCCGCGACATTCCGAGGACTCGATCACAGTGCATCTGAAACAGAGTGCGTCCGCTAATGGGCCCGATCGGATACAAGCCTTTGGGCAGATCAAAGCCCAATCGTGTTCCTTGTCCTCCGGCGACTAAGATGAAGCCAACCTTGCCTTCACGAAGCGCTCGCTCACCAGCTTCGAAAGCCTGTTGACGAGTGATCGACGGACTACGATCGCTCAGTGCAAAAGCTGGCGGTGGCTCGGCGCGACGAGCGAGAGCGTGCCAGTCGATGACCTCATCTTCACTGCCGACAAGTCGTGACAACTGTTGCCAATCGATCGATTCTAGTTCGCTGAGTAGCGAGGCCTTTTCAGCGGCGCTCAGTTGGCTCTCAAACTGCAAGAGATGCGACTGCTGGTAGCGACTGAGTTGTTCAATCAGTGTCGGAGATGGGCTAGACATCGGCTTGAGCTTTAAAGGAGTCAGTTTGGGCTTTGATGGAGTAGGCTTGAGCTTTTAATGAGCAGAGTTCAACAACGGCGAAGCTGCTGTGCAAGTAACTTTAGCTCACTTTCGACCGGTTGAGCAACTTCAGTTGTTAGCCGGGAAGCGATTTCATTGAGCAGATCCAGCATTTGCGGCACAAATACAACGGCTGTTCCTGGGTTGGGGGCCTCGGGAACAAGACCTCTTGAGATTGCATCAATCAACGATGCGACATTATTCGGTACGCTACAACGTACGGTCGGTAGGAGATTCGGAACGGCGAGCGTCGATGATTGTTCCAGATCACAATGGTTCAAGTCGCATTTGTTCCAGGCAACCAGTAGACGCACTTTATCGGGACGTTGATTGCAAAGCTGGACAATCTGGTCATGTTGGCTTGTCCAACCAATCGTCGCATCAATAACCAGAACGACAAGATCTGCTTGAATGACTTGCTTACGAGCTCGTTTTACGCCTTCGCGCTCAATCTGTTCGTCGGTATCGCGAATGCCCGCGGTGTCGGTAAGCGTTACTGGCCAACCATCGATCATCGTAGCGCTTTCGATCCAGTCCCGCGTTGTACCAGCTTCGTGATGTACGATGGCTACGGATTGCCCAGATATCGCGTTGATTAGGCTGCTCTTGCCTACGTTAGGCGGCCCGGCCAAAACTACCCGCCATGGCTCGACAAGATGTCTTCCCAATTCGTTCCAGCGGAGTAGCGAATCCAAATGTACGCGAGCTTCAGGCCAAGCGGTTTGTTCAATGAGCGAAATAAGCCGAGCCAGGCTTTCGTGAAGTGCTCCAGCAGCTTGGTCAAGCAAGATCCCAGCCGCTCGCTCCGATAAAGTCTGTATCAACGCCTCGCGACAATGACGCTGGATCGATGTTGCCAAACAGTCTGCGCCGCGTTCGCTGAGTTGCTTATGCTGAGCAATCTCCAGCTCAGTAGCGTCTAGAAGTTTGCAACCCGCTTGCTCGAGCGACTGTAGAATTGCATTGCTGACCGCAACGCCGCCGTGGCAGTGGATCTCGACGGTGTTTTCGTCGACGCGGCAAACGACGACATGTTCAAAGTCGTTGAGCACAGGCCATTTGAGAAAGCGAATTCGGCCAATGTTCCAAAAGCTCTCAGAGTCATTGCATCTCAGAATCGATGCAATGGTACGAAAGGCTTGGTGACCTTGAACTGAAATCGTAGCGATAGCGCTAGGCAGTGGAGCTGTCAAACGACAAGCGAGCAGTTCGGACATCACTTTTTCTTCGCGCTCAATTCTTCTAAGCGCTGCTTGGCTTGTTCCACAATCGGAGCGACCTGCGGATCCGCCGCATACAATTCGACGATCGACTCCCAAATCAACTTTGCGGTTGAGATTTGGGCTCGACCATAGGCTTCGTCGGCTTGTTCCATCTTCTTGGTCAGCAAAGTTTGTAATGTGCTCGTTTCGCCAGACTCACGAATTCTTGCGATTGCTTCGCCGGCCAAGTAGATAATAGGCTTAGATTCCTCTTGGTCGGCAAATAGAGTTTGAATGGCACGGTATTTGTCTAAAGCACTTGAGAGATCTCCGAAGCGTTCAAATCCACGAGCTTCAGAGAACTGAGTTTGAGCAGGAGACCAACCCTCTTTCCTGCCGCGTTTTTCGTCGCGATCCATCCGTCTTTCGGCTTCGCGGGCATCGACCCAAAGCGATTTATCCTGAGCCCATTCGGCGTATTTGCCTTCTGGAAATCTCTCTAACATCTGCTTCAGATAGACATCGCGAGCCTGATTCCAATCAATCCAATTTTCGCTCGCCAAATAGGACTCGGCTCGGCTGTAAAGTTTGGCTTCACTAGGCGGCAGCATGAACCAACCGATTCCAATGATGGCGAGGACCAATCCAGCAACCAGTAGCCAAGTGCTTTCAAGGAATGAACCTTCGCGCGGGGCCTTTTCTTTTTTTTGCTTGATGCCCAATACCTTTTCGGCTTCGCGACGATCAACGTTCATTTGCAACGGACTGAACCCAGCCGTCGCATGTTGTAGAACGCCAACACCTTCGCTTTGTCGTCGCTCGGCTTCACGAAGAGCCAACAGACAAGCCGCAACGCTAAACGGCCGTCGCATCGGATCCTTGGAGAGCAGTTGTTCGACGATTGCGCTCAGCCAAACAGGACAATCCATCGCGAACGAGGCCACGTTGGGTGCTGGGGTCTGTCGAATCTGGTAAGTCAATGTCGCCGGATCGCTCGCGGAGAAGGGTGGGGTGCTTGTCAACATCGTGAACATCAACGCGCCCACCGAGTACAGGTCGCTTTTCTCGCTGGGCATTTGCCCTTCCAACAACTCGGGGGCAGTCATTTGCATCTGCTCGACGGTCATCGGCGAATTGAGCATTGCCGAAATCTCTTCGCGACGCCAATCGGCGATCTTGATCTGACCTTCGGGTGTGACAAGGATCTTACTGGGCTGCAGACGACCATGTGCCCATGCGAATTGCTGGGCGTGGTGCAAGGCTTCGCACAATTGCTTACCGTACTCAAGCGTCGTTTCCCAAGTAAGTCGTCCGCGTCGTTGCAACGTTTGATTCAACGATTCGCCATCGACCAATTCGTAAGCTAAGAATGCGTTACGCGTATCAAAGCCTCCACCGTAACATCGAACGATGCCGACGTGACGTAGTGCTTTGAGTTGTTCTAGCTGCTCTGCGAACGCTTGTCGACTTTCGGGAGTCATTCCGAGCGGAATGGGAAAGACGCGAATGGCCGCCAATTTTCGCTGCTCCACGTGCACTCCACGAAACATCTGCCCCGCTTTAGTAGGCGGCGATAGTGGCGATTCAAGTGCAAAGGGACCGATGCGAGATTTGGCCATTGACGGCTCGGTTGCCTAAGAAAGCGAGGGAAGTCTGAAAGCTAAGCCTGTCTAGTTTAAACTCAACACACTGAAAACAGAACTGGCTTCGGCGGGTGCGGAGCCTAGGTTGACCAGAAACTGCGGTTGAACCAGAAACTGCGGTCGCACTAAATCGTGGTGGGGTCGGCTCCCATAAAGCCTGCGCGAATTCCATACGACCGAAGTACGCCTGTAGCGTGGTTAATGGTTATGATCATCAAAATGAACGGTAAGAAAGGGACGCAAGCTCCGACAAAGATGCCAACGATGTAGAGTATCGCTTTCGAGCTTTCGTATACTTTAAGACACAACACGATGTACGAAATCAGAATCATGATTCCAGTGGCCATGGGGATAAGACCAAGGACACCGAAAGTAATTAGCATCCAAGTTGGAGGGGGTTGCCCAGGGCCTTCACTGAAGGCAGCAAGGAAAAACGAGGCTGCAAATAGCAAGACATAGCTTGAGATGTAGATCAATAGGTTCCACGATAGGCGACTTTGCCAACTCGCAACGCTCACCAGCCATTCACGATTCCCACCATACTCTGAATTGCTCGCCTGCTGCATTGCAGTTGATGGAGTGTGATATGGGGAACTGTAGCTAGTAGGTGTGTAAGCTGGTGAAGGTGGCGGAGCGTAGCTTGTGGGCTGGTACGCGGCGGGAGGATATGAAGTGGTTTGGTAGCTTGGCGGTGCTCCGTACAAATCTACTGGTGGATATGAAGGGTAGTTTGAGCCCGTAGCCGATACGTCTAGTCCATCAAAAATGCTCGGGCTTGGTTCGGTACTTGGGCTATCGAACAGCGATGCAGATGGCTGATCAAAGATCGAAGGCTTGGGAGTTGATGGACTACCTTCTCTTCCTGGTATCTGTAGTAACTGCTGACAATGCGGACAAGCAACAGTCTTTCCTTCAGCCGTCGAAGGTACTTCCATAGTGCCCTTGCAGCTTCCACAGATCACCTGCATGCTGGATGCCGCAGCTGAACTAACGGCAGATGTTGTAGCAGGTGTTTTGAGCTGGCTCGGCCTGGGGCTCGGCTCAGACTGATTGGGCTTAGGGTTGGTTGCTGACGGAACACTTGAAGGCTTGACACTATTGTCAATCTTGTGTTCGCTCTCGGACTCGGCTTGACGTAGCTTGATAGGAAAGACTTCGCCGCATGAATGACACTTGCCCTTGCGACCCTCCATCTCAGGCTTGCCATCGAATAGTTGATCGCATTTGGGACATGAGAACACCAGTGAAGTCAGCTCAACCGCTGCGACGCTTGTTTCACCGATTACAAAGATGTGCTTACACTGCTTGCACTGGCCTTTGGTTCCTATGAGTTCGGGTTGGCAACGCAAGGGATATTGGCATTTGGGGCAGGTCACGCGAACTAAACCATCGTCCAGTGGCTTGTCTTGGGGGTCATCAACCTTTGATGAAGTCGCGACGATGGACGAGAGATTACTACGACTGGGAATCGTGCTCACCGAACCGCATGCAGGGCACTGGCTGGCTTTACCCTCGGTGCCATCAGGCACGCGAAGCATCTTATTGCAGTTGTTGCAGGAGAATTCGATGGGCATTACTCTAATTCACGTCATTGGTGCCGAAGAATCCAACGGAAATCCCATTGGATCGCAGAACGCCAGATGCCTTACTTAATGTGACTATCAGCAAGATTAGCGGCAGAAAAGGTACGCAGCAGCCGACGAAGTAGCCCACGATGTAAAGTGTGGCAGTACCAGATTCATAGATTTTCGTACAAAGTACGATGTACGAAATCAACATCATAATACCAGCAGCCATCGATACAAGTAAAAGGATACCCACTGGAATCAATAAAACTAACGGCGGCTCAGCATCCACGCCGGGAGCACTCAATTCTGAAATGAACCCGAAGGCGAAAGATATCGCGAACATCAAGGCATAGCAAACAATTAAGACGGTCATAGAAATGGTCAAGCGTCTGTGCCAACTCGCAACGCTGATCAGCCATTCACGATTCCCTCCGTTCCCAGAGTAGCTGGACTGCTGAAGTGCTGAAGATGGAGACTGGTAGGGCGAGGAGTAACCGCTGGCTGGGTATGCTGAAGGTTGAGGCGGAGCGTAGCTTGTGGGCTGATACGGGGTCGGTGGATATGATGTGGGTTGGTAGTTTGGCGGTGCTCCGTACAAATCTACCGGTGGATACGAAGGATAGCTTGCGCCAGAAGTCGGTACTTCTAGTCCATCAAAAATGCCCGTACTTGTTTTGGTACTCGGGCTGTCGAACAGCGATGAGGAAGGCTGATCAAAGATCGAGGACTTGGGAGTTGATGAGCCACCTTGCGATCCTGGAATCTGTAGCATCTGCCGACAATGAGGACAAGCGACAGTCTTTCCTGCAGCCGTCGAAGGCACTTCCATCGCACCCTGACAACTTCCACAGATCACCTGTAAGCTGGATGCTGGAGTTGGACTAGAAGCAGAGGCAGAGGTAGGTGTCTTGGGCTTAGGTTGACTGGACGTAGATTGACTTGGATTAGGCTTAGTTGCTGGAGTACTTGCAGGTTTGACGCTCTTCTCAATCTTGGGTTTGCTTTCCAAATCGGCCTGACGTAGCTTGATTGGAAAGACCTCGCCGCAGGAGTGACACTTGCCTTTGCGTCCTTCCATCTCGGGCTTGCCGTCGAACAACTGATTACACTTCGGGCAAGAAAAGACCAGAGCTGTCAACTCTACGGCCGCGACGCTGGTCTCACCAATAATGAAGATGTGCTTGCATTGTTTGCATTGCCCCTTGCTTCCTTTGAGTTCCGGTTTGCACCGCAAAGAGTACTGGCATTTGGGACAGGACACACGTAACAAACCATCGTCGGCAGGCTTTGGGCTACCTGCTTCTTCGTTCGTTGCCGAAGGTCCCGCGCCGATCGAAACCTTCACAGTTGGAACGGTGCTAACGGAACCACAAGAAGGGCACTGGCAAGACTTACCCTCGGTACCCTCAGGAACGCGAAGCATCTTGTTGCAGTTGTTACAGGTGAATTCGATGGGCATGGGTGAATAGAATCGTTGACATTAGGGTGGTCCGGACGCCCACCGAGGATAATCCAAGTCTCACGATTATCCAATTCATTGCACGCACCGAAAGCATGGCTGGGACGAATATTTCCGAGCTATCGATCTAGGCTGCGGAATCTCTATTCCACAGAACTAGTGCTTTGTTCCCTTTGGTTTTAGGGTAGTGGACGAGGTAACGAGTCCGGTCACACTGTGATTGCGAGGGACTCATCACCTCGTCCACTACGGGCAAAAGTAAGAGTTCGCTTACTTTTGTATCGGAAGCTCCAAACCAAGTTGATCTTGATTGGCTGTAAATCCATTTCCGTCAACATCGACGAAGATTGGGTTTGCTACGGCTACAGGAGGATCTTTACTGTGCTCAGGACCAGCAACGACTCCCAGTGTTTCACCCTCACCTATCGTGGCTACGATCAGATGCGAATCCCCTGTAAGAGTCACGGGAATTTGTTGGTCGAAGACAAGGCTTTCTGCTTCGAAGAACTTGGGATGCGTAGCTGGCTTGAAGTTGTACTCGGGTAGCGGTTGGCCGTTGACAAAAACTTGCACTCGATTGACCTTCACCCAATTCGCGCACTGTACGCGGATATGCAGAGTTACTTTTCCGTCGCTCGTTGAAAGAGTGTCTCCAAGCTCGGCAGATTGCGGACCGCTGGCAGATTGGCTTCGACCTACAACTTCCAAGTACGGTCCATTAGTCATCAACACTTTGCCTTTTTCGCATGCGTGGACCAGCTCTAGTGTGTCTTGTTGCGATGGTTCATCGCTGTTGGAACGAATGTAATTCCGCAGCCAGCCAGAGCCATGGAAGTTCCAGTGCGAGTCTGTATTCACCACTCCGGTAATTCGATAGCCTAGGTTCAACATCTGTAACCAATGAAAGATCGGATTACCGCGATCTTTGTCGCGAGCGGGTAACGATGTCGGACGTTCAAAGATCATTTGATGAGGATGGACTTCGATCACATCCGTAAAACCAAACATCTTTTCAAAGCCTCCGTCGGGTTTACCGTCCATATCACGATCACCGATGATTTGAACCAAATTCGGGTGATTCATCTGGATTAGCTTGTCACTGCCTTTGTCCCACATTGCCAAGCGTTCGATCTGAGCGACAGGATCTAGATCGGTCACCGGACCTCCATTGTCCTGTGTTCGCGGATATCGAATCAGTGGAAACGCGTTTTGGTGGTTGACTGGCAAGAGCGATCCAGTTAGCTCCATCCCGGTGCAGGTTGCCATGCGGTTGGTAGCTTCGAGTGCTTGGAGGTGCTCATCGTAAGAGTCGATACGGTTGTGCTCGGTACAAGGAGCGAACTCGATGTGCTCGCTCAACAGGTTCAACACTCGACCACGTTGATTCGATGTGTTATCTCCCGAAGGGCTGCTGTGACTATGAAAGTCAGCGCTGATCCAGCCGGGTGTTTTCACGCTACGAACTAGTTTGGCTTGAAGCGACGTGGTCTTACCGGCGGCGATATCGATTCGCTGAGTCACCACATCGTACTCAAGGCCATGACTGACGATAACTTCATAGGCGCCGGGTAACAACTCGTGCTCAAACGTTCCGTTGGGAGTGTATTGCAAATTGCCAACGCCAAAGATCGCGCTATTGGGGCCAAAATTCGGATTGGGCAAATCATTTAAGCCTCGAAATTCGCATTTGCAAGCGATCGGCAATCCATTTTCATCGGTGATCTGACTTATGACGTAACCGGCTAAAGGCAATGCAATTTCTAGCGGTGAAGCGGTTGTCGAGTCGATCTGCTGCTTGACTGTCGTACGTCCCTGCGCTGAGATCGAGAGATCAAACTTGCCGGGAGGAATCGTCGATGTGAGTTGGTTTGCTCTTGCCTTTGCTAACGACTTGCCTACAGTGTTTTGTAGCTCAATCGTACAGTCCTGGACGGGGCCTTTGTCGTCGCGAATAGCGATGGAAAGCGGTTTCCAAGAAGGCATTTGATTGGTGAGTTCGGCTGCCTTTTGTCGAACGGCAAACGTATCGCCAGCCGGAAAGATCCATCGCTGAATTTCAAACGATTGACCCGCTGCCAGCTTTTGAGGCTTTGGATTTTCCTTTTTGTCAGCAGATGATTTCTCGCTGGATGATTCCTTCCCTTCAGGAGCGGTTGGGATCGAAGGAACGTAACGCAGAATTCGTTTATCTTGAGCGTACTTCCGACTAGAATCCGCCATCACGATTCCATAGGCTTGACCCCAATACAGATCTTGAGCCCAGAACAACCGTAAGTCTTGATCCACGCCTGTTGTGCACTCGCCGTCGGCTCGAATGTGATCTTGAGGATCGATCAAGATCTCTTTGTCGCTTGAGTTCGTGTAGATCGTTGTCACGCTGATTGCGCTTTGGCCATCCTTCAGTTCGTAAAGGACTTCAAGATCGGGCTGACCACTGATCGGTTGGCTGCGATAGCGTAGCCGAGCGACTTCCTTCGAGCCTTTCGACTCAGTGAAATCGACGGGGCCGGTTAGAATTCGATTCGGAGCACAGGGGTAAAAGGCACTCAGTTGATCGTTGCTATTGGCTCGAGAAGTCAAGTCAATCAACATTCCACCGACATTCTTGACAGTCATATTGGCATTTCGCAGACGATCTGCTGCGCCGAAGATAGCTACGATCTGATCGTTTCGCATGCAGACATCACCCGGCAATCCGTCCGTCTCTTTTCCCGCCGGAATGTACTGATCAAAGTTCTCGGGAGTTAAAGTAACTACTTCGCCGGCGCTAACGTAACTCAGATAACCAATCGCTAAGATTGCAACAACAAACGAGAAGCATCGCATGGTTCAAGCCTCGGTGGGGAAATTCAGATTCAATTTCGTGGAGGGGAAGGGCGGGAGTATCAGGCATCCTATCAAAGCTGGGTGTGGATTGAATCACAGCTCCGCTGTTTCCGCTGCAATTGACTAAAACTTAACCAAAGGCCCGCCAGTTTGCGTGCAAACCGGCGGGCCTTTGGGCCTTAACCTTCTCGTGCTCCCGATGGGCTGGGCTAGGTAAATTGCTGGGCCTTCGGCCCGAAATCCCAGAAAGAGCGCAACATCAAACTAATGCATCGGGTTGGGAAAGAGACTGTTGCTTACGACTCTGACGAAAACAATTGCTCTGGCTTGCTTGCAGGCGAAACAGGTGCGAGTACCGGCTTGTAATTCATCCAAGCGCATTCCGTCTTGATGGGCTTCTCTTTCATCGAGCTAGCCTTGTTGTCGATTTCTAACTTCTCGCAAAACCAGCCGTGGCGCTCGGCGTACTGATCGTAGAGCAGATGAGGATACCCGCTAAGCAAGAATTTGCCGCTGAGCTCAGAAAGAACGTCGAGAAGCTGTTTGTGATGCTCTTGGTCCATCTCAAACTCGTAGCATTGCTTGGCTGTGCGAGTTTCGTGAACGTAAGGTGGATCGAGATAGAAGAAGGTGTGTGGGCTGTCTTCATGGCGAAGTACCTTGCAGGCGTCCTCATTGAAAATCAGCACGCGTTTGATGCGCGCGTGAATCTCGGGCAAGCCTTCCACGGCCGAAAGCCACGACGAAACCTGCTCGTTCATTCCACGACGAGTCCGTGAGCGCGAAGTCGTTGCAAAGACGGTGCCTAAGCCTTGTCGCGATTGTCGATAGCGAACGAAAAAGGCCCAAGCGCGTTGAACTGGATCGGTGGACTGCATCTCGCAAGCCGCATCAAACTCGACGTTTGAAAATGGTGTTGCTTCGACCTGCCGCGTGAACTCGGCAAAATGACTAGGATCGCGAAGAACCTGCCAGAAATTGGTGAGCTCGCCGTTCAGATCGTTGATTACTTCGGAATGACCTTCAATAAGCGAGTTCGGCTTGGAAAACAAAACGGAACCACCGCCGAAGAACGGTTCGACATAGTGCGTATGAGGCGGAAAGAGATCGATCAGCCACTTAGCCAAGTAGGTCTTTCCCCCATGCCACTTCAAAGGCAGCGATCCGATCGAACTGGGTGGCATGTAGTAGAGCTCCAAAATTGCTGGTAGGGTGTGGTTGAGGTGCGAAACCCACCAAGACGTTACTATTCTTGTAGCCGTGAATCGAAACGGCTAGCCCAATACGGCGGTTCGGGTAGGTCAAATTCCTGCCGGGTTTAGCGGGAGGGCATTGTAGGGTGTGTGAAGCGGTGCGCATTCTAGTTGTTTCTGTATTGGGTTGGACTTTGAGAACCAAACGAGCTCGGCATATTAATCGACCGCACGCGTAACACACCATCCGAAGATCGACCAACTGGGATCATTGCGTCTGTTTATCGCGGTAGGCCAGATGCATGGCGTGTTTCGAGGTCAGATTATCGGGCGTTCAAGTCACTAGCCTTCGATCGTTGACGTGCCGGTTGGCTAAGCGAGTTAGCTTCAGACCTCTGCACACGCCCTACATACTGACGTCGCATCCGCGACTAACAGCCACTAACTGATCGCGGCTTTTCGCACTAAATACTCACAGAAGTACTCGAAGATCTCGATTTGGCGGTAAGCCGTTGCAATATCCGTTGCCCAGGTGAACAGGCTGTGATGCTGAATGATCATTGCCGTGGGCGGCGAGCAATCCGAGGGTTGAAATTGCAGAGCCTTTTCAATTAACGCAAGTTGCTCCGCTGAGTCCTTACCGCGCGGAATGATCGGCAACCAGACGGCGCGCGTGGATCGATCCGACGACGAAACTTCAGGCGGCCCAGCGAGACTGCCGAGCAGTTGATGATCCTCCAACAGCACTCCATCCAGCGTGTTGAATCGATCTGCCAACAATCCTGACCAAACGCTTTGAGTTTGCAGAATTGCATTTGCAGGAGTCGCATCGCTGTTTCGATGCTTGGCGATCCAGCCATGTGTGGCTGCGTCAGCTTGATTCGATGCCGTTGTATTTATTGAATTAGAGAGTGCCTCGTCGTCGACGATTGAAAAATCGCTGGGAACAAGGGCACTTCGGCAGGTACTAGAAGTTGTCGTCAATATCTTTAGCGGTTGACGATTTAACACTTCGCTGTAACTACACGTTCCAGCTCGTGTCCATCCGCGTTGCCAACAGAGTTGCGCAATCTTGGTTAACTGTGCAATCAGGTCTGCATGTGATTCGATGGCTTCGGGCATTGGATGTCTATGTGTAGTGATTGCAGACGTGAGGGCGTTAAGGACGGCGGGCGGCGATTTCTTTAGCTGTGCATTCTTGGCAACGGGTTTCCTTTGCCGATGATCTCTGCCTCGGAGGCGGCAAGTTCGTTCAGTCGCTCCTTGACGACCTCGGGATCGGCAAACTGTTTCGCGAGTCGGACGTAGGTGCTGTGATGTCGAGCTTCCGATTCAAAGAGCCCTTCGTAAAAGTCGGCCAGCTCTTTGTCCTTAACATGCTTGGCTAACAAGCTGAAGCGTTCACAGCTCCGCGCCTCAATCAGCCCACCGATCAAAAGTCGATCGACGGCTCGGTCCGGTTCGTTTGGACGCACTAACTTATTGAGCTCGCGACCGTAGTGGCCAGGCGGTTGCAGCCGGAATTCGATGCCTCGTTTTTGCAGGACGTCGAGCACCATGTGGAAGTGTTCGAGTTCCTCTTCAACGATCTTGGTCATCTCTTCGCACAGTTCACGGTTTTCGATATACGCCCCCAGCAGGCTCATCGCCACAGCGGCCGCTTTGTGTTCGCAATGAGCGTGATCGACCAGGATCTCGTCGAGATACTTGTCAACCTGAGCTAGCCATTGATCGGATGTGACGCTTTGTAAACTGAGCATTGAAGACAGTTAGACCGGAAAAGAGTGCGATGGGGTGAGGTAAGCAACACGAATTGCAAGTTTGGCGACCTCTATACTACGAATTCAGCCAGATCCCATGAATTAAACCGTCAAAAGGCAACTTGGGAAACTACCCTCAACAAACCTACTAATTCCCAGCCCCGCGGCTAGAATTGTGCGTTTCCCCTCGGACTCACTCCGCAACTCAACTCGGCTTTTGGTCGTTTCGTACGTTTTCATGGTACTGCTGTCAGCTTCAAGAATCTCGAAAAGATATGGTGATCGCGAGATCCTGAGCGAAACAAGCTTGGAAATTCGTTCGGGAGACCACGTCGCGCTGGTCGGTCCCAATGGAGTCGGCAAGACCACGCTGCTAAAGATTTTGACCGGGCAGCTCTCCAGCGATAGTGGCTCGGTTGAAATGCCCACGCGAGGATCAGTCGGCTACCTGGAGCAGCATCCCGAATTCGCGCCGGAAGACACGGTGTGGTCGGTCGCATCTGCGGCGATCGGTGACGTCGCGCGGATGGCATCGGAAGCTGAGCAAATTGCGGCCGAGTTAGCCAAAGAAGAATCTGACTCGCAGCGTCACGAACAGCTGCTCGAACAGTACGATCGCCTGCAAGCCAAGCTGCACCAACAAGATGCCTACAATTGGGAACACCGCGTCGAGCGAGTCTTGCAGGGACTTGGATTTTCTCCTGACTGGAATGATCGACCTGCTCAGAAGTTAAGCGGAGGGCAACAAAACCGACTGATGTTGGCGAGCCTGTTGTTACAGCAACCCGACTTGATGATCTTGGACGAGCCCAATAACCACTTGGACATCGAATCGACCGAGTGGCTCGAGGAGACTCTCAACGCTTGGCCGGGAGCCTTTCTCTTGGTCAGCCACGATCGCTTCTTTCTCGATCAAACGGCCAATGTCGTTTTGGAGTTGGTTGATAGTCGCATCGATCGCTTCAAAGGAAACTACTCGGCTTACGTGCATCAAAAGGCTGAGCGGCTGGAAGTCCAGCGGCGAACGCACGAACGACAACAGGAGGAGATTGCCAAGCTGGAAGAGTTTGTCCGCAAGCATCACTACGGACAGAAGAGCACGCAAGCCAAGGATCGCAGTAAGAAGCTGGATCGAATCGAGCTTGTCGAACGACCTCGCGAGATTCACACTCCGCGGTTCCGCTTTCCACCGGCAACTCGAACGGGTGACATTGTTGTTCGAGCGACTGGATTAGCGAAAGCCTTTGATCGACCGTTGTTTGATAAGCTGAACTTTCAGATAGAACGCGGCGAGCGCTGGGCGATTCTGGGTTCAAACGGTTCCGGCAAATCAACGCTGCTCAAGTGCTTGTTAGGTGAGTGCCCATTGGATCAAGGCAAGGTCGAGCTGGGTGTGAACTTGCGCATCGGCTACTTCGATCAACTCCTGTCCAAGCTGGATCACGACATCTCCGCCGCTGAGGCAATCCGTGTGCCTCACCGCGATTTAGACGACCGTGCTCGACGCGACATCTTGGGTGCGTTCGGATTGTCGGGAGAGATCGTGCTCAAACCGCTTCGACAGCTATCTGGAGGCGAACGCAACCGGGTGATGTTGGCACTGCTCAGCGCGATGGAAGCGAATGTGCTGATTCTGGACGAGCCCACGAATCACTTGGATTTGTGGTCGCGCCACGCGCTTGAAGAGGCGATTGCCGGGTTTGATGGGACCGTGATTTTGGTCACTCACGATCGTTACTTGGTCAATGCGGTTGCCGATCACTTGCTGGTGCTTCGCAGCGGTACTGCCAGCAAGATCGTGGGCAATTACGACACTTATAAACATTGGTTGAAAGAAGGATTGGCTATTGCCGATCGTGGGGCAGTTGGGCAGTCCGCCAAAGACAAGTCGACTGCGAGCGGCGTGAAGCCATTGAGTGAAAACGTAGCTTCCAACAATTCGTCCCGCCCGGATTCAGCCAATACAAAACGCAGGCGAAAATATCCTTACCGCAAAGTTTCGCAGATTGAAGACGAGATCACGACTGTGGAGACTCGCATTGAAGAGATCCATCAAGAGATGATGCAGCCTGAGGTGCTCCGCGATGGACGCCGCATCAAGCAGTTGCAAGAAGAACTGGCCACACTTGAGGCTAAGCTGTTGCAACTTTACGAACACTATGAAGAAGCCTGTGAGTTGAACTAAATGGCATTTTGGAATCGAAAAAAAGAACAGCCCAAGGCTGAGAGCTCGGGCGCTGACGAGTCCACAAAATCGGCGGGCGTTTGGGGCAGTATCAAATCTGCTTTGTCCGGATTTCGTAAGGCTCTGAACACCGACATCCGCGATCTGTTGAAATCGGATGGAGATCTAGTCGACGATGAGTTTCTCAAGCGGCTCTTCGCGCTTTTGGTCCGCACCGATATGGGTGGACCGATGGCCAAGCAGATCTGCGAACGCATCGGCAACGAGTTCCGAGCTCGCAAGGTTCAGTTCAGCGATATCGTCTCCATCGTTCGTGGCGAAATTCGTCAGGCGTTGACTCAACAGGGCACCGAGATCAAGCGAGCTGAATCGGGACCGACGGTTTACTTGGTGGTTGGCGTGAACGGTTCAGGCAAGACGACTTCGATTGCCAAGCTGGCTCATAAGTTGACTCAGGAAGGCAATCGAGTTTTGCTAGGTGCGGGCGATACATTTCGTGCGGCGGCTGTCGAGCAGCTTACCATTTGGTCGGAGCGGATTGGCTGTGATATCGTTACGGCCAAGTCTGGATCGGATCCTGGGATGGTGGCCTTTCAAGCGAGTCAACGAGCGGCTGCCGAGAACTACGACGTCTGCATTATTGATACCGCAGGACGATTGCAAACGCAGAGCAATCTGATGCAAGAGCTTCAGAAAATTCGCCGCGTGATCGCCAAGCATATACCCGAAGCGCCGCATGAAGTCTTGTTGGTTCTGGATGCGACCGCTGGGCAAAACGCGATCAGTCAGGCTCGTGGATTTTCCGAAGCCGCAGGATGCACAGGAATCATTCTCGCCAAAATCGATGGCTCGGCTAAAGGCGGCGTGATTGTGCCTATCTGTCAGCAGTTCAACTTGCCCGTCAAGCTGGTTGGGCTTGGTGAAAAGCTTGGCGATATGGCCATCTTTGATCCCGAAGAGTTCGTCAAAGGACTGTTAGACGACGAGAACTAATTAGGCCTGATTCGCTTGCTCATTAAAGGATCGCATTAGTCAGTTTCCGGCGATCAACCGGGGCACATACTTAGTCGATCGCCGGAAACCTAGTTCTGTTGTATTTGTCCAAACCAGCCGCTAACGCGTTGCGGCTGGTTTGGAAGGCGTTGCACAAGGATTAACATCGGTTGTGTGCCACGGCTAGAATCGTTCATTGACCCATTTGTGATTGGCAAGGCCAATTATCAAGGATTACGTAGGCACTCCCATCGGTGGAGCCCTCATTCGAACTATGGCGGAATCCGCCATCTTGATTCATGATCTGCTACGATCGGACATTTTCAAAGGCGAGCCCCATTCATGACTCAATCAAACGAATCTCAGGAAGAATCAGCGAATGGCGCTACGAACAAGGCTGCTAACGAAGCTGCGAGTGAACCTGAAACGAATCGGCCGAAGTTACCGAATCCGGGAGCCAGCAAGGATCCGCTGCATGGCGTAACGTTGGAACAGATGCTCGTTCGTATGGTCGATCGCTATGGATGGGACGAGATGGCCGAGCAGATTCCGATTCGCTGTTTCCAGGTTGATCCCAGCATCAAATCCAGCCTCACCTTTCTTCGCAAGACACCCTGGGCTCGAAAGAAGTTCGAAGACTGGTACGCCTACACAGCTCGGCGATTTGACATGAGCTAAGAGTCTGGATCTCAATCGCGGACGCGATGGCATTTGATAGCCTGGGATTTCAATTGATTTCAATCCCAGGCTGTAAAATTTCGTCGCGTTCACGACTAAAAGCAATGGACTTTTCCGTTCGTAGATTGGTAGTGCTAGATTGATGTGTCCTCTTAAATGTCTCTGTCTTTCGCAATCACCTTTGGTCTGACCAATTGGGATTGAATCGCCCTTTTCCTACGGCAGTTCCAGGAGTTACAATTAACGCAGCGTGTCGATTAGCGATTTTGGAGGTAGGTATGGATACAGTTGAAGAACGTCTTGCCAAGGTTGAACGCGAGTTGGAGGCGATCAAGCGCGAAAAGCAAGCAAGCAATTCGAAACTCGGCTGGCTTGAGCGAGTCAGAGGGTCGTTTAAAGATGATCCTGATTTCGAGGAGATTGTGCAGCTAGGGAAGGAACTTCGCGACGCGGAGCTGACTGAGGACAATCAGTAGTGTATCTCTTTGACACCAACCATATCAGCGTATGGCAACGCGGTGAAGGCGCGAGCTATGAAAGGCTCTGTACTCACCTTGAGAAGCACACCGGTGATGAGATTTTTGTGTCTGTTGTTTCGTTTCATGAGATGGTCAACGGCTGGAACGCCTACATTGTTAGACGAAGTAAGAGCGAATCGCTTGTGCGAGCCTATTTCGAATTTGAAAGAATTCTCAAGGATTTTTCTGTTATGCAACTACTGCCGTTTGATCGAAAGGCAGCAGAAGTTTTTGACGAATTGGCAAGGCAAAGACTTAGAGTCGGGGCGATGGATTTGAGGATAGCTGCCATTGCCATCGCAAATCAAATGACATTGTTGACACAGAATACTGTCGACTTTGAACGGGTGCCTGGGCTACAGATCGAGGACTGGCTCCTTTAGCTACCAGCCCCTTGTATCCTTTGCAGTGCTTTGTAGGGTGTGTGAAGCCGTGCACATTCAGATTGTGTTTGCCCTAAGTTGAACTCTGTCTACCGAATGAACTCGGCAAACATTTGACTGCACGCGTAACACACCATTGGGAATAGCCCTGTTCGCCGCATCCAACTATCGCGTCACCCCCGATCCATGGCGTGTTACGAGGTCAGAAAAATTAGAGTTCAAGCCGCTTGCCTTCGTTCGATGATGTACGTATCTGCCAAGCGAGTTAGCATCAGACCTCTACACACGCCCTACATTCAAGCAGCCTCAAGAAACAAAAAAGCGTCATAAGTCCTTTAGTTCTGGGACTCATGACGCTTCGTGTCATAACTTGGCATTAGCCATTAAGGCGGAGGGCACGGGAGTCGAACCCGCAACTGTTTCCAGCGACTGATTTCGAATCAGCTTCCTAACCATTCGGTTACCCTCCGGGTTGCACTCGGCCTTCTATTGTGTTCAAGGAAGCGTTTTCTTCAAGGGGTTCGGGGCGGGCCAGATAGAGAGGCTTTTGAGAGTTTCTGCTTGCGGCAAGCGCCTTTTGATGTTGTGCTGTTTGGGTTTTAGGGGCGAAGCCTTGTCCGTTTACCTAGCCCAGCCTGCAGGGCTGGGTACGTAATTCGCGAGAAAAACAAAGGGCCAGCGGCCCGACGGTTTGAGCACAAACCGTCGGGCCGCTGGCCCAAAACGCGTTCATGCTCCATCACCCAGCCCGATGGACTGGGCTAGGTAAATTGCTGGACCTTCGGCCCGAAATCCCTGAAAGGGTGCAACGTCAAAACTAGCGCCTGCGGTTCAAGAAATCGCTTCAGAGCGTTGGACGGTGAGGTGGCTTTCGGCAGGGCAAAAGGCGACTAAGATTGGCTGGCATAGCAAAAGCCGCTCGGCGAAATGCTTGGGAGGCGCCGGGCGATTCGATCAAGAAAACATCCGTTGAAGAGTCTAAACTCTTGAAAAACACGTCCAACAATTCTTGTTCAGCAATTGATCCTTGGCTGTCGCTGCCGGCGAAGGTGCGTTGGAAGTTGTTTCGGCAATTTCGGTCGCTCGACCAGCTTAAGGCCAATCCTCGCTTCGCAAATTTACTTGGACTGATCGACGATTTGCAATTTTCGTGGCAATCGGTTCAGGTTGTCAGCGACACACACTCGCGAAAGCTGTTGCTGGAGAATGCTCAAGGCGTGCGTTGCGAAGCAGTGGCTCTGTTGCCGGCTAAGCTCGCTACTGCGACTCGTGCAGCTCGAGCCACAGCATGCATCTCGTCGCAACCGGGTTGCGGCGTTGGCTGTCCTTTCTGTGCAACTGGCACGCTGGGTTATCGCGGCAATCTGAGCGCTATGGAAATTGTCGAACAGGTCTATTGGGCTGGCGTGCAAGCGACTCAGGCCGATCGGCAATTGAGAAACGTCGTCTTCATGGGCATGGGCGAGCCGCTACACAACTTAGACAACGTCCTGCAAGCCATCGATTGGTTGACCGACGAACGACTCTTTGGCATCGCACAACGACGCATTCTTGTGAGCACCGTCGGCGTGCCGCGAGCGATGTTGGAACTGGTGACGAAGTTTTCAAGCGTACGTTTGGCGCTGAGTCTGCATTCAGCTTTACCCGAGCAGCGAAGAGTACTGGTGCCTCATGCAGTTGCGGATCTCGATGTGCTGCGCAATGCAATTCGCGAGGTCAACGAGCTTCAATCGGAGAGCGTCTGGATTGAAGTCGTGTTGCTAGCCGACATGAATGATTCGCACGAGCATGCGCAAAGCTTGATAGCGTTCTGCGAAGGTCTGCAAGTTGAAGTGAATTTGATTCCGTACAACGCCACCAACGTCGCTGTGGCTTATCGTGCATCCGAGAAGGAGGTGCGTGAAGCGTTTGCGAAGAAGCTACGCGAGGCTGGCATTCGTACCACGATTCGGCGATCGCTGGGCGAGGATGCGTCCGCGGCTTGTGGTCAATTGACGACGTAAGCAAGAGGCTTAGATCGTAGCCACCGTCGCCAGATCGTAGCTACCGTCGCCAGACGGTTGGTGGAGTATGTTTGACCGATGTGGGGAGTGAGGCCTCGTCCACCGCTTGGCAGCAGGTGGCTACTACATTCGTCCACCGAGTGGCTACGGTTCGGACTTGCGAGCATCGAGAAAGCGGCGGATGGCTTGAAGCGTTTTGGGACTGGCATGGTGTTCCATGCCTTCGCTGTCAATCTTGGCGGTCTCCGAATCAACACCGATCGCGAGCAGCAGTTCAAACACGATGGCGTGTCGTTGCTTCGAAGCTTTGGCAAGTCGTTTACCGGCAGCGGTGAGTTCCAGTGGGCCGTAGGGTTCAGTGAGCACCAGCCCATCGCGGACCAGTCGGCCAATAGTGCGATTGACAGTGACCTGGCTGACAGAAAACAGTCTAGCCAAATCGACGGCTCGGCAACGACCATTCAGCTCGATCGTCTCTTGAATGGCTTCGACATAGTCTTCGGCCATTTCGATCGAGTGGTCTGTGCGCGTTTTGGAGTGTACGGCAGGCCCACTCTGGCTGGATGGCCGTTTGGGTTTTGAGGTTGATCGGCCGGTGGGTGCCACGGAAAGGCCTCGAAGTGCAGAGAATCGTGGTGAATGCGATAAGTAGACTAATTATCCATTAGCTTGCTTGGAGTGTCCAGATGTTTCTCCTTTTTTCATTGACGCAAAACTTAGCATCGGCTAAGATTTGAGAATCTTCGGGTGCGTCGTAGGACGAATTTCGAAGTGCAACACCGGCCTGCACCCAAGCTTGCCTAGTTCGTTGATCACTGGTTATTTGAACATTCGTTCTTTGAATTCAGTGCACCACATGGTGAAGAATCAACAGCCGTTGAGCTAAGGGTCAATGTTAGAGTTGCTGCACAAATTTTGGTCTCGTTCTGCACACATAGGAGACTCACAAGTGCTTTACAGAATCGAAAAGTATCGGCTTCGACAGGCGTTCACCTTGGTCGAGCTATTGGTCGTGATTGCGATCATCGGAATTTTAGTTGGACTGCTTTTGCCAGCCGTTCAAGCGGCTCGAGAAGCTGCCAGACGAACTCAGAATTCGAACAATCTCAAGCAGATTGGCTTGGCGATGTTCAACTACGAGTCGGCGCTAAAGTCCTTTCCTTCGGGTTACGTTTCCGATCCACGCACGGGAGTTGTTTCGACTGACTCGCTGGATGCGGCTCCGGGTTGGGCTTGGGGAGCATTGCTACTGCCGTACCTTGAGCAAAGTGCACTTAGCGATTCGTTTGACATGCGATTGCCAGCTTGGCATCCAACCAACGCGGCTTTGGCGGTGACTCCAGTACCCGTTTTTCTCAATCCAGCCGCTCCAAACTTCGACGGCCCGACCATTATTAAGCACAGTAGTGGTACCGAGATGGCGAAGATGAGTCGATCGCATTATGTAGCGAACGTAGGAAACGATGAGCCCTGGGGTTATCGACCAGCGCTCGCCGATTGGAATCGTCACGCATCAGGACCGTTCTATCGCAATTCGCGTGTAAAGGTCAAGGATGTTGTTGATGGGTTGAGCAACACAGTATTCGTCGGCGAGCATTCGACGGTTAGCGACAAGACTTGGGTAGCCGTCATGCCTGACTCGGCTTCCTGTCCTAGCAACCCTCAACGATATCCATTTACTCAGTGTGACTATGCGGCAACGTATGTTCTGGCGCACAGTGGGCCGTCGGCTATCGAACCTGGAATTATTCACCCGCCGTCATTTCCAACCTGTCACGTTTGTCAGATGTACTCGCCGTGGGCTGGCGGAGGCGGTTACATTTTGATGGGTGATGGATCGGTGCGTTACGTTCCAACGACAGTAAACGTCGATGCCTGGGCTGGCCTTTGCACAATTGCTGGCAGCGAGGTGACTCAACATGATTTCTAGAATGAAGTTGAGCTGGCTAGCAGCAGTGTTAATAGCTTTCAGCCTTTTAGGAGGATGCGGATCGCAGCCAGAAGTATCTAGCCGCGAAGCGATGGATCTCATCAAGCAGTTTTACACCGCGGCCAATTCGAAGAGCGAAAAGAGGTTGGCCGATTCGGAAGCGGAGATGAAGGAGTTGATCGAAGCCAAGAAGCTCTCTGAGGCGGAGATCAAAGCCTTTGAAGAGATTCGCGATCTGGCTCGAAGCGGTGATTGGGAAAAGGCTCAAAATCGAGCGTTGAGCTTCGCTGAGGCCCAGGTTAGGTGAGGTTGGCTATTCGTGTGGGATTCGCCAGAATTCCGGTTTGGTTGGAATTCTGGCGAATCCCACTACGCGAGCGGCGGGTGACAGCCTCTCGTCAGCTCTGAGTAACCGGGTAAAATCACGACCTGGCTCTAACATTCAGAAGCCGTGTTCTAACGTTCAGAAGCCGTTCTGCTTCAAATTTCCCGAGGTAACTCTATGAATACTCAGTGCTTTGTATCGCGAGCTCGGCTAACGTCAAAGCTGTTGGTTTGCTCGCTGAGCCTAGCGACAGTCATCAGTCAAACAGCCCTTGTACCCAGTGAGACAATGGCTTGTCAAATTTCAGAGGATGCGAAATCGAAGATGGACAACCCTTTTTTAAGCCCCAGCAAACTTCCGCTGGAAACCTTCGACTTCTCGAAGATCAAGGACGATCAGTTCATGCCCGCCTTCCAAGCTGGAATGGCCGAGCAGAAGAAGCAGATGCAAGCGATCGCTGACAGTAGCGAAGAGCCGACCTTTGCTAACACGCTAGAAGCGATGGAGCGAACGGGCGAAATTCTCACTCGCGTTCAATCGGCGTTTGGCAACTTGGCTTCGGCACATACCAACCCTGAAATTCAGAAGATTCAAGTTGCCGTGTCGCCGCTTCTGGCCGCGCATAGCGACGATATCTACTTGAACACCAAGCTATTCAAGCGAGTCGAAAAGCTGCATCAGAAGTTGGACACACTGAAGCTTAACGGCGAGCAGACTCAATTGCTCAAAGAGACCTACAAGTCGTTTGTTCGCGCGGGTGCTAAGTTGGACTCGCAGCAGCAAACTAGAATTCGACAGATCAACGAAGAGATCTCATCGGCGATGACCGAGTTCCAGAACAATCTCTTGGCGGTGACTGCGGAACGCGCAGTGATCGTCGATAAGAAAGAGGATCTGGCTGGACTGAGCGAAGATGAAATCGCTGCCGCAGCCAAAGCTGCCAAGGATAAGGGCAAGGACGGCAAGTACTTGCTGCAGATCACCAACACGACTCGTCAGCCAGTATTGATTTCGCTGAGCAACCGCGATCTTCGCAAGAAGGTTTGGGAAGCTTCGGCTTATCGCGCTTTGGGACGTGATGGAGGTATCGATAATCGTGGATTGGTGAAGAAGTTGGCCAAGCTGCGAGCCGAAAAGGCAGCGATCCTGGGTTATAAGTCTCACGCACATTATTCGCTTGAGAATCAGATGGCGAAGACACCCGACGCGGCTCAGAAGATGCTCACAGGTCTAGTTACGGATGTAGTAGCCAAGGTGCATATCGAAGCTGCTGATATCCAAGCCAAGATGAAGGCTGATGGAATCAATGACCAAGTCCAACCATGGGACTGGGAGTACTACGCAGAGAAGGTTCGAAAAGATAAATACGGCATCGATGAAAACAATGTTCGGCAGTATCTGGAGTTGGACTCGGTGCTAAAGAATGGCGTTTTCTATACGATGAATCGCCTGTTTGGTGTTCGCTTCGAAGAGCGAAAGGACTTGCCAGTCTATCACCCCGATGTTCGCGTTTTCGATGTGATCGGTTCTGACGGCGAGCAGATTGGCTTGTTCTATGCCGATTACTTCGAGCGAGCGAACAAACGCGGTGGCGCTTGGATGAATAGCTTTGTCGAGCAGACCAAGCTGTTGCATAAGAAGCCTGTGATCGTCAATGTGATGAACATTCCCAAGCCGGTTGAGGGCGCGCCAGCGCTGATCAGCTTTGACCATGCGACTACGATGTTCCACGAAATGGGACACGGTGTGCATGGTCTGTTTTCGAACGTCGAGTTTCCCTCGCTAGCCGGGACATCCGTACCACGAGACTTTGTGGAATTCCCATCGACATTCCAAGAAGACTGGGCCGTACATCCAGAAGTCTTGGCGAACTATGCGCGGCACAATAAGACAGGTGAAGTGATGCCTGCCGAATTGCTGAAGCAAGTGATTGCAGCTAAGAACTTCAATCAAGGTTACGACACGATGGAGTATTTGTCTGCGGCATTGCTGGATTTGCGTTGGCATGCGTTGAGCGCTGATCAAGTGCCTGACGACATCGAAAAGTTCGAAGCTAAGGTGCTTGGTGAGTTGGGTGTAGACCTGCCGATGGTCCCACCGCGATACAAGACGGCTTACTTTGCACACATCTGGCCAGGTGGATACGCGGCTAGTTATTACGCTTACATGTGGAGCGAAATTCTTGCTGCCGATAGCTTTGCAGCGATTCGCAAGAACGGCGGGTTGACTCAGGCGAACGGGCAGAAGTTCCGCGATTCGGTACTTTCGCGAGGCGGAAGTAAAGAGGCGGAAGAACTGTATCGCGACTTCATCGGTCGCGACCCACAAGTCGACGGATTGTTGATTCGACGAGGCCTCAAGAAGGCGGCTGAGTAAGCTTCAGAGGCAAACGAGATGCTGACGACTAGTGGCTGAAGGAAAATGCCATTCAAATCCTGCTGGCAAGCAAGCCAGCAGGATTTTTTTTGCTTACAGTTCTGTGTTACATCTATTTCTTACCTGGGCGGCGACTGGTCGAAGCAGAGCGTGAGCTTTTGGGTTCTTCGCTCTGCGGAACAGGTGCGGGTTTGGATTCTATCAGCTCGGAAGCTTCGACTCGCACGCCTTGATCGTTCCAAGCCATGGCTGGTTCGGTCAATTGTCCGTGTTCGTAATTTGCGATTGCCTTGCGCATGCCGTTCTCGTGCCACCAGCTCCACTTTCCGTGCTGTTTGCCGTCGACGTAACTTCCAACGACTTCGCGTTGATTGTTTGAATACCACGCAGCGAACTCGCCATCTTGCAAGCCATTCTTGTAGTTTGACTTGGAACGAACAACGCCTGTTTCATAGTAGTAGGTGTAAGAGCCGTGCTTGATTTCGTCGCCTTTGGGATCGTAAGTGGCAAGGGTGCTGGTGTTCCAGTCATCGGGTGAGACTAGAACCTGAGCTGGGCTAAGTACCTCGAACTCAACCTTGATCTTCTTGCTGGCATAATATTCATTGGACTTCGCCAATCGATGGCCATCGACAAACTTGTTCTGGCGAGTAATCTTGCCAGAGACATCCTTTTCAATGAACGCGCCGTTGAGCTTTCCGGTCTTGTACTCGCTTTGCCAGAAAACGGTTCCGTTGGGGTGGAACCAAGTAGCCAAGCCATTGCGTTGGCCAGATGCGAATTGAATCTCGCTGACCTTCTTACCATCTTTGTCAGAGATGGCCCAAACTCCATTCAGCTTGCCTTCTGCAAATTCGGCCGTTGATTGAAACGGTGCTTTGAACTTTGCGTAGGGTTCACTTTCGAATAGCTTGGACTGTTTGGTTGCGCAGATGCGAATCCACAGCCCGTGCTGTTGCCCCATGCGATACTCGCCGCTAACGACTAAGTCTCCAGTTGGGCCAAACTCTTGATATTCGCCGTGATTGACGTAGTTCCCATTGGCATCCAGCTTGACATGCTTGGAAATTCGAGGCGATCCATTGGCGTAGAGTTGTTGAACAAGTTCCCCATCATGCGGATCGACTGATGAGTCGCTCTTTGATGATCTGTCCTGTGATGAGACATCCAGCTTTGAGACATCCAGCTTTGAGACATCCTGGGCCAACGGCTTGGCGATCGTCAACGGCTTTACATCAGACTCAAGGATCGACGTAGTTGGCTTGTCGGTGGTAGTGGGTTCATCCAAGTTGCCAGATGAGATCAGGAGAATTGAAACCGTTCCGTCGTCGATTCGCTGAGCCATGAGGACTGGAGTGGCAAGAATTGATACTCCGAAGGCGCAAAGAAACACGGACAGTTTACGACGAGGCATGAGGGCATCTCCGATCAAACAATTCAGGCTGGGATTGATCGATATGCCCGTAATGCTGTCATAACAGACAGATTAAGACTTTGAATTGCTTTAGGGGCAAAGCGATCATTCAGCAACGATATCGGAGTGGATTGTCAACATTCTTAATCTGGGCTCTTTAGAAAGGTCAGGTTAAACTCGGTTTCTACGCCAATTGCGCACTCTAGGGGCCGTTTTGTTGTGGAATTCCGCAGTAGAACGCAACTAGCCGGAACCGCGTTAGCGTCCGGTTTTGCCAGCATTGGTCGACGACTTGACGTATCGAGGGAGTCAGTTGTGGAAGTTCTGGGTTAAACAAGGTCGTCAAGAGTCCAAGGAAACCGGACCCTAACGCGATTCCGGCTAGTTCAGTAAATCGACCAGATTTGCTTTCGCCGGATCCCTTGCCCACTAGCCGTGCTGCTATACCCTTGATAGCTGACTCGTTTTTTAGCGAGCCAATCTCTTTCATGCTGGCAAGCGAAAGCAATTCACCGATGACTCAGAAATCCAAGCTTGGCGGGGTGGTTCATACTTATCAGAAGTACGATCCAGGTAAATTCCCTAGTCCGACTGCTCCTCCGCCCGACTTGGTCTCGCACGCTTTCGAACATGCCTTGATGTACGGTGAATACGGCGAGCTAACCGAAGAGGAGTTGGCTCGCGCGGTCAAGCTCACGCCAGACCAACTGTCCAACTTGGGACCAAGTATCGATCATCTTCGCAAGCTGCTGGAAGAGCGCAAGAGAAAGATCTTAGAGACCTATGAAGCCGACTCGGTTGAGAAGAAGGCTCGCAAGGTCTTTCAGAGTTCTGCTCAGAAGGCTACTCCGCCCAAACATCTGCGAGATGCATTCAAGCGAGCAGTGAACGAACGACAGATCTACATCTTTGAGCGGCTGTACTACTTACTCGGTGACGACACCGATGCGTTTGCTGGTCAACTGGTAGGAGCGATCGAGCATCTTGGGAATCTCTACCAGATGGAAGAGCTGAATTCGAAGTATACCTTCCTTGGCCAACAGTCGATGACGATTCCTAAAGCTTTGGAGATCAAGGAGGAGCTTGAGAAGATCGACGAGTTGCTCAAGCAGCTTGAGGAGGCCGCCAAGACGGCGCAGATCGGCATCATCGATATGGAGAGCTTGGGTGAATTCGCTTCCACGGAAGACATGGGTTCGTTGGAGGCGTTGCGTGAACAGATCGAAAACATGGTTCGGGAGCTGGCGGAACGGCAAGGGCTGGATCGCGACGGAAAGACTGGATCATTTCGATTGACTCCGCAGGCTTACAAAGTCTTTCAAGGAAAACTGCTGGAGAGAATCTTCTCCAACTTAGAAGCCAGTCGAAGCGGTCGTCACGGTGGCAGAATCGTAGGCGAAGGAAGTGTCGAACTTCCTCAGACTAAGCGCTACGAGTTTGGTGACAGCTTGGCCAACATGGATACGACACAGACCGTGATCAATGCCATGTTGCGCGATCCCACGGCGAAGAACATTCGATTGCGATCCGAAGATATCGAAGTCCATCGGACTCGCAATTCTCCCAAGTGTGCTACCGTTGTGATCATGGACATGAGCGGTTCGATGCGGCACGAAGGGCAGTACATCAATGTCAAGCGCATGGCGTTGGCTCTTCAAGGTCTGATCACTAGCGAATATCCCGGTGACTTTTTGCGGTTCATCGAGATGTACACGTTTGCCAAGTTAAGACCGGCAGGTCAGATCATCGAACTGATGCCTAAGCCAGTGACGGTCTACGATCCGATCGTTCGCTTACGAGCCGACATGAGTCGTGAAGATATCAGCGAGACGCAGATTCATCAGCACTTCACCAACATTCAACACGCGTTGCGTTTGGCGCGACAAAATCTTGCGACGGTCGATACGCCCAACAAGCAGATTGTGTTGATCACCGATGGATTGCCCACGGCGCATTTTGAAGATTCGACTCTGTTCATGCTCTACCCGCCCGATCCTAGAACGGAGAAGGCGACGATGCGCGAGGGTAGCTTGTGTCAACGCGATGGTATCGTCATCAATATGTTCTTGATCCCCAGTTGGTCGCAATCCGAAGAGGATATCCGCTTTGCGTACCGATTGGCTGAGAGCACGAAGGGGCGAGTCTTCTTCACCGCGGGTCGCGACTTGGATCGCTTTGTCGTTTGGGATTACATCGATCGCAAACGCGAAATCCTCGGATAGTAGCAGGCATTCTCCGAATGCCGTCCGCTGATTTAGTAGTGGGATTCGCCAGAATGTAGCCACCCGCTGCCAAGCGGTGGAGGACAGGGTTGGTTAGGTCTGGAAATCCACCATCTGGCGATGGTGGCTACGGACTCTACCGTCTGGCGACGGTAGCTACTAGTAACGGCCGCGGCTGAGCGGACTGACTGGCGCGGAGCTTCCACTAGCGGGTGCATTGGCGACTCGACTGGATGCATCGCCTTTGTATTCGATGATCATTAACGCATCGGCGCGTCCGGTATTCATGCCTGGAACCAACCTATCCAGTCCTAGGACGGATCCGCCTTGTCCAAGTAGTGTGTTGTCGGGAGCGCCTTGAGGCGCAGCGACAACTCCGCAGCTAAGCACAAGAACTTGATCGGCCGGCCATCGAAATCGCTCGTGCAGCCTCCAGCTAACCAATTGTGGCACTTGTATCTGAGTGTTGAACTGTTGGCCGGTTGCGGTGGGGAGTTCTAGGTTGACGTTGGTGAGCTTTTCAACTTGATCGATGTCGCACTTGAGCACTAAGTCGACAGTCTTGTGATCGATGCTGAGCATTGGGCTGAGTTGTAGGCGGAAGCCCTCTTTGATCTCGCCCGTAACTGGCATGTACGGAGGGAACGCATTGGCCGCAGGTTGCTGATTCTCTACGAAGTTACGTCCGCGAAGTTGTTCAAGTACTTGTGACTGCCCGTTGTGAACAACGATATCTACGGCAGCTAGCTCGCGAAAATCGGAACGGCCTCGAAGCATAGCCAACAGCAAAGCGTTGTTCTCCTTGCTAACTAAGTACGCATTCACGCCTGGTGATTGAGCTTTCACGCTGCGCATTAAGGTGTGAGCTCTGGTTCGCCAGTTCGGATTGCTAATCGACACCATCCGCAGGCCGTAGAGCTGTGGGACGAAAGTTCCGTTGACGAAGTTCTCGTGGACCTTCTTGACGATCTCGTGCATCTGTTGAGTGTGATAAACACGAAGAGTATCGCGATCGGCATTGATAAATCCAAACGGCTCAGTAAACCAAGCGTCGGTACCGGTTTCTCGAAGTACCCAATCGACAATCGCTTGGTGAGGACGATCGATCTGATTCAGCTCTTTGGTGTAAGGTCGCAGATCGTACTCTTGCCAATACTGCCCTGAATTGGAAGGCAAGTTAACTGGTCCGCCCTGGGGTCTCGATCGCAAGGGAGAAGCCGAATCACCGGTTGCGGTCTGATTGGGTTGCTGTTGCGCAGGTTGTTGTAGCAGGCTAGGCGATTCTGTCTGTGCAAATGAATTAGCAGCCGAACAAAGTCCATAACTCAATGCCAAGCAGGCAACGAATTTTGAAGCTGAAAAGTGGAATCGAGTTAATACAGCGGCTTTCATGCCCTGGGGTCCTTAGGCTGGCAAACGACGTGATTCGCTGATCACTTATAGCCAGTTGCGGGTGGTCACGCCAAGATCGACTTTTGCCAGCATTTAGTGGCGGTCTGCGAGCCCCTAATTCTTGCTGTGGATGTTCTGGATGAGGATTTTGGTATCGCCAGATGAAGGTTGGGTGAAGCTCGGTAAAAAACGAATGCCAGTTGAGGGGGAATTTGTTTGACAAGCGGATAGTCAATTGAGAGACTGTGTACAAAATTTTGTATAGAAGTTTGGGAATCGAATGGAAACGAAATCGCCCGCAACAAATCGAAATGATGCGAAGACCTTGCTTCAGCTAGGCCAGCGAGCGTTGGCGCAGTTAGATATCCAAGCCCGCGCTGCACAGATCGAAGCTCAACGAGCTGAGCTTGAATTCATCCTGGAACAGGCTCGTCTTGGCGATGTCGAAGCGTTGCAGGAGTGGCTTCGCGTTCATGGAAAGTCGGTCGACGCGGGAAGCAAGCCTGGATCGATCGCTCAGGAAGGCAATGGCTCTCAGGCTATCCATGGTTCTGAGGATACTAGCGTCGAGTCAAAGTTCGAAGCAGAAATTGAAGCCGAGATCTCCAGTTGGGAAGAGCTTCGACCATTTGCATTGTCGAGACTCAGGCAGAGAACTCAAAGAGCAGAAGCGACTCATGCAACCAAGAGCCGTTCTTTTGTAGCGGAGGATGTGCGGGCCGACGCTGCTCACGGCCACAAGTCATACATTCACGCGGAATCGCAACTTAACTTAGAGTCGCGAGTTGTAACTCCGAATTCAAGTGAAGCTAAAGAGGTCGATTCTGTTGCGTTGTCTGAAGCTGAAAACCCAATAAACGAAGCAGTTGAAGTGACCACAGGCGAAGCAGCGATCGCCACGATCGACGCGAAGGATCAGCTTGGTTTGGTCGACGAGCCAGAACCAATCGCACAGGTGGTTGATGGGCTGGATCTTCAGCAAGCGGCCGTTGTTGGAGTGGCCCCCAAGAAGCCTGGACGTTGGCGCGGGATGGTGGTTAGCGCAGTCTTTCACGTGGTCGTAATAATTGCGTTGGCGGCAATGACGTTGAAGAATCCAGTCAAGGACGGCCTGCTGGCGCTAGTCTCGGGAGAGAGTAGTGCGGACTCGGAGATTGAGAGCTTTGAAATTAGCGATACGCAGGAAATGCCTCAGCCTGAGCAAGCTATGGAAGCGGCTGAGCCCACCAGCCAGCCTAGCTTGTCGGAAGTCGTGCCGGGCTTCAATGATTCCATCTCGGAATCGCTAAGCCAGTCCCTTTCGACTCCAACCTCGCAGGCCGCTAGTAAATCGAATGTGTTGGCGGCAAAGGCTGGGCCATCGAAAAACGTGATGAGCTTTTATGGAGCGGAATCGTCTGGGAACAGTTTCTGTTTCGTGCTCGACGGTTCGGGAAGCATGCGAGGTGGTCCTTGGGAAGCCGCACGCATCGAGCTGCTCAAGTCGATAGGCTCCCTGAAGCCGACGCAACGCTTCTACGTTATTTTCTTCAACAAAGAGGTGATGGCGATAACGGAGCCTGGGACGACCCAACCGGCCACCAAGCCGTTGGCCGCGACCCCTGAGAATCTTGCGCACGTTAAGCGTTGGTTGGATACGCTGCAGATCATGACGGGTGAGCCTCCCATGAAAGCCATGGAAGCCGCGCTGGAGATCGAGTGCGACTGCGTCTACTACTTGGCTGATGGCGAGATGAGTGATAGCGTCGCTAAGAAGTTGCTCGACATGCTTCGTAAGAAGAACCGAGTGAACGACATTATTGACGGCGAGGTGGTAGTGATGCCAATTCACACTATTGCCTACTATTCCGACAAGGGGTTGGAGATCATGCGGCGGATCGCTGAGGAGAATCGCGGGCAGTTTGCCTATGTCCCTAAGCCCAATAAAGCCAAGCCCAGTCGCTAGAGCGTCGGTTGCTTGATGTTTGGTGTAGTGGGATTCGCCAGAATTCCAAGAGCCAGGAACTCTCACAAGGAATTCTGGCGAATTCCACGACAAGTGTCAAAGAATGTCGTTTGCGAGTCTGAAATCGCGGATTTGCCAGTTTTCCCGGGCTTAGAAGCCTTGAAGAATCAATTTCATTTGCTTGATTGCCCAGTTCTGTAACAATAGATGACTGAGCGTTGATTCAGGATTGATGGATTGGAAGACCGGATCAGGAAATCGTGCTCAATAGAATGGTGCTCATTCTCGTATCTGAAATGCCGGATTCGAGCACGAGCACCGTCTACGACTGAGCACGAGCACGAAAATCCAACCCCTCGCTTACCGTACTTGATCAACGCTCCAGCACATTCATAGGCAATCGCGAACAAAAAAACAGACTAATGTTCTTTCAGCGACCCAAAATCAACTTTGAACATGGAGCGAGAAACACAGTTTCGTTCCTGCTGAGCATGACGGTTCACGTCGTGCTGCTGTTGGTGTTGGCGTGTTGGGCGGTAATAGCAGGGCGATCCACCAACGGGATTATGCTGATTTCGGCAACCGGCGATAATGTCGACACCGTTCTCAACTTGGCACCTGCACCTAGCGCCTCGGAATCCTCGATCGACGCCTCGTCAACCGAAGAGGCTCTGTTTAAGCAGTCTGAGTTTGACTACAAGCTGGATAGCGACTTGATGTTGCCTCCAGGGTCGACCGAAGCATCCGCGGTAGCCGCTTCGCTGACTTCGACCGGTATCAAGGCTATTTCAGACGGTTTGGACACTCGTGGACTTGGCCGTGGGGCATCCTTCTTTGGGACTTACGCACAGGGTGGTCGGTTTGTCTATGTGATCGATAGTTCCAAGAGCATGAAAGGCGACCGCTGGATCATTGCTCGACAAAAGCTACTTGAGAGCCTGAAGACGCTTGGACGCGAGCAAGAGTTCTTTGTCATCTGCTTCGACGAACAGACTTCGCTAATGTTCAATTGCGAGCCAGAAGCGATTGAGTTTAAGCGGGTCAACGACATGATTATCGAGCGAGTGAGCCGTTGGCTTCGATCACGAACGCTAGGTCCAAATACGATGCCGGCGGAAGCTTTGCAGTATGCATTGGCAATGCAGCCGGACGCGATCTTTGTGCTGTCCGATGGCGAGCTGCAGGATAACACGCTTCAGATGTTGCGAATGACCAATATCTCTGCGGGCTCGAAGAAGCAGATTCCCATCCATGCGGTTCACCTGATTAGCGAACAAGGCATGGAAACGCTTAAACAACTCGCCGAAGACAACGGCGGCACCTTTCGGCATGTTTCGCGATAGAGTTGTGACATAGGCTTGGAACCGAAAGCCATATTTCTCCGTCACCGGTGGTTTAGCCCAGCCGGTTCAGTTAAGCTGTCCCCTGTCGACGTGAGCAAATCTAGGTTTGCTAACAGTTCTTTTGCAAAGCTCTTCCCAATGACTTGATGCGGGAAAGAGCCCTCCATCAAGGGATGCATGCATCATGTTGGATCGCCGTAATTGGTTACGCGGAGCGGCAGCGTTAGTCGCCGCTGGTTCTGCTGCTCTTTCAAAGTGTTCGTTGGCTGCAAATCAACAATCAGAGCCCAAGCAATCGGAGCTCAAGCCGCGTAAAGGTCGCATTCGCCAGTCGGTCATGGGGTGGTGCTTTAACCCCATGGACGCAGTTGAGCTTGCCCGTCATGGAAAGCGGCTTGGACTAGTCGCGATCGAAGGTATCGACAAAAAGCATTACCCGGCGATTAAGGAACTGGGCTTAGAAGTCTCGCTTGTTGGTAGCCATGGGTTTGCCAAAGGGCCCATTGATAAGGCCAATCATGCTGAGGTCGAGTCTTCGCTACGTGCGGCGATCGATACGGCGGTGGAGTTTGGATCGCCCAGTGTGATTACATTCACCGGCATGCGAGTCCCAGAAATGTCCGACGCTACCGCCAAGCAGAATTGCTTGGACTGTTGGAAACGCGTCATTGGCTATGCCGAGCAGAAGAAGATCACGCTTTGCTTAGAGCACTTGAATAGTCGAGACACAAGTCATCCGATGAAGGGTCACCCAGGCTATTTTGGCGATGATGTCGAACTTTGTATCGATCTGATCAAGAAGATGGATTCGCCAAATTTTAAGCTCCTTTTCGATATCTATCATGTCCAAGTCATGCACGGTGATGTGATTCGCCGCATTGGTCAGTACCATCCTTGGATTGGGCATTACCATACTGCGGGAAATCCAGGACGCTGTGAATTGGACGAGAATCAAGAGATCAATTATCCGGCGGTGATGCGAGCCATTCTGGAGACCGGCTACCGTGGCTATGTGGCGCAAGAGTTCATTCCGACTTGGAAAGATCCCTTGCAATCGCTAGATCATGCCATCGGAGTTTGTGATGTTTAAGCAGCGTGATTTCAAGCTAAAGTCGCCGTTTCCATGGGCTGTGCCTGTGTTTTCATTTGTCGTGGCGATTACTTTTAGCGGCTCGTTATGTGCCGCCCAAGCGACGCAGGATCGCCCGAATGTAATTGTCTTTCTGGTCGATGACATGGGATTAATGGATACATCAGTTCCCATGTTGACGGACGAACAAGGTAAGCCGAAGCGGTATCCACTCAACGATTTTTATCGCACGCCCAACATGGAAGTCCTGGCCAGTCGCGGCATTCGTTTCAGCAACTTTCATGCGATGAGCGTCTGTTCGCCGACCAGAATTTCGTTGATGACTGGGCAAAACGCGGCTAGGCATCGAACGACCAATTGGATCAATCCGGACAAGGACAATCGCGGAGACAATGGCCCCAAGGATTGGAACTGGAAGGGTCTGAATCGTCAGAGCGTTACGCTAGCTCGAGTGCTGCAATCTGCTGGTTACCGAACGATCCATGTGGGCAAAGGTCATTTTGGGCCTCGCGATTCGGAGGGAGCCGACCCCAAAAACCTTGGCTTCGATGTCAGTGTAGGCGGTGCATCGATTGGGGCGCCGGGCAGTTACTACGCCGAGAAAAAATACGGCAAGGATACTCAGCGGGCGCAGGCGGCAGTTCCCGACTTGGACGAATACTACGACAGCGGCTTGTTTCTTACCGAAGCCCTGACTCGCGAAGCCAAACTACGGGTCACAGAGTCGGTCGAGCAGGGTAAGCCATTCTTTTTGTACTTCGCGCACTATGCGGTACATTCTCCCTTCGATTCAGATGCGCGATTCGCGTCGAACTACCTCAACAGTGGCAAGCCTAAGAATGCTCAGGCCTACGCGACTCTAATCGAAGGCATGGACAAATCGTTGGGAGACATGCTCGAGCATCTTCAAAAGCTGGGCGTGGACCGGGATACGGTTATCTTCTTCCTAGGGGATAACGGTAGCGACTCCCCGTTGGGGGAGGCTCATAACGTCGGCAGTTCGGCTCCGCTTCGAGGCAAAAAAGGATCGCACTACGAGGGGGGAACTCGAGCTCCTTTCATTGCTGCGTGGGCGACCCCAGACAATTCGAGGGCGGTGCAGAAGCGGATGCCAATCTCGGTTGGTGGGGTACAGACTCAGCTAGCCACAGTTCAAGACTTGTTCCCGACGATTGTCCAGCTTGCCCAAGTCGGCTCGCCGGAGGCGCCTGTCCCAAAGTCATTTCTTCCCGAGTCTCACGTCGTAGATGGGTTGCCTCTGCAATCTCTCTTGAATGGCCAAGCTGATCCGAATCGGCCTCAACAGTTTTTGATGCACTATCCCCATGCGCCACATCGTTCGGACTACTTCACCGTTTGGCGCGATGGAGATTGGAAACTGGTCTATCACTATTTCCCATCGAAGACTTCTGGAGGTTCCCATTACCAGCTCTTCAACTTAGCGGCCGACCCCTTCGAGTCGCAGGATTTGGCCGAAAAGGAGTCGGCGAAGGTTCGCGAAATGGTGTCGGCGATGATTATTCAAATAAAAAATTTCTCGGCGGTCCTTCCAATGGACGGGGACGGCCGGGAATTATCTGTGTCCCCTCCAAATAGCTAGTTTTTCGTCTCCGTGCACAATCTGGCAGCCCTTCCGGGGGTGTTTTGATTGTTGCTTGGGTATTGGGGGAACTTTCGGCCTGTAAAAAGCTTCCAAGCGCATGCCCAAGGACTCCGGTTGTTACGAGAGTAGGCGTGGCAGGGTTAGTAACGAAAGTATCGATCTTTTTTGGAAGAGTGGTTTTGCGTAGGCCAGTTCAATAAATGTAGCCGTTGCAATTCTTTGCTTTGTTGCTAGTTCGTTGAAATCCTGGCCCCTCCAATTACAATCCAAGTTCGATGTGCGCACTTTCCCTATTTGTTCCAGATACCCCAGACATCTACTTTGTGTCCAAAACGACCCGCGGTAGAGACGTAGCTAGCTTATCTATTGGTGGGGTTTCGGAAGTTTTGGCTACTTAGGTTCGCTGTACTATCAGCTCTCCCTCAAGAGGTTTTAAATGGCCACTGGCGATTTTGAAAAATCCCGTAACCTGTTGGCTCGCAAGCGATTAGCAAAAAGAGAATCGGTTCGACGGATTCTGCTTGAGTCGTTAGAAAGCCGCCAATTGATGGCGGTTGGACCGACTTTGGTAGGTATTCAGCCGAACGAGGGCGACCTCCTAGAGAATGGCGAAGTCCTGCAAGTCTCGCCCAAGGAGCTTGTCTTCCGATTCGACGACGCTGTTGGTATCGACGCGGATACGCTGTCGGGCATTCGCGTTGTTCGTTCAGGAACAGACGGAGTGTTCGAGCGAGCCTCGGTGGCAACTGACTTGGGGACTAATGGCCAATCGTTGGTTGAGTTCTACGCTCGAGATCCTGGTGAATCCGGCAATGGCTTAGCCGTTCGCTTCACTGCGGTATCTCGCGTTGACACACGCTTGCCCAAGATCACCACTAGTGGTCGCATCGTCAACATTGAGTTGAACAGCAATCCACAGTTGCCGACTCGAGTGCAAGATATTGTTCAGTCATTGCCAATTGATGGCGGCGGATTAGTTTACGCGCTGCGATTGCGTGGTTCGGATACGATTGCCGTAGCTTCGACCGTAAATCTATCGCAAGATTACGTTCTCAATGGCGCGAACACAGCCAAGGCTTCTACTGATTTCGGATTGGGAAATGCCGTATCGGTGCAATTCCTAGCTCGCGAATCGGGCAACAACGGCCTGGGTATCAAGATCAACGTGACTTCGCGTGATCGTGGCGGCGCTGGCAATCCGATTGTGACCGTTACAGGCAAGACAGTAAATGTCGAACTGAACAGCAACAGTCGTTTCCCAACTACGATGCAAGAGTTCGTTTCGGCGATCAACTCCAGCAACTCGCTTTCATCGTCGTTGATTGAAGCCAAGATTGTCAGTGGTGTAGGATCGATCCGTATCGGCACTCAGGCAATTACTTATTCGCCAATTGCATTGACTGGCGTTAGTGACATTGAGATCGTTCCCGGCTATATCGGCTTGGGATCAACCGGTCGAGAAGTAGTTCTGCGATTCGCTGAAGCATTGCCGCAAGATCAGTATCGTATCGAGATCATTGGTCAGGGAACTCGCGCACTACTGAACTCTGATGGTGAAGCGTTTAACGGTGGAGCTTCAAAGTCTGTTGCATTTTCGCTAGCCTTGGGTGCACGAGTTGAATCGGTAGTGCCTCAACCTGTTAGCCGCAACGCATCGGGCGTGTTGACTCAACAACGCAACCAGATCGATCTTTACTTCAACAGTGATGCATTGATTGACTTGACAACCATCGCATCGATCAATGGAGTGGCTCTAGCCAATTTCCAACAGTTGCGAACGCCATTCTTCATTCAGAGCAGCGATACAATCACTCTGAAGTCCGGTGCGACCTTCTCGCCGACGGTGCTGGATGCAAACTTCTACCAACTGTTCTATACATCAGATACGCTGAATTCGACTGATGACCAGCGTTTCCTACCTAGCGCTATTCGCTATTTCCCTGATGCAAATCGAGTGAGCCTGATCTTCTCGCGTAACTTGGAAGAGTTACAAAATCCAGCTAATGGACCAGCGCTTCCGATTACCGATATGCGACTGCGAGTTGGAACCAACGAAGCTGCGCCACTTCCTCCAGTAACCGTCAATACATTGGCAGTTGACCCAGGTGATACGTTCAGCAATACAACCAACCTAAGTACTTGGACTCCCGGAGCTGGTGGGTCTCAGTCGATTCTGATCAACTCCGAAATTACCAATGTTGCTCCATTTATGTTGGATTTCCCTGGTGGAAGCGACGAGCCAGGCAACCGACAGAACCGCTACCAAGACAATCTGCGTTTGACTGCCGATTCGGTCGACGGCATTAGCACGCTTTACTACAACTTCCAAGGCAATCTTGGAACGGTTGGATCGTCCCCACTGCTAAACGCGATTACCGAACAGCAAAAGCAACGCGTTCGCGAAGTAATGTCTCTCTACGAGCGTTACTTGGGTATTCGCTTTGTTGAAACTGCAAGCCTTGGAATGACGATCGCTGTCGGTGATATGCGAGCCATCACTCCATTCCCAGATATTGTTGGCAGTGCGATTCCAGGCGTTCAAGATCAGAATGCCGCTGGTGGAATCTATTACGAAGCTGGAAACTTGGTCAACGGACAAGCCGGTACAGTGCTTGACATTCAGGATTTCAGCAATGCAACTTTGAATGAGTTCGGCGGATCATTCCAGCGAGCAGCAATGCAGGCAGTCGGACGACTGTTGGGCATGGGATTGAGCGATGAAGTCGAAGGCTTCACGGTTCAATCATTTAGCAGTGCTTTTGTGCCTGGAGTTGGGTCGGACATTACCTTGCCAGGTGACGTTGATATCGTTCACGGGCAATACCTGTATCGTCCCGACAGCACTGATATCGATCTTTATCAATTCACCCTCCCAACCTCTGGTCAGATCTCGATTGAAGCGTTTGCAGAGCGAATGTCTTCAGCCAGCCTGCTTGATACGTCGATCCGCCTGTATCACCAGAATGATCTTGGGCAGTGGGACGAAGTTGCTTTCAACGACGACTATTACAGCTCGGATTCTTTCGTCCAACTGAATCTTGAGAAGGGCAACTACATCGTTGGCGTAAGTGCCAGCGGAAACAACACCTACGATCCAGTTGTAGGCAACACAGGTCTGGGCGGTCGCAGCCAAGGCCAATATCAATTGCGCATGGACTTCAAGCCACCAGCAGCTGGTGAGTTGAAGGATGGCAGCGGACAATCGGTTGATGGCGATGCGGACGGAGTGTCCAGTGGCGTCTTCAATTTTTGGTTCCGTCCTGCGGGAACTAGCAATACAAAGTTTGTCGACAAGGCTGCAGTCGCTGGTGGAACTGGAACTCTGGCATCGCCTTTCCGAAACATTAGAGATGCGTTGACCGCGGCTCAGCCTGGCGACGTAGTTCGTATCGTCGGTAATGCCGGTGCTGACGGGTCGATGGCCACTCTTGCTGATAACTTGGCTTACGAAATTGGGTTCAACTCACTTGGCCAAGCTCTGCCAGACGGTTCGACATTCGACGTTCCTAAAGGCGTGTCGGTAATGATTGACGCTGGTGCCATTCTGAAGATGCGTCGGGCACGCGTTGGTGTTGGAAGTTCTTCAGCAAGCGTAGACCGAAGCGGCGGAAGTCTGTTGGTCTTGGGTACGCCGAAGTTGATTACTCAAGCGGGCACAGTTGTCCGTGATGCAACTGGTGAACCGATCGCCGGAAACGTCTATTTTACTAGTGCAAGCGACACAACGATTGGAAAGAATGCCAATGCTGCGGTCGTTGGAATTACGCCAGCCGCAGGTGATTGGGGCGGGATCGATTTCCGCACTCGAGTTGACGCAGCTGACAGCACGCGAGTCAACAACGAAGCTCAAGGGCAATTCCTGAACTGGGTTGCGCACGCGGATCTGCGATACGGTGGTGGTCAAGTTGTCGTGGATGGTCTGTCGCAAATCGTGACACCAATTCAGATGATCGACGCTCGGCCAACTGTTGGTCACTCGATCATTACCAATAGCTCTGACGCAGCGATGAGTGCGACTCCGAACAGTTTCTTGGAGACGAATTTCAATTCGCCAGCCGAGCAAGCTGGAGCCGTAACGCCGTTTTCGGTAGACTACGATCGTGTCGGTCCTGCAATCTATTTCAACAAGATCGTCAATAACTCGGTCAACGGATTGCAAGTGCGTATTCGCACAGCATCTGGAACACAACTCGAGTCGATGACGATCCCTGGTCGCTTTGACGATACCGACATTGTGCACTTCTTGCCAGAAAACCTGGTTGTTGCTGGTAGTGCCGGTGGCTTTAAGCTTGCCAATGAAGCGCCTGCCTCAACTGCGGTGACATTGCAGTTCTTGGTCACTGGATCTTTGCCTGCTGGAACGTACAACTACAAGTTCACTCGCGTTGTTGGCGGCATTGAAAGTGCAGCTTCGGAAGCTACCGTTAGCTTGTCGACATTTGCCAAC
>CAUJKA010000193.1 GCA_963204965.1 Planctomycetota bacterium | reverse complement strand
GTGATGCCCAAGGAGTGGGTGTTGCTCTCTACCAATCGCCGATGGAACGAAGAATTCGTATGGAAGTCTGGCGATCAATGGCATTTTGTCCCAGAGAACTCTTGGAACGATGTTGCGCTGAAACAGTGGGTGGCTGAAGAGACGCCTGCAACCGCTCAATCCATTGCAGCCGATGCGCGTATGCGAGGAAGCGAACAGACCTTTCTGTTCTCGTCCATTCGTCCAGGCAAGGATCAAGATCAGGCATTCACGATTAAGACGATCGACAATCGTTGGCTAGCTGGCTTGGTGTTAGGCGGGTTTACGCTGTTGGCTTTGGTGATGTGGAAATCTTCGACTACGAACAAACTTACTGCTGTTGCCATCGTGATTTCGATTGCCTTAGCAATTGGTTTTTTTGCCCCCCTGCTCTCCAGGCAATTACTGAACTACCCTTCGCTCATCGGTGCAATCATCGCAGGAGTTCTGTGGTCGGGACAAATACTGACCCGTGTTGTTCCTCGAAGCCATACTCGACCATCTGCTTTGGTGAAATCTCAAAAATCATCAGACGCACCAGTTACGGATGGTGATGGTAAGTCCCATGTCGTTTCAGAGACAAAGGATCAAGCAACGTCATCAAACGCCACTGATCCATCGCCACCAGGTGCTTCGACGCAGCCCGATTCCTCGCAACCAGGTTCCTCCGGTGAAGAATCTTCGCAAGGAGGCAACTAAGATGATCGCTCAAATACTTGAAACTCTTCGAACTGTGACGCGATCGACATTTCGACTTGTTGCGATAAGTTGTTTGGTTGTAGTGTCAATGGCTTTGACCTCGCCTTGCTCAGCTCAACAGCCCCCCAACACTCCGCCCTGGGATCTTTCTAAGATACCCACTCGTGAGTTGCGAGTTCCAGTAAAGGACCTGCAGGCTTTACTAACAAGCCCGAATCAGCGAGTGTTGATAACTCGTGGCGAGTATGAAAAACTGCTTGCTGAATCCAAGCTCACACCTGAGGCCATCGCACAGGCTCGAGCGGTTCTAGAAGCCGAGGCGGCAGCACCAAACACCAACGAGTTCCTACATGCTACTCATCAACTCACGGTTGAGGGCGGAATCGTTGCGATCGAGTCAGAATACAAAATCGAGCTATTCAAGGACGGATGGACCGAGTTAGCGATCGACTTTGCCAACGTTCAAATACTAACGGCTACCTTAGACGATGAAACTGCATGGCTGAAAGCACCCCAAGATGGTCGGCAAGGCGCTGGGCTCGTGCTGCGCGGCAAAGGACTGCACCGTTTGAAATTGCGTTCGATCGCAACCGTTGCAGAAAGTTCCGCACAACAAACGCTCACCTTCGTTCTACCGTCGAGCCTGACGTCGCAGTGGAGCATGAAGGTTCCAGGAAACGTCGAGATCTTGTCGGGGGCGAGTGTATTAGATCGAGTTGTCGAAGAAGCTTCGAACCAAACGCAGTTCAAGATTGTACCCACTGCAATTCCCGAACAACCTTTGGCCGCAGCTCTCAACCTGGCTATGACGCTTAACAACAAACTGGCTAAGGACCAAAGCCTAGTAGATGTGCACTCGCAACAACTAGTCCATCGAACCAAAAGCGTTGAAAACGTGGCGGTGATCTTTGATTTGCGAGTCCTTCAAGGTGGTGAATCCAAATTTGAAGTTGAGATTCCCGATGGATTTGAAATTCAATCAGTGCAATCGCCGTGGATGTCGAAATGGGGCATTCAAGCTCCCGATCCCACCGATACTCAAAGTGCCAAACGACTAGTCATCGATTTTCGTGAGCCCGTGGTTGAGCAAGCCTCGATCGTGGTGAGCGCGACGAGAACTCATGCCAACCCAACTGTTGAAAACGCTGCAGCCAATGCGGCTAACCCAGCAACTCCGGCTAAGGCGATTGCTTGGCGCGTTCCGCGTTGGAATGTGCTGGGTGTCTCGCGACATGATGCACTTGTCGCGATTGGTTTGGGCGAAGACTTGAAGTGGAAGGAAATACAATCCGACAAGTTGATCGCGATCGCACCCAATCGTTTTCAAGATTTCGCTAAGCGAGTTGGCTGGCAAGTCACAGATCCGGTGCGTATCGTCTTTGCTGGTTATTCACCCGCGGCAAATTTCTCGCTGCAAGCATCGCTTGAAGTTGTTAAAAAGCTACCCAAGATTGATGCGATGTGGCAAATGATCGTCGCCGATCGCGAGGTACGGCTGAACGGACGATTGACAGTTACAGCGACACAGGAGAGTCTGGATCGTGTTCTGCTGAAGATCCCCTCGCAATGGCGTTTACAGCAAGTTCTTGACGGTGCCGGTCGAGTGATCCTATGGGAGAAGCAGACTGAAAGCGCAGAGGGAAAAGATAGTACCTTTGTGATCAAACTGCCCGGGTTGCTTCAGCCAGGTCAATCAATACTCTTGAGACCGGAATGGGCGGCAACACCTGAGGGATGGTTAGCGAATTGGAATTCGACTCAAGTGAGCTTTCCCAAAGTGGAAGTGCAAAGCCTTGAAGTTACTCGAACTATTCTATCCGTGAATCCCGAAGGCGATCTTACAGTCGAGCAGGCGACCGTCGCGGGACTTGACCCTTTGATGCTTAGCGAGAGACAGGCACTGGACGTTGCCAGCCAGTCGCAGGATTCTTTGGCTTTTGTCGCTCAACAGGCCGATTGGAGTCTGAGTGTCACAGCGACCAAGAAGAAAGCGTCGCTTATTGCAGAAGCGTTTACCTATGCGAATGCTTCGCCGAGTGGCCTCAAGATTCAGCATGAGATTGCAGTAACACCTGAACAAGCTTCAGTCGAGGAATTGTTGGTCGTGTTGCCCGAACGAACACCGGCCGAAATTGCCATTCGCGCGACAGGTGGAGCTGATGTCAAGAGTTACTCGCAAACGACCGTTGATGGAAAGCGCACGTGGACCATTCGACTGCAAGCGAAAACCACGAAGCCATTTCGCTTAATCTTCGAATATCGGCTGGCCAATACTACTGATGAGGTCAAGTTACCGATTCCCAAGCTTGCCAACGCCGCGTACCAAAGCGGGCTGATTGCTGTGGATCGTGATGATGCTATGGAGGTCTCAGTGCGGACCGGACTGAGACGAGCCGATGTGGGCGAACTGACGGATTCCTCGCTTGCGGTTGGTGCAAGTTTCTTGGGCGTGTTTGGCTATCCGGCATATGAAGATGTCGAGCCAGAAGTCGCTTTGAAAATTGTGACTCGCGAGCTCTCTTTCATTCCTCCAACGATTGCTGAATCGCTGAAAATTCAAACTTGGGTTTCGAATCAAGAATGGAGCTACCATCAAGCCACGTTTGTGATTCGTACTGCAACAGATCGCGTTGCCGTTCGAATTCCCGAAGTTCTTGAGCTTTGGGCTGTCACCGTCGACGGCCAACCCAGCCTGCCTCAGCGCGATGGTGATATCGCAATTATCGAGTTGCGCGGAAACGATCGTCCCATGGTCAATCTACCTGGCACTCCGCGGCCATACAACGACCCGACGTCCGCTCAATCGACATCGCAAACATTGGTATTGACCTATGCAATTCCCATCAATGCACTCGGACTACAATCGAAGATTCGACTGATCTATCCCGAACTACTGTCTCGCGGCACATCTGGCCAAACGGTTGTCCCTTTGTCTGACCTGCATTGGACAGTACGCTGTCCTATGGGGTATGAATTGGTTTCTATCGTTGACGGGATTGCTGAGTTAAGCGACTGTTCACCCGCATTTCCTTGGAATGTTCCAACCAGGATTGGCAGTTTCTTCGCTGCGACGATTGGATCGATTCAATCGAATCTGACCTATGCGGGAGTAGCTTCTATACGTTCCAGCAATGACAAGGCCGACACACCTCGCGTCTTTATGGAGCAGCTATCGAAGAGCGTTCCTTTGTCGGCAGCGCAATCAGAAGCGGTCCCCACGCCCAGTCAGCCGAGTCCAGCAATGGATGATTTGTTTGGCGCTCAAGTCCTTTCACCGGCACCTTCGCCAGTAACGAAACAGGTGCGTCGATCCAGTGAAGCGAGTCGTTCACTAGCGCTGGCCGTGGCCACGAACGATCAGTGGCAATCGCGAGAGCTCTCTGGCCTTGGTTCGTCAACCACAATTGAGGTGCAGGTTGTGCAAATAGAGAGATGGAAATGGCTGGCATGCGCCACCGCAATTTGGATCGTAGTACTGTTCATCGCTTACTGGAATCGTCCAGTTGAACGACTATGGCGGATTGCGGTTTTCTTGGCAATGAGTGCAGTAATCGCGTCGTTGCTTCTCCCTGATAGTGCCGCTGTTGCTACGATTGGCGAAGCCTTGTTCTGGGCCGTGATCGTCATGATCAGCTTGAAAGCGGTGCAATTAGTTTGGCGTCTTGCAACGCACAAGACGGTCACGCGAGTCAGCAGTGTCGCAACCTCATTAGCCTTGCTCGTCATTTTGAACTGGGGCACTGCCACATGTGCTGCTCAGCCTCCGATTCAGGTTACGCCACAGCCTATCGAAATACAAACAGTTCAACAGATGATCGAAGCTCTGCGGTCTGTAACTACAACGCCGGCTTCCGTAACAATTCCCATGAATGCAATCGTCGTTCCGTACGATGCTTCGGAGAGTATCAAGGCCAAGCCGGAAGACGAAAAGCTGCTCGTTCCATTAAGCACCTTCGAATATCTTCAAACCGTGATTCGTGGTGGAGAAGTTACTTCGCTACCGAATGCTAGTCTGTCGCTGGGGCCGATGGAATACCGCGCGACGCTGGAAGCCGGAACGGGCCTAATGTTGAATGGTTCGGTGGCGATCAACAATCCAACTCAGAAGACTCAGCAAGTCCCACTGGCCATCTCTAACGCAGTCTTAGTTGAGGCACTCTTGGATGGCCAGCCGGCCACGATTTACGCTTCCGGTGAGAATTTAGTCTTGAGTGTCCCAGCTAGTTCGAAAGAGCAACGTCTGAACATACGAATACAATCTAAGACTAGCTCGCTAGCAGGCTGGCAGAGCGTGCAGGCAATTGTTCCTTCTGCTGTCGTGACTCGGTTGGTTGCTTCCGTGAATAGCAAAGATACTGAAGTCCGCTTTCTTAACACAGCTAACCGCCCCACGGTAACTACGACAAAAGATGGTCAAGAGTTAGAAACGGGAATCATCGCTGGCAACTTAGCTTTGCAGTGGCGACCCAAAGTGACTCAGGTGGTTACCGACGAGAGTTTGCAGGTTGAGTCCAAATCGACTTGTTTGATTCTTGAGAGTGGCATCCAAAGTACAACCAATTTCGAATTTGCTTTCCGTCGAGGACGTCGCGACGAGTTCGTGATCATTGCGCCTGCGGGCTACCGTGTCGATAAAGTCAGCGGCGATAATGTCAAGGGTTGGAAGCAAGAAGACGCGGAGCAGGCGGCGGGCGTGGCTCCTGAAGCGGAATCGCGAATCCGCGTTTCATTGCTTAAGACGGCAGTTGAAAAGGAGAGTCTCACCGTCACCGCTTCGAAGCTCATGGAGTTTGAGGCGAACGTCGAGCAGTTGGTCGACCTTCCAGCTTGGCGAGTTCCTGAAGCTCAAAGTGCAAAAGGCTCAATTCAGATACTTTCATCACAAGGTTTAACTACCGCAATCCGCGATGTGCAGGGACTAACGCGAGAAGATGTGGCGAGCGTAGATGTCAAGGTTGAGCATCCGAGGCCGATTACTCCGATTTCAGCCTACCGACACGCTCGATCCGAGTATCAAGCTAAGCTTTCGATTCGACCCGTGACAACAAAGCTAGAAGCAAGTGTTTCAAGCAACCTTTTTGTTTCGCGTGGCGAGATCAGCTTAAGCTGCAATTTGCTACTGAATATTCTCGAAGGAGAAACCAATCAGGTTCAATTACGTTTGCCTTCTGAGTGGAAATGGGAGTTGGATTCCCAATCGAAACAATTGGAGATGGAGATTGCGACTCCGAACGATTCGTTTGTCGATTTGGTAATTCGATCATCAACTCCGCTGTCAAAACAAGTTCAGATTTCGATCACGGGTAGGCAAAAGCGAGATTCCTCGGTGGCCTTGGCGGGTAGCGAGATGGCGATACCTCAGGTTCGAGTATTGGATGCGACATTGGATCGAGGCACGATCGTAGTTTGGAGCGATCGTGGATTGGAAGCGGTGGTTTCAGATCTCAATAAGCTAACACTCGTAACTGCAACGCCAGGGAGTTTCAATCAAGCTCTGACCTCGATGCAGCAGAAAGCGGTCCTACAATACACGTTTTCGAAACCAACCAATCAAGACTCCTATAGCGGAAAGATTCGCTGGCAATCGTTGAAGCCCATTATCGAAACCGTTACGGTTTGTAATGTTAAGTTGACGAAACAATCGATCGAACAAACGGCATACATTGAATGGTTGATCAAGCAAGCTGGTGTTTCGGAGCTGAGCTTTGTACTTCCGGCGAGTATGCGCGATGCCAAAGTGGCTGCACCGATGGCGCGCAAGATTTCTCGTCAACCGATTAACCAGAACGAAGGTTCTGCGATTCGCTTTACGATCGAATTGCAGGATCAAATTCTGGGCGACTATCGCGTGTTAGTGCAAAACGATTTGCCGTGGTCGAACGCTAAAGCGACTGTTCCTCTAGTTAGCGAGATTACCGGAAATGTTCGCCATCAGTTTGTGACTATTGAGAACAGTGGATTTGATGAGTTAGTTCTCGACCAACCTAAGGGGATGCAACCGCTGGTTCGAGGCGATTCCTATTGGAATGAGTTCTCCAAGATCCTCGGAAATACACGAGTGCAGGCCTTTCGAATTGATGACGCCTTCAACTCGGACAAACCGCTCAATGATGATGGGCCGAGATTGAGTTTCGGAACACGCGCTCGTGAAACGGTTCAGACGGTCAATGCGAAGATCGGCTTGGCCACGACCAAGCTTAGCGTCGACGCTCAAGGGAACTACCGCGGTGTGGTTGAGTATCGGATGGAGAACTTTAGTGAGCCTTACTTAGAGATCGAGCTCCCTGCGGAAAGCCAACTTTGGTCTGTGCAAGTTGCGGATGTTCCCGTTAAGCCCGGTGAATCAAGCTCGGCGACTGGCTCCACTGCTCAGCGATTCCGCATACCGTTGATACGCACGCAACTGGGTGACTTGGACTATGGGATACGATTGGTCTATGCAGGACAACTACCCAAGTCCAAGTTGTGGACTACTTTGGAACTGCCGTTTGTAAAGTCGATCAATGTTCAACCGGAACAGAGCCAATTGAGACTTTTCCTGCCGCCTGCGTTCCGTTGGTATCGATGGGACGGCACGTTGGGGCGCGTCGAAGGTGAGGAGGATCTCACAGCGAGTTGGCTTTCGTTTAAAAATAAGCAGATTCGCGGATTGAGTGAGATTTTAAGTCAATCAAACGCTGATGAGTTTTCGCAGTCTCGGGCAGTTGAGAATTTCAAGAAGCTGAATGACGTTGTCGAAAGCGAAGTTCGATTGCAAACCGGGAAGGGTGTCTACAATCAAAAGTTGATCGAAGAATTGGGGAACAACTATAACGTTGTTCAAGAAGCGAAGAAGCAGCAAGAAAAAGTTGAGAGTGGAGAGGCAGCTATCTCGACCGACAATCGAATCGCCTTAGGTAATCGATTCATGTTGCAGCAGAATCAACGAGCCAACGGCAATTTTGGACTCGATAGTAATGAAGTTAGCAAGAACGATATTCATTCTGCTGATAAGTCAAAAGCCAACTTGCCTTCGAAGCCAGGATATCTGCCGGAATCAGAATGGTCGAAACAGCCAAGCGGACAACCTCCGCAACCGCAAATCGCGCAGCCACAAGCTGGCCAACTACCCGCCAATCAACTCTCAAGTCAACCTGCGATGCTTCAGGAAGCCGCAGGAGGAAACGCTTACGCGCAATCAGCCCCAGTAAATTTAGATCGCCAGCAATCCGATGCTAAACAATTGGC
>CAUJKA010000192.1 GCA_963204965.1 Planctomycetota bacterium | reverse complement strand
CGCCTTGCTTGATGAGATCCTCGAAGTGGATAGCTAAGGCCATATAGCGAGAGATGCGAGGGATGCGTTCAAGTGCTGGCTTAGTCTCCATTGGACCGCCTTCGACCTCGACGATTTGCTTCTTGGCTCCGCGCCCACGCTGCTGAACGGAGAACTGAAAATCGACACTTACTGGTTTATTCATGATGCAGCCTCGTGTAACTGTGGACGGTTTTCCATGGCAATCGTCTTGATACCATCAGGATGAAATGTGATCGTCACGCGGCCGGTCGCGCCGTCGTAATCGATCTGTTTGACGATCAGCTGTACGATCCGCGATTGCTCTCGGACTGTAAGCGATTCCCAGATCGGTACAAAGCTGGTGAGCGCATTCACAACATCGTCGCGTGTCAGCGCCTGGGCCTGAAACGCTTGCACTCTTGCGGTGACGATTGCGTGTCGATGTTCTGCCCGATGAAGGTTTTCGTGCCAATCAGCCAATTGCTCGAGCGACTTTGAACTTGGATCACCAGGCTTGATCGATGGAGCTGCAATTCGGATCGCTTCATTCCAATACTCCCGCTCCTTCACAAGCGCGTCCCGTTCTGCCACAAGTACCCCTAGTTCGCGTTCAAATTGAATCTTTGCTTGTTCCACAACTTCGTCTACCATCGACGCGTCGTGGCAAACTTGGCGTATTTTGTCCACGACAAACTTCTCGATCTCGGCGGCCGGTACCGACTTGGACTTGCAGTTCTTCCAGCCTCGCTTCTGGGCCTTCATGCAGACATAGTAACGATAGCGTTTAGTGCCGTTCTTGGTCGTATGCGTCGGCGTCATCGAACAGTCGCAGCAAGCGCATCGCAGAATTCCTTTGAGCAGCGCACCGAATTTGTTTCTCGCTTCGACACCGCCAGTGCGGCCGTTTCGCCGGAGAATCGCTTGCACCTTTCGCCAAACGTCCGCGTCGACAATCGCGTCCTGCTCACCTTCGTTGATTTCATCCTTGTAGCCAAGCTTGCCGATGTAGGTCACGTTGGTGAGCAGTCGGAATAACGTTGCTTTGGTGAACTGCGAGCCGCCTCGTTGTGTTCCTTTCCGCGTCTGCCACACCTTGTTTGTCCATCCGCGTTGGTCCAATTCAGCGATCGTCGCCATGATCGACTGCTTCTCGAGGTAGAGATCGTAGATGGCTCGCACTTTGTTGGCTTCGACATCGTTGATCTTTAACTTGCCGCCTTGACCATCGATATCGTATCCGAGCAGCGGCATGCCACCCGACCATTTGCCTTTACGTCGCGCTGCCGCGATCTTGTCACGGGTTCGTTCCGAGATCAGTTCACGTTCGAATTGAGCGAACGACAGCAACACGTTGAGCATGAGTCGCCCCATCGAGTTGGTCGTGTTGAATTGCTGGGTCACGCTGACGAATGCAACCTGGTTGCGTTCGAAGACTTCGAGCATCCGAGCGAAGTCCATCAGCGAGCGACTCAGTCGGTCGACCTTGTAGACCACCACGCAATTCACTTTGCCGGCTTCGATGTCCGCAAGCAATTGCCTAAGCGCCGGACGATCCATGTTGCCACCGGTGAATCCACCATCGTCGTATCGATCGGGCACACAATGCCATCCCTCTTGCGTCTGGCTCTTGATATACGCCTCGGCGCATTCACGCTGGGCGTCAAGCGAGTTGAATTCCTTGTCGAGTCCCTCGTCTGTTGACTTGCGAGTGTAGATGGCACAGTTCAATTGGCGATTGTTGGCTTGCTTACTCATCACTTGCCTACTTTCTTATTGAGATTGAAAAAGTGGTACCCGTTGCAGTGCTGCCCAGTGATCTTCTTGGCCAAGGCGCTAAGCGTCTTGTAGATCGCGCCTTCGTATTCGAATCCGTTCTCCAAAACGAGCACCAGGATCTTCTCGCCCTTGTAGACCCGCTCGAGTACTGATTTCGGAGGCGGAAGACGATTGTCTTCTTCTGGCTGGACGAAACCCGTCACTGTGTTGCCGACGGGCTTCGGTGCTGATTTCATCGCCTTTGGGGCTGTCGTACGGATATCGGTGCCGCGAGCGAGTTCTGCTGCGCGACGCCTGGCTCGTTCTGAAATGTCGCCTTCGATATTGGCCTGGATCTTCCAAGCGATGCGTTTGACGAGCCACTGCTTGTTGCGAGTGTTGGTAGGCTCGCCCCATGTCTCTTGATACTTCTCTCGTAGCTGCCCCACCGTCATACGGTGGAGCAGAGCGACCTCTTTGTCGATGTCTAGCTGCATTGATTTCTCCCGAAAAAGCGGACTCACTGGTCGTTAACCACGTTGGTCACAGAGAGCACACTTTCCGAAGAAAGCTCAAGGCAAGCTGCTGGCAATAATTCTGGATCGTTGGCGATTTCTAAATCGGGAATCGCCAAGCGCGATTTCATCCGAACGATGCCGGCCGCCAGAATCGCAGCGATTTCCGATCGCCGAACCGGCGCAGACAATGAAGAAGGGGGAACAGTCGAGAGCAACTCGCACCTCCATGCTCAACGCCGCTATAATTGGCGGCTCGAAGACAGACATTCGCAGCCACAACAGCAGCGTCTATCTGTAGGAATACCCAGTGCGAGTTCGAAATGACGGATTAGGGTGCGAAAGATTATGGAAAGATTGTATTCCGCGTTTCAGAAGTCTCGAGAGAGGCGAGGATCTCAATGAAATTTTTTGTCGTAGACTCAAATGCGAAAATACCGAGACGCTCAACTGCCCCTTTCGTCGAGCTCAGGAAAGATAATTGGGATGACTTTGGATATAAAACGAACCTCTCCGCGACACTTCATCTCGAGAGCGAGACCCTTGATCTTGGTACTTTAAAGATACTTGAGGTGGAACAAAGTTCTGGATATACACCTCTCCCGAAAAGTCCTTTTGAGAATCTCGACGAACGAT
>CAUJKA010000191.1 GCA_963204965.1 Planctomycetota bacterium | reverse complement strand
CCCAACCGTATCGCTCAGCAGTACAGGACCCCAACTAGGCAATGTCCAGCGTCGAGTCCTGGTGTCGAGCGTCGCGAACAGCTTATCCACCGCCTCAACATCAGCCTCGGTCAGCCGATTCATGAGAGTGCTCTTGCCGGCATTGGTGTAACCCACCAACGAAACGGTCATAAAGTCCCGTCTACCAGCCACTTCACGAGCTCTCCGCTTCTCGACCTTAGAAAGATCGACTTTCAATTCGTGAATGCGTTTTTCAACCAATCGTCGGTCGACTTCAAGTTGCTTTTCACCCGGGCCTCGCATTCCAACACCCATCGTCTGACGCGAAAGGTGAGTCCACAAACGCTTAAGGCGTGGTAACGAATACTCTAGCTGCGCTAGTTCGACGGCTAGGCGAGCTTCATGGGTTCGAGCATTCGAGGCGAAGATGTCGAGGATCAGCTCGGTGCGATCTATGACCTTCTTCTCGACAGCTTTCTCGAGGTTTCTTGTTTGACTAGGAGAAAGATCGTTGTCAAAGATCACTAGATCGGCTGAATAATGTTCGACTAAATTCTTCAGCTCGGCGACTTTGCCTTTGCCAAGAAATGTTTTGGGATCAGGAGTTTCACGCCGTTGAACCAGTCCTCCAACGACTTCGGTCCCGGCGGTTTCGGCCAATCCGGTTAGCTCATCCAATGGCTGTTCGACAAAAGAATCCTGGGGCCCAATCATGCGGGCCAGTACCGCACGCTCACGAGCGATACTCTCGCTGCGGAAATGTTCTCTCACTTTTGGGTACAGACTCCATTTAGAGGGGACATGTCAGCCGATAGGCGGCTTGTAACGTGGACTGCCAAGTCGGAAACACTAGTTCAATTATAGTTCATCCAGAATTGTCGTGGCGAGCCTTGCCTGCTGGACTTTCAGCTTTGCAGCTTGATTATTGCCCCGCAGTATCAGAATAGAGGCATTTAATGAAGAAAGGTTCGCCTTAGACTAAGTCTTCCAGGCTGTAAATGATTCGATCAATGACTGAGTCGTCCGTTTGAGGATTGAAGAAAACAGCTTTCCATGCGGGAATGCACGCTCCATATGGGTTAAAGCCGTAGTCGGTAGTGAAACCCAGTTTCGCATCTCGAGCTGGATCGGCGGTCATTTCCCTCTTCTCGTAAAGCCGGCGAATTTCGTTGAAGTACCGCTGTTGGTCCGCAGGGCTTAGTTTGCCGGCTAACAAGCGATCGAAGATCTCATTGGCATCGCGTCCTTTCGGAAGCACCCACCAATTCACAGAGGGGCCTGTTGTATTTGCATTGAGTACGCGGCAGTAGTTCAATTGGCTGAGTCGATCCTTGAGCGTTTGAGCCAACTCTAAGCTTCTTGCAACTAACATCCGCCAACCCATTAGGCCGATTCCGTCCAGCGAGGCCATAACGGTGTAAGGGCCAATTCCAGGCCGCGAACATTCCAACGTGAACAAGGCTGGGTCGCGATTAGCTGTCGCCTCAGCAAAGTACGGCGTATCGGAAACACTGCGAGCCAAATACTTCAAATCCTCGCGACGATTCACGATGAACGCGCTGGATGGGTAATGGCCGCGTCCCATTTTGTGAAAGTCTATCGTGATACTGTCGGCGTACTGCAAGCTCTTGCAAGCTAGTTGAACGCGTTGTACGATCTCTATCAGTTTTTCCGACATCTTAAGTTCATTTTTCTTAAGGTCATAGTCGGTCAAGAATGTCAGCGCCCATCCCACCGCGGCGTCGATATGCAGTTGCGGTGCAGGCTTGGAATACTTGCGACTGACTCGATCGATAATCTCGCGAATGGCTGCGACGTCATCGATCCCGAATCCATCGGTAGATCCAAACGTCGCAACAATAAAGGCGACCAAGCAGTCCGACTGGTACCGCGATTCCAACTCGGCTTCCAGCAAATCCAGTCGCATGGACAAGTTTTCATCGGTTGGAATTTTGATCAACTGCTTCGTGCCAATACCGATCCAACCTGCGATGGTCTGATTGGAATAATGACCAGCAGCCGAACAAATCCCTACTACTTTCGCGCCACTCGCGGCCAAACCGTTCTGCATGGTGCCAGGCAGAACTCGTTCTAATCCGATCTTGGCTCCGTAGAAGTTTGAGATCGTTCCGCCAATCGTAAAGACTCCCCAAGGATCTTGGGTGTGGTAGAAGGTCAAATTGGCTAGCGAAGTAATTGCCTTGAGCTCTAGTTCATTGGATCGCTGGCTATAGCGATCGGTGCAGAGATTGGGGTTCTTCAAAAGGCAAGCCAGCGCTCCGATTAGCGACGCATGATTGGCGGGGCCACGCACATTCTCTAGGTGTAGCGGGCTATTCCAACTTTCTGTTCCCCAAAAAAAGGGAAAGATCGCATCGCGAGCGTCCTTCAAGTTACCCGGCAAAATGTTGATCTCGGGATTCTCGCGAGCTGTCTCATAGTTCTGGCTCATCACCGGCGCACCCGGTACCGCATCTGCTGCAGCAGCCGCAGAAAGCAGTTCTTCAAAGATCGTTAGTATCGACTGCTGATCCCACTTGAAAAAAGTGTTTACAAGTTTGTCGTACTTTTCTCGATCCATGACAAAATTCCTTTTCTACGATTCATGCTGAGTGTTCGAAGCTCGTGAGTCACGTCTGGATTATAGCGTGTAGGGTGAGTTGAGGTACGAAGCCCACAATGCAACGCTTTGAAGCATTTAATTGAACCGCAGGGCGCTAGCCGCAGTCAGCTCGTTTCTGACTGCGGCTAGCGCCTTTTGAAGTTGCGTTTTTTTCTTAGGGCCGAAGGTCCGGCATATCCTCTGCCGGTGTCGAAGGCACCGGAACATGAGAATTCAGAGGTTTTAGGCCCGAAGGGTCGACACACATATTGATGTATCGCCGCCTTCGGGGCTCAATACTGGGCGGCCTCAAAACCGGGGCTTGTCAGCCCCGGCATAGGATATGTCGGCACTTCGTGCCTAAAGTGCACAGGTCAAAACTAGCGCCAAAGGAACGATAATCGCATCACCAATGCTCTCCGACTACACTTCCACGCCTACCGCACACTCCAGCAACTCGGCCTTCGCCAAGTGATCGTCCAATTGATGACGAAGAACATCCATTTGATCTGAGCTTAGTTGCTGTCCCACGTTGGCCGTCAGATAGATCAGCACGATCGAAATGATTGCCGCGATTCCAATCCAATGCCACCAAGCTGCATCGCCAATCGCGCGAATCGAGAACTCCATGACTAAGCTAAAGAAAGCAGTGAATGCCATGGCTAGGTAGAGTACCCAAATGAAAGTCCAGATCTCTAGTCGCGGAGCGAATCGACATCGAAGGATTGAATCTGAGTCCTCCTGCGACACATAGAAAGACAAATGCGGAGACCAGAGTCGATGACTTTCAATGGGAAGGTGAAGCTCGCCGTATTCTCCATGCATTAGGAACAGCTTGGGCTGAGCGAATTCACTACATACAGTCGCAAGTCGCTGGATCGCGATTTCTCTTGTGCAGTTCATGGGGATTTCAAAGACTGGGCGAAGTACAAACAATCGCAACATGCTCAAGACCCAAGGCAGGAATGTCGTAGCGGGATTTCATCCTTGATTGTAACGCGATTATGGAACCGCGTTTGACATTCGCGGTGGACTCACTGACATACACAATGCGTGCCGTGTAAAACAGTAGTTCTGACGAGGAGGCCAATACTTAGAGCGCAACCCAAGCTCGTTGTTGATTGCTGTTGAGAATCGCCTCGCACAATCTTACTTCTTCATGCCCAGCCTCGGCGGTTGCGTAGGTCCCATCTGGACGACCTTGAACGATCGAACTGTAGATACTTCGATAGAGCATCTTAAAAGTGTCCGGAAAGCCCTCAACGTGGCCTCCTGGGTAATCCGAAAATCCGCTTGTGTCCGAGAACTCAGCACAGGACCGCATGGCAATGGCATTAGCTTGATCGCGACGACCAAAATGTAATTGATCTGGGTTTTCGGAATCCCAACTTACACTCTGTTTGGCGCCATAGATTTCAAATCGAATGCAGTTCTTTCGCCCCGCTGCAACTTGTGAGACAGCTAGATTGCCTCGCGCATTATTTTCAAACTTCAAAAGGATGTTGGCAAAGTCCTCCGTATCAACTTTGAATTCGACTACTTCTTTAGGCGCGGTGTTCGAGAATGTTTGAACTTCGCCTACCGGTCGTTTTCTCGTGGTGTGAAATGTTGAAAGATCGGCGAGTAGCTCAGAGACATTGCAGCCAAGAATAAACGTTATGGTGTCCAGCCAATGAGTGCCAATGTCTCCAACGGCTCGCAGTTGTCCGCCTTCATCGGCCAACAATCTCCAGTTGTAGTCTGTGTCTTTCAACAACCAATCCTGCATGTAGCTTCCATTGACATGAATAATCGGCCCAAGATCGCCTCGACGAATCATTTCTCGCATCTGCAAGACTGCTGGATAGAACCGAACGTTATAGTTCACCGCAAAGATCTTGCCGGACGCTTTAGCGGCATCGACGATCTGCTGCGTTTCGCTCGAATTCATCGCCAAGGGCTTCTCGCACACCACGTGTTTTCCGGCCTGAAGTGCAGCAAGAGATTGCGCAAGGTGGTGTCTGTTGGGAGAAGTGATGTGTACGACATCGACGTCAGGGAGATTCACTAAGCTCTTGTAGTCGTGACCCGTAAAGACTTGCCGTATTCCCCATTTGTCGGCAACCTCTTTGGCTCGGTCGGATCCACAAATGGCAGTAACCTGCACACCGATACGCCGAAGCGCTTCGATATGCACAGGTCCAATGAAGCCGCTGCCAATAATTCCCGCGCGAAGTTGATGAATGGTAGTCATCGAATGCTCATGATGCGTGTAAGAGGTGGTTGATCGCGTTTCGTCGCTATCAATAGATCATAAGCGATTTCATCGTCGATGCCACGCAACTAAGTAGAGATCGGAGCTCTTCTTGCTAACCGCTAACCGCTAACTGCTAACTGCTAACTGCTAACTGCTAACTGCTAACTGCTAACTGCTAACTGCTAACTGCTAACTGCTAACTGCTAACTGCTAACTGCGCTTACGAACATGGTTGCGATTGCCACTGAGGAACTTTGGCGGCGGAATCGAACCATTTTCTTTTGACGATTCTCCAGAGTCAGTCGTACCGTCTTTCAGCGGAACATCGGGCTTGCCAGACATTTGTTCGTCCGCAAGTCGATACTCGGTGTCGTCAGTTTCTTCGTCGTTCGATGTCGCTTCAGCTTTCGCACTTTCATGAGATGGCTGAGCGGCAGCGTCAGGATCCCCCTTAGCCTTGCGAATGGTGAAAAGCCTACCTAGGGGACTTGATAGAATTGCTGGTAGGAAAATCAAGTCGCCCACAAGAGCCACTGAAAGGAGTGCCAGCATCAACGTGCCAAACCGCTGCGTTGGAGTGAAGGTACTCAGCGCAAACACACAGAGTCCCAGCCCGCCAATGATCGTTGTTTGAGTCATCGCGGGAGCAACGTCGCGATAGGCTTCCAAAATGGCCTGACGGCGGTCCATGCCCTTGCGAAGATTGATACGGAACCACGTGAGGAAGTGAATCGTATCATCCACGGCGATCCCCAGCGCAACGCTGGCGGTCATCATCGTTCCGATATCGACCAACGTTCCCATGTGTCCCATGAGTCCAAACACGATGACCAGTGGGAAGATATTCGGCAACATCGAAATGAAACCGCACAGCAACGCTTGAAGCATGTTGTGAGGGGCCAAAGCACTTAGGAACGTTCTGGCCGGTGACAACAAGCAGACCATCACAAGTCCAATAAGCACGAACGAGCCCACGACGCTGCCGATCAGGCTTTCCAATAGTGTTCGCTGAGCTTTGTAAACAACGGGTACAATCCCTGTGTATACAACGTCCATTTGACCTGGATGTGGTCCCAACTCGATAGGCGTCTTGATTGCCGTGCCCTGAGATGGCAGACTGGCAATGCGACTCTCTTTGAGCATCTCGGTGGCATCGACATACTTTGTCGCGTGTTGTTGGACGAAGGACAGATCGTAGTCACTGTGCGAATTCAGCATAACTACGCAATCGAACTTGCCGACGTATTTGGCCCATTCGTCGCTCGTCGCGCGACCTTCTTTCAATGGCATTTGATCAGGGTTGTGCCATTGGACTTTGCTGATTGAATTGTTAATAAGTCCATTTCGCAACGTTTCAGCGAATAGCGCGAGGTCGCGTTTGTCCAAGTCTTCGTCGGGTTGCTTGCCTGCACCGGTCAGAGGAGGTTCGCTATAGCCCAAGACCAAAACTAGTCCCTTAACTTGCTGAGCATCCTTGGCGACGACTGCGTTCATCACTTCGCTGCGGCAACGGTATCCCGCCACGATCGGCTCGACAACGCTTCGAAGCGAGTTAACGAACGTCCCATAGTCCACGTTGTTGAGCGCGCCGAGTCTTAGGCTCACTCGCCACAGTTCGCTGTTCTTCGCTTCAGGGCTCTTCTCTAGTGCTACATAGTCGCTCTGCAGCAGTTCATCCCGCTTGCTGAGCATCATGTTGTTGGCACCGCTTCGAGACGGGCTGTAGGTCGGTGTCGGTTGCGGAAGTTCTCGTATGAAGGTTACGCCCGACATGCCTCGGCCAATAATGTTCTTCCCGCTATAACCAAACTGATCTTGAAGCACTTCCTGAATCTTACGAACAGCTTCAGCGCGCTCAAGTAGAGTAAGTTTTGTGCGAGCCTGTCTTTGTTGCTCTTCAGAGAGTGCATTTGGCTCTCCTACTGGCGCGTGCAGTGTTTCAGGAAATCGAACTACAAGCTCCATCGGGACTAGGCGACCAAAGTTGCTTTCAAGCCACGCGTAGTCGCTAATGATTTGCGAGTCTTTATCAAACATCTTTAGAAGTTGCACGCTGGTTTGAATCTTCATGACTCCAAAGCCCATGAAGATCATTGCGCCAAATAGCGCTGCATTCACATACCAGTGCCTGCGAATGATGAAGGCGCCGATGGAACCCCAGATCGCAGAGATACGGTTCGAGATCTTCTTGCTTTTTCCAGAGAAGAACGCTGGTCCAGGAGGAAAAATCGTCAGCGCGCTTGGCAGGTAGAAGTACAACAAAACTAGTGTTGCCATCACACCCATTGCCGAGAAGATACCGAATTTGCGAATTGGCAAAATGTTGCTGTTGCAAAGCGATATTAAGCCGATGGCCGTAGTAACATTCGCCAATAAGCAAGGAAGGAATGCGTGTCTTATTGCGCGTTCTGGTGCGTTCTCAAGGCCCTTCTCCGTTACCGCATCGCGATAGTAGTTAACTATATGGACCGCTCCAGACATGCCGAGAACGTACACGAGCGAAGGCATCGTAAGGAGGATTGCATCCACCGATGCTCCACCCCACCACACTAGGCTCATGCTGGCCATTGCGCTAACGCCGCCAACAAAGAAGACCATGAACGTCAGGCGGAACGAGCGAAGCAGTATGTAGCTCAGGAATAGGCCCAAGGCTAGTGAGTACCCAATCAAACGAACCAACGTGATCGTGCCTTCTTCATCGATGGCTACGTTGTCTACAGGTGGGCCGCCCAGTCGAATCGCTGGTTCAACGATCTTGGGCTTTTCAACCAACCATGAAAACGGTGGTGGTGCCATAATTGGCTTGGGAGGCGCAGACACTCCGCACTCTTCGGCGATTTCAAACACGCGACCGGTTGGTTGCCCCAACACACCACGACCAATAACTCGTCCAAGGTTACGGCGAGCGGCTTCGGTCAAAGTCAGAATTACACTTGTCTGACGCGTGGGCTCGGCGACAGCAACCTCGTCAAAGAACTCGTACCAAACATTTGCTTGGTCTACCGGGTCTGCTTTGCGAAGCTTCGCTAGATCATTTTCAAACCGAGTCTCAACTGCATTTTGAACGATTCGATTCCAGATCTCTTCCCAGCCTTCAGGCAATTGGCTGAGCGTTGCTTCGGGCAGTAGTTTTTTCAAATCGTTGGTTTGCCACGAGAAGTTCGCTGGAACTGGTGGACCAAAAAGCGTACCAGTCAGTCGAGCGACCGCCATGCGTTGTCCGGCAATCGGATTGCTTTCGACATGCAGGCCTTTGCCGGGACCAGAAAGCTGTGCGACGACTTGCGGACCGGTCTCAATCGACTTGAACAAAGGTGTTGTCAGGAGTCGCGGGTCGGACCAGAACTTGTTGGGCTCTTCTTCGGTCGAAGGAGAACCAAACGCAGCTACGAAGCTGCCATCTAAACGGAAGCTACCAGTGGCTCGCGAAACCGTTCGGCCCAGTGCGCTAACAACGTTGGCTCCGCCATCCCAACGATACAGCCTACCATTGGGAGTGATGTAGTATTTGTTTTGGTTCTCGTCGATCAGCCACTTTTCGTTCAGGCCGCCCCAATTGAAATACTCTTCCTTGTCTAGGAAGAGGACGTAGTCTCGAAGAGTTTCTCGGGCAAGCTCAAGATCCGTTTTGTTATCTGGGTCAACGGGTGGTTTGGCAACTTCGGTCTGAAGCTTGGCAACGAACATTTGCAGTCGTTGTGAATCCTCGGTGCAGCCTTGCCATGTTGCAGCAACAAACTGCTCACTCACGAAGTGCTTAGCAAACCAAGCTAGTTCTTCGGTCTCACGAAAATCCGAGGGCAACCAATCCTTGACATTGTTCTCCGTCTTTTGAAGAGCCATTCGTGCTCCACGGAGCGCAAACGGGACGAAGAAAAAGATGACCATCAACAGGATTAGCGCGTTGGGTAATCCGAAGAACGTTTTAGACGAGTAAAAACCCTTGCTCATTCCGAACCCAATCGGTGTTTGTCGACAATGCTTCACCTAATAAGTAGGCAGTAAGCAGTTTGCCGGGCTAGGTACGACAGTTGGTTCTGCATCCCAACTATGCCAGACTTTACCCGGTAAACAATCTTTCAAGTTACAAATGCAGCTCGCAACTTTCTAGAGTTTAAGCGCAAAAGTTCCTATCCATTCATTCGTCATCGGGCAGTAATAACGAACAGCAAAGCTGTAACGAAAATCCCGATTTTTCGACAAACCTTCCCTGTGTTTAGCAAGCAATCAGTCAAGTTTTGCGGCGGCAATCAACTTGATGAACTCGCGATTCGACTCAAAGCGGGAAAGCTGCTTGGTGAGCTGTTCCATTGCTTCGACCGGATGCATTGAATTCAAAGTACGACGCAGCATGGTAACCATGTTGAGCGTATTCTCGTCCAACAGCAATTCTTCTCGGCGAGTTCCTGACTGAGTGATGTCGATTGCGGGCCAAACGCGGCGATCTGCCAAACGTCGGTCCAAAACCAACTCCATATTTCCCGTTCCCTTGAACTCTTGGAAAATCAGGTCATCCATGCGACTTCCAGTGTCGACCAAAGCGGTTCCGACAATGGTTAGAGATCCACCTTCGGCGAACGCGCGAGCGGTCGCAAAGAGTTTCTTCGGAATATCCATCGCTTTGATGTTCACACCACCGGTCATGGTTGGGCCGCTATTGCCGACCCACTTATTAAATGCCCGAGCCAATCGAGTGATCGAGTCTAGCAGGAGGAAGACGTCTTTGCCTTCTTCAGCAAGACGCTTGCAGCGATCGATAACCAGTTGGCTCAACCTTACGTGACTGTCAACGTCCATATCCAAGCTAGACGCGATCACTTCGCCACGCTTGACATTTCGCTTCATGTCCGTGACTTCTTCCGGACGCTCGTCAATCAACAGAACGATCAGATGAACGTCCGGGTGATTCTGAGCAATTCCTTCGCTGATATGCTGAAGCATGATCGTCTTACCACTTCGTGGTGGAGCAACGATCAATGAACGTTGACCTTTGCCCAGAGGCGCGAGGAGGTCAATGATACGATTGGTCAATGGAGCTTTGCCGACTTCTAATTGCAACCACTGCTCGGGGTTAATCGGAGTGAGTGCCTTATCGTCGTCAAAATTCTTGACGTTTACGTAATCATCTGGTGGCATGCCGTCGACATCGGTGATTTCTCGGACTCGAGGGCCTTGTTGACGTCGCGCCTGTTGCATCATGACTCGCATGAAGACGCCCTGCCGCAGGCCAAACTTCTCGATCATTGTTCCGGGAACAAATGGATCGGTACGTTCCCGTGAATAGTTATTATCTGCGCTACGCAAGAAACCGTAGCCGTTGGGATGCATTTCTAAGATACCGCAGAACTCAAGCAGCGGAATGTCGCCATTTTCATCAATGGTTGGTTCTGGGAACGGATCGTTGTTGGTTTTCGGTCCCATTCGGCGACCACCTTGACCGCGAGGAGGTCCACCGCGTCGATTACCACCGCCTCCGCCTCCGCCTCCGCCTCCGCCACCACCGCGAGGCCCACCTTGAGACCCAGAGTAGCCTCCCGACTGAGGGTAGCCAGGACCTGAACCAGAGCGCGATCGAAATCGTTTTTTCTTAGCCATCAAAAATCATCCAGCAACTTGAAGAAGGGCTGCAAGCCTTTGCCAGTGAACTCGTCGTGATTGAGTTTTCTTAGCTTGGTTTACAGCGAACCGTTTTAGAGTCCGATTTGAGTAATGTAGGTGAGGTATCTCTAGATGAAGTTCTCTAGAGTCAGTGCTCGCTAGCCGTCAGGTTGTTCGACCCGACGGGCAGTGAATTGGAATTGCATACCTTGCTAGGGTCCAAAAATGAAACTCATCTGAGGTCAGTTTGGTCGCAAAACGTGCTTGGGTGGAAAGTGCAAAATCCACATCACATTGCGATATCGATCTACAACAGGAGTAGCTTGTCTATCGATGCCTACCTAGAAAATGAATCTAGTTAAGGACTAGGGGTATTTCGAATTTCGTCCTTGGAATGAACGAGTTCTCTTGATCTGTCAGGCGAAACAAAAAGTCATTTTGCCAGGCCGAGCCCGGGTTCGTCGGGGATCACCACGGAAATCAGGAGCGATACAATCAACGGCAAACTACTTTGCCGGAAGCTCACATGAATCCCGCCGTTTCTTGTACCTGATGGGAGACGAGTTAGTCACAATTACCAACTCGAATGAGATCCCACCATTTGAATCAGGAGGTCTGATAGTGACCATCGACTGATTTAAGGTGTTTGTTTTAGGAAACAACCATCATGGCATTAGAAACTGGAAGCTCAGAAGTACTTTCCTCTGGCCGTCAGGTGACTCTATTAATGAAGAATCCTTCGTTTAAGTCGTCTAGGAATATTATCGTTGAGAGGTTCCGTGTCAAGTCAAACATCAATTGATAGCGAAATTATCATCATTTTTTTCCGCTTTTTCTGCTTAGTCCTCTTAAGCGGCAAAGTTTACCAGCCGATTTGACTTGTTAGAGGTGCGCTTCTTGGAAGCCACTTTTTACGATATTGGTCGCCGAGGAAAGGAATCCCAAGTGGCAGCCCGAACTTACCTTTGTTGGTTAGTGTTGGCCTTGATGTGTGGAGCGGTATTCGCTGATTCAACCGTTCCGCAAATCAAATGGGCACCGGACCTAGCATCTGCGCGTCGAGCTTCGGCGCAGTTCAAAGTGCCATTGTTGGTGCACTTCTATGGCGACGGTTGCCTGCCCTGTAGAACTCTGGAGAAAAATGTCTTCGCCAATCCAGAAGTCGTTCAGGTGCTGAACAAGTTCTTCATTTGCGTTTTAATCAATGGGACTCGCGACCGAAACGCAATGTCGGAATTCGAAATTCACAGCTACCCCACAGACGTCTTCTTGAGCCCCATCGGTGAAAAGCTTCACCAAGGCACGAGTCCGCAAGATGTCAAAGAGTATCTTGCCGTGTTAGAGCGAGTCGCTGTGATGAATCGCGACACCAATGCGGTTGCTGCCGCTCAGAAGACTCAGAGCGCTGGTTCAATCGCACAGCAAACAAGCCTTCCCAATGGCGGCATGCCAAACAGCGCCAATCCGCTGGTACCTTCGCTTCCGCCTCCTGGCTTTGCAGCGCCAACAAACACAAACACACCCGGCTATTACACCGCTTCAGGCGCGAGCATGATGCAGCAACAGCTTCAAAGTGGACTGTCGTCAAGCAATGCTGTTCATACTGGTCCGCTTTCAGCAACTCAACAACCGCCATCGATCACGGGGTCTGTCCAATCAATGCAGACTCAAATCGGCGGATATGCGGAAAAGCAGCTTTCGCAGTCTTCCCCATTGGGTGCGAATCCATTTCCACCGCTAGGCGGATCACAAAACACGACCGCTCCCGAACTTCCAAAGCTGGACAAAGTGGGGCAACTAGCGATCAACAACTACTCGCAATTGCCGACTGCAAACCAAGCGCAGTTGCCAACAGTCTCGGCTCAAGTTGGCCCTTATTCGGCTACCTTACAGCCTGGTGCTCAAACCGGTGGCAAAGACAGCAAGTGGAGCAGCCAGCCTGGTCCAGTTTCTTCGACAATGGACAATCCGCACTACGGGAGTCTCCAAGGCGTCGTAGCACCACCAGCATTAGTAAACGATGGCAGTCCAAGCCTTACTCCTAACGCCCAGCCAGTTTCTCCCGTCGCGCCAACAAACGTTCGCACAGTTTCCAGTACAACGACCGTTGGCGAATCGATGATCAATGGTTACTGTCCAGTTTCGCTGCGAGCCAAGCAATGGCGCAAGGGTAACGAGCAGTTTGCGGTCAAGCATCGTGGAATGGTCTTCGTGCTTGCGGACCAGGAGTGCTTCGACGCATTCATGAAGAACCCAGACTTCTTCACGCCAGTGTTGTTGGGCAACGATCCAATGATTCTCTTGTCAGAAGGTCGCTTGGTCCCTGGATCGAGCGAGTTTGGAGCCTTGTTTGAAGATCGCGTGGGGCCTCTGCTGTTCTCGTCTGCTGAGAGCAAAGCCGAGTTCCACAAAGACTTTGCCAAGAACATGACCGCTATCGAAGCCATTCTTCGACGTGCGTTCGTTGCTCCTTGATCGCTTGGTCCTCATGAATCATCCGCACAAGTGATTATTCACACGCGATTGATCCAACGTTAGTCTGGCGCTGTGATGGCCACCAAGGGCTTGCCTTTATTGGGCCAGTCCTTCATGTCGGCCATTGAGCGTGGGAATGGGGCGTTGTGTAAGTAGAACTCAATCGATTGATCCAGCGATGCGACAAGCATGTCGGATTGTCGTTTGAAGTGAGTGTAACCACCCATTGTTGTATGGGCATACTCAAACTTGTCGATCCCCATCCACATTGTCTTCCAGGCATTGCGAAGATAGAGCCATCGAGTCTGCGGATTACGAATCAAAGTGCTGGCCACATTGATGAAGCCTCGTAGCATTCGCTTACCTTCCCACAAATTGGGTCGATGCTTCGTCTTGAATTGTAAACGCTTCGTTGTGTCGAGCACGCGATCCATGAAGGCTTGAGGCGAGTAAATCGTTTTGATAATCGTCCGCAACTCGCGATAGATGTCGACTCGATCACGCATGGTGATAAAGTTGAGTCCAGTACTGGTGTGGTCCACGCCCCCTTGAGCGACTCGCACTTGGTAGCGCTCATTGAGATCGGGGACCCAACCGTCCTGGTGAGACACCAAGCGACCTTCGCCTCGCAATCTTCGAGTCAGCTGAGTGTTTGGCATAGCGAACAGCAGCCCAACCATCGCCATGCTGATTCCGCACTCTTGAATGAATGGCACCAGCGACTTATCCACGCCTTCTGGTTCCGAATCAAAGCCGAGAATGAATCCGGCCGTTACAGAGATACCCGAGCTGTAGAGCTTATGAATTCGATCGATCAGTGGCTTAACTGTGTTGATCCGCTTTTGCGTTTGCTTGAGAACCTCAGGGTCAGGGGTCTCAATTCCAAGAAACACGTAACGGAATTGGCATTCTTGCATCAGATCCAAAAGTTCGTCGTCATCAGCAAGATTGACGCTGGCTTCCGTTGAAAGGATGAATGGATAGTTGTGTTCCTTCATCCACTGTGCAGCTGCTTCCAGAACTGGCTTGATCTTCAAGCGATTGCCGATGAAGTTGTCGTCGTGGATGTCGACCCATCCGCGATAACCCGCATCGAATAGGTTCTGGAGTTCACTAACAAACTGCTCCGGAGTTTTCACTCGAGGCTTGCGACCGAACAGCTCGATTACGTCGCAGAACTCACAGTTGTAGGGACAGCCTCGCGAAGATTGAATTCCGGCGTTGAGATAATGATTGAAGTTGACTAGGTCAAATCTTGGCAATGGTGTCTGAGTAACATCAACGGTGCGATCAGGCAGGAATTGTCCAAACGGCTTACCTTCGCTCCAGCTCTTGAGCCAAATCGGAATCGACGCTTCGCCTTCGCCAAGTACAAGCGCGCTGGCACCGCTGTACAGTTCAGGTTGACTGGTTGGATCTGGACCGCCCAGGACAATGTACTTCCCATCGCCTTGTGCGCGATGGACCAGTTCTAGAATGCCCGCTTGTTGAGGCAACATGCCGCCCGAGCATACCAAGTCCGCCCAATTCCAATCTTCATCGCTCAATGCTTCCGTGTTCAAGTCAACTAACTTGAGCTGCCAATGTGATGGAACGAGCGCAGCAACTGTCAGCAATCCCAATGGCGGAGCCATCGCGCGAGCTCCGATGGAGTGTGCTCCTTCGATGAAGTTCCAGAAGTTCGTCTCTTCGAACTTAGGCTGTACGAAGAGGCACTTAAGCGGTTTAGACGGATCGATTTGCAACGGAAGACCTTTGAAATTGATTTGCCTTGCAACAATCCAATACTTGTCGCGCCAATTGGACCGAGCTCAAGGTGAGTCCAATTGTGATCAGCGAAGGGAAAAACAAAAGCAATTGGCAGCTGGAATCCAGCTTGATGAGCTGAGATAGCGTAATCGTTTTTACGAGTTGTAGCGAATGTGAGGGCAAAATTTTTGAATTGCCTTCGGGTTTTACGCTAGTTGAGAGCTCGATGAAATTGAGACTACTTGAGCAACTCGAGTCCAACGGCGAGTATTTCCTCGGCATCGAAGACGCGGTCGTTCTTCTCGAACATGGCAGCAATAGCAGCTCGGTGGATCTTCATTTTCAAGCCGCCGACTCCGATTGCACCATAATCGAGACGCGAGCCACGCTGAACAGCTTTGTCCATGACACCAATCCCTGCGATACCTGCTGGTGGAACTGCATTCAGATCGATAGCGACTAGAAGTTGTTCAGAAGCAGCTAAAGTCTCCTCGTCTAGCAGTGTGACACCGGCGGCTCCACAGGCAAACACAACATTTGCATCCTGCATGCACGCCGCCAATCTCGAAGGTGAGTCCGAGACGATGGCTTGCAGTCGTTCCGAGCCGCCTTCGACCTGGGAATTGATTGCCCAACAGGTCGCAGTCGCGCGTTCCAAGTTGCGTGAAACTAGATTGACGTATCCACCTTGGCGTAAAATCAGCCTAGCGACGCGTTGTCCAACTGGGCCAGTACCGCCCAAGACAACCGCTCGACAAGTTGCTAGATCGACGTGCTTGGCAGCACTAAGCACCGCCGCCGCTGCAGTCGTGTTGGCACCATTGGAATCCAACATGACCGATACACGAACGGGACCAAAAAAGGTTTCACGAATCTTGGCTACAAGCTTTTCACCGTCGGCTACATTGGAGCCGCCAACGAAAATCGCTGTGTTTTTCAGTTGATCCGGTCCGCGGGTGAACATTGCGCCATGGACTAATCCAACTACATTTTCTGAGTTGACGTTGGAATACTGCAGTAAGTGCTGCACACCTGAATCAACCGCAACAACTGCGTCAAAAGTGCTGCAAGACTTGTCCGTATCGAATTGAATTAGGATCTTTGGCGCGCTCATGATTCGGTTAGGCTAGGAGGAAATCGGCTAGGAATGAAGGCGGTAATCCAAAAAATAAGCCGTGTGCAGGAAAGGCTCATGCACACGGCCTAAGGGTCAAATGTATTGCGAATCGTGACGATTCAACAGTTGAACTTAGAAGCCTTGGAATGGGTGAGTCGCTGTGTCTTTTTGAGCGATCATCTCAGCAGCACTCGGCTTGCTGGCCATCGCAGAAGCGATCGACAGCTTGGTGGCTTCGTAGTTGAACTTGTAGATCTTGGCGTTGTCTTCAGCGGCTGGGTGAATGAACACTCCGCAAACTACTACCAAATCTTCTGCTTGATCTTGAGGGATTACGCCAGCGGCAACTGAATCGGCAACTGCCTTAGCTACTGCTGCTTGAGCTGGTCCAAACATTTGAACAGCTTGCTTCATGCCCTTGATCGTTACCTTGGTAATCATCACTGTGGATGGCTTAACAGCAAGGTTCGGAGTTAATACGGCTAGCAGGTTGGTGTGTCCAGCGCTCTGAGTCGCAAGCGCATTGGCAAAAGCGACTCCAACGGGACCAGTCTTGCTGCCAATCATCAAATCAATGTGAGCAATCTCATTGCCTTCGCCCACAAGAGCTTCGCCAACTAAGAGAGACATAGGAATTCAACCTTCCCTTGAAAATGGTACATTTCGAAAGTCCAGTGTTGCAAATTAATGCATCAGTTGGGGTGAGAGGGTACCAAACCCATCCATCATTGCAAGCGGTCACTTTGCCTGACGGACGACCATTCCAAAGAAAAAATCCGTAGGAAACCCCTGGAAATCGTTCATTTGTTACAGTTTATCAGCCGCTAATACGAGAGATTTTTGCGGAATCAATCGCTTTGGACCGGTTTTTGCTTGGAAGGGATCTCTGTGTGGACTACCATGAAACTGCAAAATGCATGGGCTTTTAGTTGTCTTCCGCCGACTTAAATGGCTATACTACCGTCTTCGCCCCTGCGCAACCTTGTCACTCGATGGAAGTCTTTTGGAACAAAGTTTTGGTCGAGATATTGAGGAAAATATGAAACGCTACTTCTCCTACTCCCTGAGCATTTTCTCCCTTCTAGCATTCGTTTGCGTTGCTAACGCTGCGGACAAAGCAAAGTCCAAAAAGCAACAGCAGCAATCTTCGGATCCCGTTGAAACGATAGACTTTTTTAAGGGTATCGAAGACGGAACGATCGAAGTTAAGTTCATCCCCAAAGATGCTTCTCAAGCTACTTTGATCATCAAAAACAAGGGTGATCAGCCCGTAATCGTTAAGCCTCCTGCAGCCTTTGGAGCAGTCCACGTACTTGCTCAACGCGGTATGGGTGGCATGGGCGGTATGGGCGGAATGGGCGGCGGCATGGGTGGAATGGGTGGCGGTGGCATGGGTGGAATGGGCGGCGGCATGGGCGGAATGGGCGGCGGCATGGGCGGCGGCGGCCAAGGTATGGGTGGTGGAATGGGTGGCGGTGGCATGGGTGGAATGGGCGGTGGCTTGGGCGGAAAGGGCGGCGGCATGGGTGGAATGG
>CAUJKA010000190.1 GCA_963204965.1 Planctomycetota bacterium | reverse complement strand
AGAGATATCGCGACATAGCAGCAGCGATGCGACTCGCGTTCGGTTAGTCTGAAACGCAAGGGCGATGATGTCGCACATCAGTCGCATGTGGTCGCGGATATCTTCAGGCAAACCATTGTCGGGGCGCTCCATCGCAAATAGAGGCTTTCCTTTTTCCTCGGCTCGATTGACCGCCTTCTCAACCGGAGATCGCTGACGTTGGACTCGCTTTTCAACTTCACGCAGGCTTGTCAGGTATTCGTCCAGCTTGGCTTGATCATTGGCGCTCGAATGGCGCTGCAATTGCCGCGTGTCTTCCATAATTCGATCGAGGATGCTCTGGTTGCGCGCACTCCCGCGATTTTCAAACAGACTATCGAATGCCAGCGATGGATAGACCTCCATTGGGACAGGGGATGTCGCGTTTTGCCACGAGATGTGCGAGCTATAAGCCATCGAAAAGTTGGTCTCGTGATAACCTGTCGTTGGCTGTTCGCAGCCCAGCACTAAGCTGGGGACGATATCCTCCGAGCCCAATGCACCCGCGATAGCCTGATCAACGCTCTGACCACCACGTAATTCGGCGCCTTTCTTTAGTGCGGCACCTGAGAGGATATTGCCAGTCTGACCTGGGTGAATCCCGACTCCCGTTGCATTCTTGTTGAATAGCCCATTGATCACATTCAGCTTGTTCTTGAGCGGCTCAAGCGGCTGTAAGCATGAGCTCAACTCCATCTCAGATCCGCTGCCTTTGGCCCACCAGTTGTTCGGGTGAACGCCACATGCCATGAACATCACGCCAAACCGTTCTGGAATCGGACTAGAACTAGACGTTGTTTCTTGACTCCATACAGGAATCGACTCTAACCAAGGCAAGCCAACCAGCACACCAGTACCGCGCAGCCAGCGTCGTCGATTGATCGCTGATGTGTTGCTGGAAGTGTTATCTTTACGATTCATATTCAATTCTCGATTTGGTTGAAGTGATTTCAGATAAAGGCTCAGTCAGTTTCTTAGGTACAAAAGTCAGCAGCGCATTCACTGCTCAATACCGCGTTTATTACGAAACTGGGGACTGAGGAGAATCGTCTGGAACAATGGTTGGACTCGATTTTGATTTGCATCTAGCTTGGCCATCATCTCTTCGACCAGCAGGTCGTCCGAGACGATCAGGGAACGCCCCAAGGCATACGCCAACAAGCTCTCGCAGAAGTGCCGTCGAAAATCGCTGAAGCGTGTTGTGAGTATGTATTGCTTTAGTCCATCTAGTCCACTGGACTCAATACCGTGTGGCAATATTGCGACAGCGCTCACTGGTCGGCCTCCAAGATCTTCCGAGCGAACGCGTCCAATCGGATCGTATTGCTCGAGCAACAATCCAATTGAATCGAATCGCTGATGGCAAGCCGCGCAACTGGGATGCTCACGATGTTTTTCAAGCAATTGTCGCAGAGTTAAATCTCCCGTGCTTTTCTCGGAATTGGGCAACTCGGGGACGTTGGGAGGCGGCGGTGGAATCTTCTCGCCCAACAGCTTGCGAACAACCCAATAACCTCGCTTGACTGGACTTGTCCTCAATCCCGGAGAGTTCTGTGTCAAAAATGCCCCCATCGATAGCAGGCCACTGCGACCCGAGCCGTGAACCCCCTCAACTCGAAACCAATCATTCGGTCCATGATATGTATCGTTGGGAGCTTGGATACCATAGTGAGTGGCCAGCGGTTGATTCACAATCAAGTGGTTGGCTTCGATCAATTCATTAAGACTGCCATTACGTTTCAGCCAATCCCAAAGAAACTCGATAGGCTCGTCGGCCATCGATCGCTGCAACGCATCGTCGTAGCTTGGAAACTGTTCACGGTCGACGCCTTTGTGTTCGTCAAACCTTCGAACCTCCAGCCAGTTGCCGACGAATTCCACCAGCATCGAGCGACATCGCGGATCGTCGATCATTCGCTTTGTTTGTTGTAACAATACTGCATCATTCGATAAGGACTTCGATGCGACCATCTCTTCAAGCTTCGCATCAGGCTTGCTGGCCCAAAGAAAATAGCTCAATCGATTAGCCAACTCGCGGTCGTTCAATGGAACTCGTTCCGAGGATTCGGTGCGCAAGTCCCAGCGAAATAGATACGATGGGGAAACGAGAATCGATACCAGCGTGTCTTCCATGGCGGTGCGATGATCCGCACCAGGAAGTGTTCGCGCATGGGCATAGAATTCCAGTAGACCTTGTCGCTGGTGACTGGCGAGCGGTTGGCGGTAGGCTTGCTCGGCGAGTTTAAGCAGCGATTCGAGCTGCACTTGTTCGGCATCTTTAGCGGCTTGCTCCACTGCACGAATCTGGCGGTTGATATCCACAAAGTAGTCGCTAACGGCTTGAATCACTTGAGCGTCATCGGACTCACCGCGTACCTTGGTCTCATAGACCTGTGCAAACCGTTGAATCATCGCTTCACTTGTCACAGACTTGTCTTCGGCTCGTGCAAAGTCGAACTGCGAGGCTCGGATGAAGCCAGACTCAGCACGCTCGAACCAAATGAATCCTGCATACTGTCGAATCGGAGTCAGCGAAATGAGTTCGAACTCTCGCCACAATCGATCGATTTGGTTTTTCTCGGGCTCAGCAAGAATTAAATCCATCAAAGGACCATCGTCGCGAAAATAGCCGGTCATGCTGTGGAAGCCTGCGCTTAACAATCGGCCTTTGCGTTCCGACTTCTCTTCATTAGAAAATGGGCGGCCTCGTTCGAGAATGAAAAATGCGTCGGGAAGGAGTTCGCAGAAGGACTGGTAGGCTTTCTGAATTTCATCGCGATGATCGGTAAGGGACTCGCGGTCTCGCAGCAGTAATGGCGAGTCATTGGCGATTTCGCCTTGAAACAGATCCGTTCGACATGTTCGTCGCAGCTTGGCTACTTCTCGGTTGTACCAAAGAACAAGCGATTGTGAGCCCTGATTCAATTCGCGAGGGCCTCGCAGCAGCTTCACCTTGGGCTTCAGCTTTTCACGCAGCTCCATCAGATCGTCTGCCAACTCACGACAAATCGCCGCGGCTTCTTGATCGTCATGGCAACTATCCAACGACTTATTCCAGCGACTGCGAAGTTCGGCCAGTGGTCCCCATGGATGTTCGCGGGTGAATAGTTCTTCATGGAGTAGCCCGAGGTACTTCGCGCTTAGCTTCATCTCAGTTGCAACTCGGCTCAACTCTACCGACTTACTCTGTTGCAACTTCCAGCAAGCAAGTAGGTAGCGATCCAACTGAATTGGTTGTCGCGAATAGAAGTCGACGATTCGTTGAACACAATAGCGGTCGCGGTCGGTCTCGGTGACAACTGGAAACGGCGCGAACTGGATACCATCGGGAGTCAGCAGCATGTGATCTGCGACGAATCTCGCTGCGTCGATGTACTTGCCAGCTAGTGCAGGCGAAATAGTTAGCGACTCCGCCGAGTTATCAAATCCCGCTGCATTGGCTGGGTCGATCGGAAAGCTCTTTGTTGGCCGGATGTCGACACCCGTAAGGTCGCGAACCGTGTTGTTGTACTCGGCATTGTTCAATCGACGCACGCCAACGATTCCGGGATCGCCGCGGTGTTTTTCAGCCAGTGACCGCCGAAGTGTTTGTGTCCACTGAGTCAGTTTTTCAATCGATTCAGGAGCGACGCGTTCCTTGACTTCCGCTGGAGGCATGTCGCCTTGTTCAATTCGCGAGACCAGCATCTGCCAGCTTGCGAGATTGGAGGCCACGGCATCTGATGACTTGAAATGAGTCACATCAAACTTGGCTTCGGGAGAATCGCCGCTGTGGCAACTGCTGCAGTGTTTGTCCAATAACGGGAGAATATCCTTACCAAACACGTCGTCAACCGGACTAGCTGATGTTACAGACATTCCAACTAGGACGAAGAAAAGGCTACTGAGAAACGGTCTTAGAGAGCTGAGTGAATTCATGCAGGATTCTGTCCGCGAATTAATGACGCTGCCAGCGGATGCGTGAGGTGGAGGGATTCTGGCGCAAAGGTG
>CAUJKA010000189.1 GCA_963204965.1 Planctomycetota bacterium | reverse complement strand
GCGCAGGCGATCAGAACCCAACCTCCAACGTCACTGTGGACCGAATCGATGTTGCCGACACGCAGGGAAAGGAGATTGCTGACGAGGTTTCCAGACTTTTGAGCACATCAATGACCAAGCTGGAAGCAAAAATGCAGGCCCGATGGAAAGAGATTGAGCTACCCTTAGAACAACTTCCAACGCGCGAGGAATTTGCCAAGCTCGCCGAGCAAAACACGCCAATCGGCTATCACGCTCGTAAGCAACTGGCTAAGTTGGATCGCGGCGAAGCACTACCTCAATCGATTACCTACTCAGTTCAAGCCTGGACCTTGGGAAAAGACCTCTCGATCGCTTTTCTGGCCGGAGAAGTCACCGTCGAGTATGGCTTGCGACTTAAATCCAGCGGATGCCGATGGGTCAACGCCTACGCAAACTCGTGCCCCTGCTACAGTCCCAGCGAAAGTGTGTTGAAGCAGGGTGGATATGAAGGACGTGGAGCCATGATCTACTACGACTGGCCCACGGCATTCCGCGCTGGCTTGGAGAATTCAATCATCCAGGCGACCAGCGAATTGCTTCGGTGAGATCGAACTGATCCACTTACTTAGTCTTCAAGCTTTCCTGAAGATATTTGGCTCGTTCGATATTCCGATCTGCTGTAGTCATTTCATGACCGCACAACTTTTGAAGGTGTGCAGGTTGAGTGTGAATGAAAAGCTTGTTGATCGTCGAGATATCCAAGGCGTTGATCAGCCCTAGATTGACGCCCATCCGTACTTTCGAAAGATAGTGCAGCGTCTCTTCACTACTAATCTTTCGAGCCGTACTAAGGATGCCGTACGCGCGACTCACGTCGTCGTGTAGGTCTTGCTCGCTTTCGTGAAGCAAGAATTGTCGTGCCTTGCGTTCATATTCGATGACACGAGGAACAACTTCGCTCACTGTCTGAACGAGATCCTCTTCGGATCGTCCAAGAGTGATCTGATTACTGATCTGGTAAAAGTCGCCCATGAACTGTGAGCCTTCACCATACAAACCGCGAACGGCCACGTTAATCTTCTGTAAGCTGCGAAAGACTTTTTCGATCTCACGCGTAACGACGAGGGCTGGCAAGTGCAGCATCACACTGACTCGAAGCCCCGTTCCAACGTTGGTTGGACAGGCTGTGAGGTATCCCAACTGCTCGCTGAAAGCGAAGTTCAATCGTTCTTGAAGGAGATCGTCGATTTCATCAATGCGCTGCCAAGCATTTTGAACATCCAAGCCGCTGCACATTACTTGAATTCGCAGGTGGTCTTCCTCGTTGACCATAATGCTAAATCGTTCTTCGGGTTCGATCGCTACGGCGCGATCCCCGGTTCCGTCGGCCAGCTCAAGGCTCATCAATTGCCGTTCGACTAGGAACTGGCGATCGACTTCGGTCATTCCTTCGACATTTAGGAACAGGTTGTCAGCCCATTGGGGAACCGATTCGACCTTCTTACGAACTAGCTTCGTGATCTGCGCTCGTTCGTCGCTGGTTGCACGTCGCACAAAGGGAAACTCAGCTAGATTACGTGCCAAGCGGATTCGTGTACTGATCACAATGTCCGACTCGGGACCTGCGCCACGCAACCATTGACCACATTTTCCAACTAGATCGTTCAGTTCCACTGCTAGTAACACTTCAAGAGGAGATTAAAGTTCGTCAGTCGCTAAGCATTGTATCGGCAATCCACGAAATAACATCTCCGGTCGGCGCCGATGCATTTCCGCCGGAGACTGTCCCTTGTTTATTGTCCCAATTCATCCCAAACCGTGGGATCACCTTCATCGATGCGGCGGATCAAATCGCGAATCTCTGCCGCTCGTTCGTATTTTTCTTTGCCGATTGCATCTTGCATTTCTCGACGCAACTGCAACAAACGGTGTTGTCGATCGGGAGCCCCCGTTGTTCGATTCGGTCGTTTGCCTTTGTGCAATTTGGCTCCATGGATATTGACCAATAGCGGTTCAAGGTCATCTTTGAAGCACTCATAGTCGTAAGCACAGCCCAGTCTTCCGGCCTGTCGAAACTCAGCAAAACTAATTCCGCAAACTGGACAGGTTTTTTTGTCTAGCTTAGCCAGTTGCTCGGCGGTCTGCTCTAGCTTCAACTGCTTTGCAAGCAACGATGCCAGTGCGTTCGGAGGCGATTCCTCGGAGCCTTGAGCCAAGTAGATGCGAGCGTGGTCCTCACACAGGTGGACCTTTACAGGACCATTGGGCTGAATCAGCTCGGTGATATGGAACGTGGCGGGCTTTTCGCAATGCTGGCATTTCATGGATGTAGCTTCATTTCATCGGAAACCGAATATCGTACATTTCATCGGCAAGAAATAACCGGGTGGAAGGTAATTCTACGCGGAAAGCTCACAAACGCAGACTGGACCACAGGGCTATGCTTGAATTATCTCGCCGAACCTTTTGAAGTCAAAACCCCCTGAAGTACTTTTGAAGCCGTTGCCCCTGCTTGACAACCTTCGTAGCAGGCACACTCCGTGTGCCGTCCGCTGCTTTCTATCACTTCCCTCCAGCGTTCTCACTCGCGATCACCTAAAATGTCGAGAGCTAGCCTTGGATTACACACTCCGTGTGCCGTCCGCTGCTTTTCGTATCGCACAGTGACCTAGCTTTCCGCGGCAAAATTCCTCTATAAGCGATCGAAAGGCCGAGCATTAGGCTTGGCAAATTCGTTCAGGAGGAGAAGACTGATGCGTTCCATTGCGGTAATCAATCAGAAAGGTGGAGTTGGCAAGACCACGACAGCGGTTAACTTAGCCGCAGCGCTTTCCGAGCAAGGATGTCGCGTCTGCCTACTGGACTTGGATCCACAAGCCCACGCCTCCCTTCACCTAGGTTTAACGGTCGTCGGCAACCAAACTAACATTTACGATGTTTTGTGCGGCGATGCATCGATCGCCGACGCGCGATATTGGGTTAACGATCACTTAGCTGTTGTACCTGCCAACTTGGACTTAGCTGCCGCTGAACTTGAATTGGCTGGCGAAGTCGGTCGAGAAGTCATCTTGCGCGACAAATTGGATATCGATACCGAGCAGTTCGACTATATGGTCTTGGATTGCCCGCCATCGCTGGGCGTCTTGACGCTCAATGCGCTGACTGCCGTTAACGAAGTCCTACTGCCGCTTCAGCCTCACTTCCTGGCGCTACACGGCTTGAGCAAACTGCTGAAGACGATTGAAATTGTTGCCAAGCGACTGAATCCTGAACTTCGATTGTCGGGGATCGTGTTGTGCATGTACGAATCAGCAACGCGACTTGCCGCTGAAGTAACGCGCGACGTCGATGAGTTCCTTTCCATGCAATCGAGTACCAGTGGTACTTGGGCCGGAGCACAGTTCTTTAAGACTCGCATTCGACGAAACATTCGACTGGCTGAGGCACCAAGCTTCGGGCAATCGATCTTCCAATACGCACCAACGTCCAATGGTGCCGAAGACTACCGATTGTTAGCTCGTGAGTTCCTTGGTTTGCCGCTGCAAGGTTCCGGTGATTCATCCGGCATCGATTCCACGAACTCGCTTGCAAGAGCTGTCGCCTAAGTTCTGACTAAGGATGCGTCGCTTGTTACGAGGAAGCTACCGCAATTGGATTCTAGGCTGTGTCATGGGAATGACCAGCCTTTGCGGATGTCAGCGATTTCAGCAGACTTGCCGCGATGCAATCCCTTCGATGTTCCCACCACCCGTCGTGGAGGTACCGGTGTCCAATCCTGCGCGCATTGGGCCGATCGATCCTGAATTCCTGATGTTCCAAGTGGTTGACGCGGTGGACGATGAGTTCAAGATTCAGAGCGAACAATGGGTACGTCGCGATAATGTCCAGTGGCTAGAGGGTCGCGTGACAAGTTATCCGCAAGTCAGTGGAACGACACTAGAACCCTGGAAAGGCGAAGCCGCTCGAGGATTTGAGAGACTTCAAAGTACGATTCAAACGATTCGCCGCACAGCCACAGTTCGTATTACACCCGACGAAACGGGCTACAACCTGGAAGTCAACGTTCTCAAGGAAAAAGAGGACGTCGATCAAGCTCAAGCTTCCACCGCTGGTTCTTCAGCTCAACGGCATGATGGAACGCTGGTTCGCAATGAGAATCAACAAAGGTCGCTGCCGGAAACCTTAGGCTGGTACGAAATTGGCAGAGATACCGCGCTCGAGCGAAAGATCATGGAAGGCATTTTGGGGCGTGTTTCCAATGTCGAACCGCCCAAGAAGAAATTGCTGGCTCACTAGCCATAGATCCGACGCTACTACTCGTTGCTCTCTTCTTGCAACTCACGGAAGCGATAGCCTACGCCGCGGACCGTTTCAATTCGATCCGCATATCGCCCCAACTTCTTACGGAGCGAACGAATGTGAACATCGATCGTCCGCTCTAGCACCAATGTGTCTGCTCCCAAGGCCGATTCGATCAGCTCGGTCCGATCGTAGACTCTCCCGGGATTTCGCAGCAGCGTTTCCAACAAACGAAACTCGCTGGCCGTAAGCAATACATGTTCGTTGTCTACCACGACCCGGTGCTTGGTTCGGTCGATACTGATAGAGCCATAAACCAAGATTGATTCTAATGGTTCGTCATCAGCCGATGTTCTGCGCGTAATCGACTTAATACGCTCGATCAGCACTCGAACGCTAAAAGGCTTTGTCACATAATCGTCAGCGCCGACGTTGAAGCCCACTAACTGGTCGGCTTCTTCGCTTTTGGCTGTCAGCATGATAATTTTCGATGCTTTGGTCTCTGCTCCAGCACGTAGTTGCCGACAAACTTCCAAGCCATCCATTCCAGGCAACATAACGTCCAGCAAAATCACGTCCGGTAGAAAACGCTTAGCTCGATCAATGCCTTCAAGACCATTCGTTGCAGCCTGAACCTCAAAACCAAATTCAGTCAAGTTGTAGACAAGCACATCGCTAATGGTGCGTTCGTCTTCCACGATCAAGACTTTAAGACGTGCCATTACGACCAACCTCAATTTCGAATTCACCATGCTTGTGACGAATGATCTCGCCACTAATCATGTAGATCACATCTTCGGCAATATTCTCGGCGTGATCGGCAATCCGCTCGAAGTGCTTGGACGCCGAAAAGTAGTGAAGCGCTGGCTCAACCAGTTCGCCGTCAGTCTTCATAATAGACTTCAACTCAAGGAGGATTCCACGATTGAGCTTATCCACAGTTGCATCATCCAGGATGACCTGCCGCGCCAACATGATGTCATGGCCCACAAACGCGTTGAGCGCTCGGCGCACCATTTCTGTTGCTTCTTGTGCCATCACCGGCAATTGATCGGGAGTAGGAAAGTATGGATACGGTCTCACACTGGCCGCTCGTTCGGCGATGTTACAAGCCAAGTCGGCGATCCGCTCGAGATCAGCGATGATCTTGAGTATTGCCGTAATCTGTCGAAGATCACCGGCGACGGGCTGGTGCAAAGCCAAGACTTTCAAGCACTCCTCTTCGATCATGACCTCTTCCGAGTCCACGCGCTTATCTCGGGCGAGAACATGATCTGCTCGATCATACTCCCGGTTGCATAACGCTCGAGTCGCGTCGCTGATCATCTGCTCGACGACCCCAAACAGGGTAAGTAGTCGTGTTTGAATTGCTGTAATCTCACGGCTAAAGTGTTTTGACATGGCAGTACGTTACTAAGCGATTGTGAAAATTGCGTTAAGAGCGGGTTAAGATTCGGATTTTAGCGCACCTTTTGCTATCGCTCAAGGTTCACCCGCCACCCTGACGTAGGAGTATCGCCAGATTTGCCTCGGTTCTTCTGGCACGGATTTGTAGGGCGTGTGCAGAGGTCTAATGGCAATTGACTACGACCAATACAATTCACCGTCGGAGTTTGCACCCCCGGTTGTATTGCTGGCCGACCTCGCAACACGCCATCTGCGTCACTAGCGACGCTGGATAGACGTCTAGCTCTCAGCCAGTTGGTGTGGGGTTTCGTGCC
>CAUJKA010000188.1 GCA_963204965.1 Planctomycetota bacterium | reverse complement strand
CTGATTCAGCTTGTCCGTTTTCGCTTCGTTGGCAGCGTACTCACCGTTCTTGTGGATCGAAGCACCAAACTGAGCATCGACCGCGCGCAGCGCATTGATTCGCCATCGCAGCTCTTCCAGCAATTCGGGATGTTCAACGCAGAGTTGCTCTGGTGTCAGCTCATAGCCTTTTTCAGAGCTCTCTTCCCAGCGATCCAGCAACTCATCAAGGATAGTTTGCATTCAGCGGCCCCCGGTGTCCTTCAATCGATTAGATACGTAAGAGTTGCAGCGATTTGTGTTGAACTATTTCGAAGTTGGTGGCTGAGTGTCTTCTTGTCCTGTCGACATAAGAGCGCGAAACAGCGTCACACGGGCAAGTTGCCAGTGACGACGAACCGTGCGTTCCGAAGAACCAATCGACTCAGCCGCTTCATTGAGTGTCATGCCTTGGTACCACAATAAATCGAACAAGGTCCGCTCTTCCTCAGGTAACTTTTCAACATACTGATGGAACTCTGTCCAGTTGCTCAAGTTGACAGGATCGTAAGTGCTATTGCCCATCATCTCCACCGGCGATGCGGCTGACTGACTTCCAGCTTGCCACGACTTAGCTTGGTTCGCAGCCAGTCCGTGGGGCCCAAAGTAGCGTCGAGACAGATCGATCAACTCGCGTCGAATTACAGCGGCCGCTAAGCGGAAATAGTCCAACGGAGTCGGTGGATGATGCTTCTCCAGAGCCTTCCACAAGCGAATCGAACTGTTCTGCACTAAATCGTCTATCTCTTCCCATCGTTCGACGCCGGGAATGTCGGACAAAATTTTTCGAGATAATATCCGCAATCGCTCCATCGTTACTTCCAGCAACTGTCGCGATGCATCGGTATCTCCCGCCTTGAGTAGATCCAGCAATCTCTGTACGACGATTGTTGAGGATGTCTGCGACGGCTCGGCCATTAGCGGAACTCACATGCACATGGGATGGGATTGGTGAAAAGCAGTCCTGCGGGCTAGACGCCCGAGTACCGTTACCTGGGCACCGGTACCCGGACTTCACGTCCGTTCTTGTGGGCTCGCTAGTATAATCCTTTTGGAGTTCGTTCATGGAAGAACTTAAATTCTGATCGCCTGAGAATGGCAAAATGTAATCACCTAAGGGGGCGTTATGCTCCAGCGAGCACGAATAGCTCCGAATTGGCTTTTTGGGAACGGAAATGACCCGCTACAATAGAACGGAATTGGAACTGCCTTTTCGACTGAGCTAAAATGAACAGGTGGCCCCACACAACCATCCCGCCTATAGATGCATCCCGCCAATGTTAAGCCGATCTAGTTTCTATCTGGTAGTCATTGCTACTTTCGCCGCTTGCTGGCTGACTCAACCGGTCCAAGCCTTCCAAGCTTCTGGAGACACGAATCAGCAGACCCGTTCCTTGCTGTCGAATCGCTGCTTTGCCTGCCATGGCCCCGATTCCGCCAAGCGCGAGGGTGGATTTCGGTTTGATGCCAGGGATTCTTATCTGGCGAATGCTGACTCGGGCAAGCCGCCCGTAGTTGTTGGCAAACTTGCCGAAAGCGAAATGTGGTCGCGGATCTCGACCGACGACGCAGATCTTCGTATGCCACCACCGTCGTTCGGAGCTGCACTAACGGCCAAAGAAAAGGAGCTTGTTCAGAATTGGATTGAATCCGGCGCTGAATTGCCGCCTCACTGGTCTTTCGTCGCTCCTCAAAAGGCTCCGATACCCAGCCTTGAAAAGACGCTGGATCAACTGCCCAAGGACTCTCAATCGATCGCTTCGAATTGGAACCAAAGTATCGATCGCTTTGTGCTTCATGCCATGACGCAACGCGGATTCCATCCATCGCCAGAAGCCAAACGCTACGAGCTTTTGCGTCGAGTGAGCCTAGACCTAACGGGATTACCACCGACGCAAGCCGAAGTGCTGGCCTTCGAAGCAGATACATCGCCTCAAGCCTACGAGCGTCAAGTCGATCGACTGTTGGCCTCGCCTGCCTTCGGTGAGAACTGGGCGCGGAAGTGGCTAGACCTGGCTCGCTACGCGGACTCGGCCGGCTATGCCGACGACCCCGATCGAACCATTTGGGCCTATCGCGATTGGGTTATCCGCGCGATCAATGAAAACATGCCGATCGATCAGTTCACCATCGAGCAAATTGCGGGCGACCTGATTCCAACTCCATCTAACGATCAACTGACCGCAACGGCCTTCCATCGCAATACACTGACCAACAACGAAGGCGGAACAAACGACGAAGAGTTCCGCAACGTGGCAATCGTTGATCGAGTGAATACAACGATGGCCGTTTGGATGGGGCTGACGATGAGCTGCGCGCAGTGCCACAGTCACAAGTATGATCCGCTTTCGCAGGCCGAGTATTTCCAGTTGTTCGCGATCTTCAATCAATCGCAAGACGCCGATCGTCGCGATGAAAGCCCGTTGATCGAGCTTTACACGGAGGCTCAGCAACAACAGTTAGAGTCTTGGCGGAAGCGTTTGGCCGAGATCGAAACTCAGTTGAGCGTGCCGAGCGATAGCCCAGAGCTTGCTTCTTGGGAAGCGTCGATCAAGGCTCCCGACTGGCAGCGATTGGCTCCCGTCAAGTATCAATCTACCAAGCAAAACGACTCAGTCACTCGCGATGATAAGAGCTTGTTGGTCAAGCCGGTTGCCAAACTGGTTCAAGCCGACACGCAAAACGTGGAATTCAACTTACAGGGTTCGGCTCATCCACTGCAGGCCATCGCGATTCGAACGTTGCCCGATGCCAGTATCGCGGGCGGCGGAGCAGGGTTGGGTAATGGAAATTTTGCCCTAACCGATGTTCAAGCCGAGCTGATTCCCAAATCCGACTCTATACCCACATCCAAATTTGTACGCGTCGAACTGAAAGGCAAAGAGAAGATTCTCTCGTTGGCTGAGGTTCAAGTATTCGCCGGAGACTCGAACGTAGCCGTCAAAGGCAAAGCTTCACAAAGCAGCACCTCCTACGACGCTCCAGCATCGCTGGCCATCGATGGCAACACCAACGGAGATTTTCAAGCGAAGTCGACCACGCATACTGAAACGCAAGAATCGCCGTGGTGGGAAGTTGAGCTGCCGGAAGCCACTGTGGTCAACAAACTTGCCATCTGGGTTCGCACCGATAACGGCTTACAAAATCGTTGTGATGGCATGGAAGTAGTCTGCCTGGACGCGAATCGCAAGGAGACTTTTCGCCAGACGATTAAGAAGGCCAAGGACACTCAAACCGTCGATGTGAACTCGACCAAGAAGATCAAGCTTGTATCGGCTTACGCGGCTTACTCGCAATCTGGCTTTGATGCTTCCAAGGCGATTGACGAAGACAACAAGAGTGGATGGGCAGTCGGTGGCCAGATCGACCAGTCACATCTGTTGTCGCTGATTCCAGAATCGCCGATCGACACTTCTGGCTACGAGACTCTAAGAGTTGTGTTAGCTCACAAATCACCTTACCAAGACCATATCCTTGCCAGCTACGCGATCGAAGTCAGCCACGTGCCTTCGACTCGCGATTGGGTCGCACTAAGCGAAAGCGTTAGGAAAATTCACGAAACGCCGCTTGAGAAACGAACTGCCGAACAACAGCGAGAACTGGCCCATTTCTTCGCTGGAAATTTTGCAGCAAGTACAGCTGAACTGCGCAAAGAACGCACCAAACTACAACAGCAAATCGCAAAATCCAAACCAGCAACCAGCGTACCGGTAATGCGCGAGCTAGCCGAGAATCAACGTCGCAAGACGTTTATCCAACTCCGCGGCGACTACAAGTCTTTGGGAGACGAAGTCGGCCCAGGGACTCCGGCTGTTTTTCAATTTAGCGAATCGAAGAATGGACGGCTTGATCGGATGGATCTAGCTAAGTGGCTGGTCGATGCTCGAAATCCACTCACCGCGCGCGTCTGGGTCAATCGGATGTGGGAATCACTTTTTGGACTTGGAATCGTCAAAACCAGCGAAGAGTTTGGAACTCAAGGCGATGCGCCGACTCATCCCGAATTGCTCGATTGGTTAGCGGTTGATTTTGTCGAAAGTGGTTGGGACTTCAAGGCGATGCTTCGCAAATTAGTCACCAGTCAAGTTTATCGACAAACTTCCATGGTATCATCCGAACTTCTTTCGCAAGATCGAGACAACCTTTGGTTAGCTCGTGGCCCACGAGTTCGACTGAGCGCCGAGATGATTCGCGACCAGGCTCTTGCGAGCTCGGGTGTTCTAAGCAGTGCAATGTTCGGCGTTCCTGTTCAGCCTCCACAACCCAATCTCGGTTTGACCGCGGCCTTTGGTGGCACGACTGACTGGACAACCAGCCAAGGAGAAGATCGATTCCGCCGCGCCATTTATACGAAGTGGCGCAGATCAAGTCCCTATCCGGCAATGGCTACCTTCGACGCTCCCAGTCGCGAAGTTTGCATCTTGAAGCGTGACGTAACAAACACCCCGCTGCAAGCTTTGGTGACTTTGAATGACCCTGTATTCATCGAAGCCGCTCAAGCCCTGGCTCGCCGCGTTGTCATTTACGAATCGCCAACCGATTCCGATGCTCAAAAGCTCGACGCCATCTTCCAGTACGCAACCAATCGCAGCCCAACCGCTTCCGAGCAAGCTGCGCTACTCGAATTGCTCATCGCTGGTCGTCAACATCTCAAGGATCGCGCCGAGGATGCCAAGCGACTAGCTACAGAGCCGTTAGGGGCATTGCCACCAGAGGCTGATGTGGTTGATCTGGCTGCATGGACGGCAGTGTGCAACGTCGTAATGAATCTGGATGAAGTACTGATGAAGCGTTAGAAAGTCGTCATGCGATCGAATCGCTGTTGATTCGATCCCGACCCGCTGCGTCACGGCTTGTTGATTCGATCCCAACCCGCTGTGTTAGCGAGGGATTCTTCCGCTAAATGACTCAAAACCACAATCCAACGAAGATATCAAAGTAAAGAACCTGCCATGAATCCGATCCTCGAAAACTTGCAACTGCGAACGCGTCGTTACTTCCTTAAAGAGTCAGCGATGGGGCTCGGCGCATTGGCGATCAACAGCATGCTCTCCGATGGCGCTCGCGCGGATACCGATGCCGGTGCGATCCAGCTTGGCAAGCCTCACTTCACTCCCAAGGCTAAGCGTGTTATCTATCTGCACATGACCGGATCGCCGCCGAACTTGGACTTGTTCGACTACAAGCCTGAATTGGTCCGACGGACTGGTGAAGATTGTCCCAAGACTTTTCTTGAAGGCAAAGAGTTCGCATTCACTTCCGGCACACCAACGCTACTTGGAACACCGCAGAAGTTCCAACAGGTAGGGCAGGGCGGTACATGGATGTCCGCGGCAATACCCAAGTTGCACGAAGTGGCCGACCACATGTGCTTGGTCCATTCGATGCACACCGAGCAATTCAATCACGCGCCCGCTGAATTGTTGATCTACACTGGGTCGCCTCGCGCAGGGCGACCATCCTTAGGTTCATGGGCCGCTTATGGGCTGGGCACCGAGAACGCGAACTTGCCCGCGTTTGTGGTGTTGATTTCCAGTGGAGTTCAACCCAACGGTGGGAAGAGTTCCTACGGCAGTGGCTTCCTTCCCAGCGTCTACCAAGGCGTTCAATGTCGCTCGAAGGGTGATCCTGTTTTGTTCGTCTCCAACCCACCAGGGATGGATGCCGATTTACGACGCAAGACTTTGGATGCACTTGGCAAGTTGAACCAGTTGCAAGTCGAAGAGATGGGACATCCGGAAACGCAGACTCGCATTTCGCAATACGAACTAGCTTTCCGCATGCAGACCAGCGTACCGGAAGTGATGGACATTAGCCGCGAGCCGCAATATGTGCTCGAAGACTACGGTGCCAAGCCGGGTGAGAGCAGTTTGGCGAACAATTGTCTGTTGGCTCGCCGCTTAGTTGAGTCTGGCGTGCGTTTTGTTCAGTTGTTCGACTGGGGATGGGATTTCCATGGAACAGGTGCACTCGAAGGCATCGACGATGGTCTGACTCGCAAGTGTGCAACGATGGACAAGCCTGTTGCCGCGTTGATCCGAGATCTTCATTCTCGCGGCCTGCTCGACGAAACGCTGATCGTTTGGGGTGGTGAATTCGGTCGAACTCCCTTTCGCGAGGGACGAACGGCGAAGAGCAAGATTCTTGGTCGCGATCATTATCCTGATTGCTTCACCATGTGGATGGCCGGAGGTGGAACCAAGGGCGGAGTGAATTACGGACAAACCGATGAGCTTGGATTCGGCGTCGTCGAAAATCCTGTTCACGTACACGATCTTCAAGCCACCATCATGCACCTTTTAGGCTTTGACCACACGAAGTTAACCTATCGCTTCCAAGGCCGCGACTATCGCTTAACCGACGTTCACGGCAACGTCGTCCAAGCGTTACTTGCTTAAGGCACAGAGGTTACGAAGTGCTCGCAGAGTAGTTGGTTTTAGTCGCGGATGCGACGAAAGTTGATAGCCTGGGACGCGAAGCCCAGGAGTGGTATTGCGAACCATGGGGAGTCGCGAAGCGACGGCATTTTCTAATTGTCGTTCAGATGAAATGATGGGGTGAAACCGGGCCGACGCTTCAATCTCACGAGAGCTTTCTATCGTCGCTCCGCGACTACCGAACCCTCATTCGGCATTTCCTGGGACTCGCGTCCCAGGCTGTAATATGGCATCGCGTCCGCGATGGAAATCCAGCAGCCAATGGTGTGTTACGCATGCGGGTGTGACGGAGAGCGATGTGTAACTTGGGGCCGTGATTTTTTTGTAGTGACGTTGGTTTGTAGAACGCATGCTGCACACACCCTACGAAGAAATACGAAGAACGCTCATCGCTTAACCTGAGTCAAGCCATTGATGCATTCGGCGGCTTGAGCGGCGGACAGTTGATGAAGCTCGAGCAATTGCTGCCAAGTGGGTGGCGATTCTTGCCAAGAGAGTCGAGCTTTTGCAACGGAGTCGAGTGTTTTCGACTCGACGTCGAGCGTACTCTTCCAGATAGTTTGCATTCCTGCGCCTTGCAGAAACTCGGCGCCGTCGTCTTTGGGCTGAGTATAGTTCTGTTGTCGGAGCTTCCTGACGGCGGTACAGAGCGGACTCTTGCCGTCGCCAATCAGCGGCTGAGCAATCTCGCCGGCTTTGACCCAACAAGGTACTGCCACAGAGAAGTTGGGTTCGCCTAGCATGACCCACATCGTGGTTAACAAGGGATCTTCGTTAGGAAGTACGCCTTGAAAGACGGCCGCTGAGACGCTGGTCCGGCGACTAATGGTTGAAGCAGTATCGATGGACTCCATCAACGGACCAATTTCGCCGTTGATGCTCCCACAAATCGGCAGTCCCTTGGCATCGGCCAAGTCGCGCGCACAGTGCTGTAGCAGATACTTCACCGAGATCTTTCCGTCGCTAATTGCCTGACGCATCAATTGATCAGCTCGCAGGTAGCGGTTTCCTGAGTAGATCGCGGCCGCGTCCTCGTTGCTAATTTCACGCTTACCTTGATCCATCAGCGCAAAGTTGGATCGCACGACATAACCGTTGGGAGCATCCTTTGGGTCGTTGGCGTCCCACCGCGCGAACTCGGTCGGCGAGGCTTCGAATAACATGGCTCCACCGTCACGGTCGATGACTCCATAGGTAGCGTTGGTCGATCGTTTGCCATTGGTTTGCTCGAGTAGCTTCTCAAAGTCCGCCACCGTCGCGCAGCTTTGTAAAGCTCGCAACATCAAGCCTCCATTGCCTGGTCCCTTCACAGCAGGGTCAGTCAAGTCGCGACACAATGAGTTTTCAATGCATAGCCCCGCTTCGTTGACTCCCATCCACACGGCATCACGTTTTCCAGCGTTGACAACGGCCATGCAGCGGTACTTGCCTTTGTCTAAAAAGACGACTTGGTTGTCGCGATACGGAGCATCCCGATTCTTCCAAAGCAAAGGCCGGCCATCCACGGTGACTTTGCCGCTGATCACAGCCGTCGTGCAAGCGTACGATGGTGCCGTCATCAGCATTACGAGAATGCCAACGATGGTCTTTCGAAAGTGCAGTAAGTGAAGCATGTTTATCCAATCCATGTAAATAGTCTACTTGGATCTTGAGTTGGATTCGCCGCCAACTGCCAACTCTGCGTTGGTTTGGGCGGGCAGATCAGTTCAAGCTTGCGAATCTTTCCTCGCCGACTAACCAAAAGCTCGAGCGGCTTTTCAAGCGGAGAATCGTTGAGGCGTGCGACCCAATTGTCTGGAGTAATCCGATAGCCGCCAATCGAGATTAGCTCGTCATCCACGTTCAAACCAGCTCGATCTGCAGATGAGTTACGGAAGACTCGGCGGGCCATCAACTTGCCATCCTGCGGGGCGGTCTCGCAGCCAATCCAACCCTTGGGGTCAGTCTTGGTTTTTTCATCGATAACCACCGGCTGAAAGCAAAGACCAAAGTGCTCCAGGGCAGGGGCGAAATCGAACTCACTTGTCGATCGCAATTGTTGGTCTAACCATTGACGAATCGTAGGACTGCCAAGCTCTTCTACAATGTCCGCAAAGTCATCGTGGGTGTATCCCGTTTCGCGATATCGAATCCACAACTGGCGCATCACGTCGTCTAATTTCGTTCGATCATCCGATGCTTGCCGCAGACGAGCGTCCAATAGCCATGCGAGAAGACAACCCTTCAAGTAGTAGCTGATGCGAGCGTTGGGAGTATTCTCGTCGGGTCGATAATGCTTGACCCAAGCGTCCCAAGAAGCATTGGCAAGGTCTTGAACCAAGCGTCCATGAGAACTTTGCACAGCCTGAATTGTGGTGCTTAGTCGAGTGAGATACTCTTCTGTCGTACAAAGTCCGCAGCGAACAACAAAGAGGTCATCAAAGTAACTGGTGATTCCCTCTGCAATCCATAGCTCTTCAAAAAACTGTTCAGATTCGTAGTCATACCGCTTCAAAGCACGAGGCCTCAACCGCCGCACGTTCCAAGTATGAAAGAACTCGTGACTGACTAAGGAAAGCCAATCGATGTAGGTCGCGCGCGATCGCTGCGCCCAGCGACTGCACATCAGGACGGTCGAGTTATCATGCTCCAAACCGCCACCTGCCTCGGTGCATAGATTGAGAAACCAGTATGCTTGATAGGGAACCTCGGGCCAAAACTGGTGCTGCTTAGCGACGATCTTGGAAACATCTTGGACTACTTGATCGACGTTCCACAGATCGTCAGAGTTCACGTGGACCAAAAAGTGCTCGCGACCGGATGATTCAAAAGATTGACAAGTGAAGTTCCCACAAACAATGGGTGAATCAACGAGATCGTCAAAGTTCGCGGCTTGATAGATTACGCGATTGGGTGTCGCTTCAATCTGTTTGAGCGATGAAGCAGTGTTGTGCCAAGTCGGAGGAAGATTCAGCGCAACTTGAACGGGTTGATCGGAGAATCCTTCCACGCTCGGGAAGGTAGCAGCCCCCGTCAAGAAACCGTAATCGCGATCCAGCCAGTTGGTACGCACCGAGTTTTCGCGGCAGTACAAGCGGTATTCTATTTTGAGCCAACCCACTCGCCCTTGATGTTGCACGAACCAGCGATTCTTGCCATCGCGATGGAGTGGAATCTCTGCGGGCTTGGGTTCGCCCGACCCATCGTAAAATTGAGCGACAATCTTCTCGATGTTACGAGTGTATTCACGCAACATGTAGCTGCCTGGAGTCCAAACCGGGAAAACAATTTCGGTTTGTTCTTGACCGCTTACTGGTATCCACAGAGAGATGTACGCGAGATGTTTGAAGGACTCATCTAAGTCAACAACGTAGGTCAAAATCGGACTAGACGGGGAAGTCGGTGAAGCAGATTGATTCATGGAGGTACGGGAACGAGGTATTTCATCTGCCGCTCAAATCATTGCTTGGGCAGTTGTTCCCATTGTAGCATCATGATCGACAGAGCTTAGCAACACTTGTTACGAAAATCGGACTGTGGCTGCAGGAATACCTGTGCCAGACAACTCCAGTATCGCCGGACAATAGAAATTTCCAAGCCGCCAGAAGTCCGACTGATGAAGAGAAAATGGGCGCCGAGTTGTATCGACGCCCATTGATGGAGAATTGTTCCGAAGAGCTCCTAACGGAGACTAGTCTTGCGCGAACTCATCTCGTAGATCTCGAACGCGGTCATGACCGCGTTTAATCCCGATAAACTGCTGAGCTAGAACTGAATGAATGGCACTGCCAGTCGTTTCAGCGAGAGCATCTTCATAGGACTTCTTGATGCTGTCTTCTCCCTTTTCAGCTTCACTAAGGATCACATAAGCATCACCACCACTGACAGCCGATCTAAGGTCAATCCACGCGCGATGAATCGCACCTAAGATCGACCCAGACGCTGCGGCATCGGCATGGTTCAATTCGATATACCGAGTGAGCTCGTTGCTATTTGCATTCCGTTCAATAGCTAACTGGCGGAACGTTTCTGCGACGCTCTGTATTTCGATATTGTCAGCGGCTTCATCGAAGCCTTTCGCTGCATCGATGTTGATGCGTATCAGATCTTGTAGCGTGGAAAGCGACTCTTTCGATAGCTTCGACGCGGTTTCGATTGTCATGATTGGTCTCCTGTATTTCAGTTTATGGATATGTGTGCCTCGTTAGGGCAATTGATCAGGGAGAGTCGTTAGTCGCTTGTGCCAGGGCACATACTACGCAGCAACTCGCTGTTAACCTATTGCTTAACCTTGCCAGTTCGTTCGGCTACGCTTTTCAGATTGAGTTCAGGATACTCACTGGGAGTCACCTTCGTGGCTGCTTGAACTTGAGTTGGTGTTTCAGTCACGTTGACTACTGTCTTATCTTCCTTCGACGCGAACTTCAGCGACTTGAAAGGGAGAGCGACGTAGGTCTTGCCAACGTTTGCCAAACCACCGAAGCCAACGACTGCGAACTTGATTTGACCGGAGCCATTTTGAACCACCAATTCGTCTAAGTCACCTACGGATTCAGCACCACTTTTGACTGTTGTGTCGATTACCTTTGAGGTGCAGACCATGGCGCTGGCGCTGATGGGGCTAGTTGGCTTGTCGACTCGGAAGAAAGTGGCATTCTTAGCGGCCCAATTCGCATCTGTTAACTCAACGTAATCCTTGCCTTTTAGCAAAGGGGCCGAACTGAGCTGTTTAGTTGGCATTGAAATAGTTGGGTGGCAAGTCATTTTTCCGTCAGCCATAGTACATTTGCACTGGAACGCCGACCAAGGCAGGGCCACAAGCGACTCGCCAACACCAGCTACGCCGCCAACGCCAAGTATGACGTAATGAACTTGGCCGGCATTGTCGAAGACAAATGAAGAAATTTCTCCACAGGCTTCGCCATCACTATCTTTCACATTCGTGCCAATCAGTTTGCTAGTTGGCATGAGCATTTGACTGGCTTGGTCCAGCTTGTTGTCAATTCTTGGCGCAATTTCTTTCGGCAGAGTTCGATCCTGCGCCGAACAAAATGTTGTAGTTGCCAGTGCCAGCAACAGGTGAGTCAGGTACTTCATAATTCTTCCTCGATTGAGATCGTGATCGTAAGAGCTGCGAACTCACACTGGTTCGCAGCGAACCGCTAACACCAGCAAAGCACATCCCATGCCAACGCTTCGTGAACTAGCTCCAAGCCCAAAATCACCATTTAGTCGATGACATGCGTTAACGTGAATGCACTTTGCATGCTGTGTTTTGGAGGCTGATCAATCAAGTTGAGTTCGCAGCAACCAGGTCGGGGATCTGTTAGAATGCTGTTAGATGATTTGCTGTATTTGGAATCCGACACTCTGCACCTTTGCCCAATGCGTTGCTTTGTCAATTGACGGGTTGAGCCATGGAAATAGAATTTGTTCCGAAGATCGAAGACAGTTTTCCGCTCAGTCCCGATGCAAAGCAATTAATGGAGCAGTTTCGCCGAGAACGCGAAACGAAGGTACTCACTCTGTTCTTCAGTGATCTTGTGGGTTCTGCAGAACTACAAACCGATCTTGGGAACGTGCTGGCGGCTCGAATGGTGCAGTCACACTATGGGATTCTCCGCACTGTATTAGCTGAAATCGATGGAAGGGAAATCTCTACATCGGGCGATTCCATGTTGGTCGTTTTTGCTACCCCATCCGACGCAGTGAAGTTTGCTTTGCTGTCGCAACGACTAATGAGAATTGAGCATCAAAAGGCACCGCGGCTTCCCGCGATGCGTTGTGGCATTCATCATGGACAAGTTGTATTGCAGAAAGATGAGGGAGATCAATTCGATGATGTGTATGGGGTCCAAGTTTCACTAGCCGCGAGAATCATGAGCCTAGCCGGGCCCAATCAAGTTCTAACTAGCAGGGCAGTCTTCGATGATGCCAAGGTAATACTGTCGCATGTCCCACTTCCTGAACTTGGCCATATTCGCTGGCTGAGTCACGGATCCTATCGATTCAAGGGGATTCGCGATGCGTTCGAAGTGTGTGAAGTCGGAGAATCTGAACATGCTACATTCATCGCTCCGAGCTGCTCGGAAAAGGCAGAGCGAGTCGAAACGGTTCATGGCAATCAGAGTTCGCTCCGTCGCGCGGTAATTTTACTCAGCATTTTGATCCTTACGACCCTGCTGGCCACTCAGGTGTACTTCCGCTCGAAAACCACCCTCGACACTCGAGATGAAGAAAGGCAATTGAGACTCCTGGAAATCAATCAAGAACTTGATTCGCTGGCTGGAATTGACGATGAAATTCCAGTCTTAGAAAAACTAGACAGTGATTATCAAAAGGCTCGCGATGTAATCTTCGGCTCCGAGCCAAGCCTAGTGAGAGCAGAAGCTGTTAGAGTTTTAGCGAGACTGAAACAGTATAACTTAGAGGAGGACGAAAAATCTATTGCTGACAAGGCTGACGAACTGAACAACCGGTTGATCCTCATCTATCCCGAGGAGGTCTATGTCGCCGTACGAGAACTTTTCGAGGCCATGAAAGGCCGACGTGACCGATTACTTCGCGAACGCAATTCGCTATCTGCCATGTAATTGGCGATCTCCACCAAAAAAACTACTCCCTAGAGGGCGAAAAAGGTTTAAAAAGTGCCATCTTCCATCGAATTTGGAAGATCCTGCGCTCATTCGACGCCTTGGAACAACACTAACCAGTGTATGACAACCCGCTGATTACTTTTTTGGGGAATAGATGTTTGACTAAATCAGATGCGGAACTAGTCGAATCGTTTCTGGCAGGCGATGGCTTGAGCTTTCGGAGCCTGTACGAGCGTCACTATCGGATGGCAGTCGGGATCGCTCGAGGTCATCTGATCGACGTTCATCTTGCCGAGGATGCGGCTCAAGAAGCCTTTGCCGAAGCATATAGGTCGATGCACAGCCTGCAAAACAGAGCTAAGTTTGCATCATGGCTTGGAACCATTTGTCGACGCACCGCATTGCGATTAGCTCGAACACAACCTCGGACTCAGCCAATATTAGATGCACAAGAGCCAATTTGCGATTCAACTCAGCAAGCGATGAGTGCACATGTTCAGGAGCTACTGGAGAGACTCGATGAAAGTGCTCGCGAATTGGTAATGCTTCACTACTTCAGTGGTTTGTCTTACCAAGAAATTGCGGAAGCTCTTGATTTAACACCGCAAGCAATTCACGGTCGGCTTCAGCGAACTCGCCGCGAGCTCCGCGAAGTCTTTCAATCTGAGGAGTCAAAAGAATGAATGAGAACAGAAAGAACGAACCTTGGGAGAACGAACTGAGTCAAGTACTAGGTCCTGCCCCTGAACCTGACTTTCAACAGTGGCAGTCGAAGTTCTTGCCGGTCAACCAACCTGTAGCGATTGATGTCGCCCCAGCACTACATCGTCAGGACAAATCCAAGTGGACCTTGCTTTTGAAGCTAGTGGCCTCGGTGTTTTTTGCGTGCGGTCTGATCTGGTGGGCCTTAGGTGGTTTTAGTGGGTCGCACCAAGCATTCGCTGGAGAGATCCCAGGCGTCGATACCGTCAATCAGATTACTTGGAACGAAGTCTTTTTTGTTAGAGTTACCAGCCAGGATGGCAAACGAACTTGGTTTCGTAAGGATCGACACGAATGCGCGTATCAACATCCTGGCAAATATCGCACGACCTACTTTGGCGAGGATGGCAAACCCAATTCAGTTACGATTACCGACACGAAGGCCAATAGAACGTTAGTACTGAACTTGAAAGACCGCGAAGCAGTTCTGAAAGTCGCTGAAGGACGACCAGATTCTCGTGGGCCATTCGCATGGGTCGGAGATCAGTTACGCGGAAAGATAGGTGGCACAGTGTCTATCCGTGGAACTCACAAGTTTGACAACATTGATTGCACTGAAGTTTTGTGGAAGAGAATGTCCATTGGCGAGGCTCAGGTATTGCATTTCTACTTCGACATTGCCAATAAGAAGCTCACGGGAATCAACATGACTAATCCCGGAGAGAAAACGGATCTTGAAAGTACGGTTGGTGAGATCCAGAACCCAGCAGAGGAAAAGTGGAGTTCCATGACTCCAATCGGAGTGCGAACTACAGACATCAATCTTAACTCGCAATTGGATAAATCCATGTTCAGTCTAGATCCGCCGTCTGGATACAAGGTAGAGAATGTGGCTCCACCTACCGTAACTGAAGATGAACTCCTAGAGTACTTGGCTGCTGCGGCCGACTTCAACAATGGAGTCTTTCCAGACTCATTTGAGCAAGCCTTTGATTCTAAGAAGTTCAATGAGGCAAGCATGAAAACCCGAGCGGATCGCTCCAGTGCAGAGAATCGATTGATCGATATTCGCGATAAGATCATGATGCGAGAAATCTATCGATCCCCTGTACTAAAATTCTTGGAGGATCACGCTGTTGCGAATAGTTCGCAATATGTTGGAGCTGATGTTAAGGTCGGGGAAACTGACAAGCTAATCTTTTGGTACAAACCCAAGGGCAGTTCGAAACATCGAGGCTTCTATGGAGACCTCAAGATTAAGGACCTAGCCGAATCTGATTTGCCTATCAAACTCTAAGTTGGTCAGCTTGTTCCGCGTCTCTTAGCGAGAGAGCTTTTGGACCTGCAAATCAAGAATGAACCGGAGGAAACTCCGGTTCATTCGCTCGTCAAGCAACTAAAGCTAACTGATTTAGCACAGCGTTTTGGTTGCAGCTTCTGCCGCTTGTCACAGCCTCTGCCAAACGATGTAGTCAATTTCGGGAGCTTTCACTCCTGACTGACGAAGCATGTTGACCAACTGAGCGCGATGATGCGTTCCGTGGCAGCAGAGCTGAATCATCGACTCAATGACTCGAACTGGAATCTTGATTCGTGCTGGATTGGCGACTACGACTCGCTGAGCGGATTCCTGATCTAGGCTCTCAACTACGGAGTTTCGCTGGTCCCCAATCTCATGCCAACTATCCAAAAATTGCTCGACGGACTCTTCAGCAGAATGCTTTGGAAAAACTTCTTCGCTTCCACTCCAGTTGCCCAGCCACCAGCGCTCGGCATCTCTGAGATGTGCAATGGTCTTGTGTGAGCCCACACCCATCTTGAAATCGCGATGCAGAGCTTCTACCGGTAAGGAGGACGCTAATTCCAAAAGTGTTTTATTTGCCCAATCATGGTAGGAAAAATAGGGGTGCGGTCCGGCTGGTGCGCTCGTCGGCAGTTAATTTTCCACGGCTCATTGGGGGATAAGATCACTGACAGCGGGTTTTGATTGTAGCCATTTATC
>CAUJKA010000187.1 GCA_963204965.1 Planctomycetota bacterium | reverse complement strand
CTGGACAACGGCCCGGGACACTACATCGCAAATGGCAATGATCCCTTTGAGCGATGCGCAAAGTTGTTGACCAGCTCCGACCTAACTATTGGCAATTTGGAGTGCGTTCTTGGCCGTGGCGGAGAGATGATCCTCAAGAATTACTCGTTTCGCGCGGCAGACAACTCGGAGAAGTACCTCAAACGCTATTTTCACGCAGTCAGCTTAGCCAACAACCATGCCTTTGATTTCGGTGCGGAAGGGTTGGCTGAGTGCATGAATGTACTGCGGCAGAATGAGATTGGTTACTTCGGTGCCGGTGATGCTTACTACGCTCGACGCGGCCTTGAGCTCAACGCAAAGGGCCGCAGCATATTGTTGTTGGGCTACAACGAATTCCGCGCCGCTGATTACCTGCCGACCGAAACGACAGTGGGTATTGCGCCGTTGTACGAAGAGCAAGTTCTGGAAGACATTCGCAAGGCTAAGAAGGATCGAAAGTTCGACTATGTCATTCCGTTCGTTCATTGGGGCGGTGAGCTTGTTTCAATGCCACGTGAATCGCAAAAGCAGCTCGCCAAGAAAATGATCGATGCGGGCGCGAGTGCAATTATAGGGTCACATCCACACGTAACGCAAACGATTGATGTTTATCGCGGTGCTCCGATCGTGTACAGCTTGGGAAATTTTGCGTTCGACTATTATCCCGTCGATCCACCGTTGTGGACCGGCTGGGCGGTGCGACTTAGCCTGCATCCAAATGGCCAAGTCGACTTCGACACAAGCGCGATCGAAATGGATGCTAAGGGAATTCCTTACCCAGTCACACCCTAAACGAACTCGGGCTGATCGCTTAGCTACGCATGTTGGGCTGCGTGAAGCACGACATAACTAGCGTGTTGGCGCACGATGTGGGCAAGTTGATTTTCATCTGCCAAGACAGCCATACCAAGGCTTTCGATCGTTCCCGGGCGATGATTCGACACTAGGTAGACGTGCCGATCGCGGGTGATTTCTAGTATTGCTCCCGCGGCTAGAGCGTCATCGGTGCAGTCTTTGGCCACTCGCTTCTCAATTTGCTCGCGACTGCTTTGGCCGTCGCGAAGTCGCTTTAGAGCTGGACCTACGCTTTCGTTCAGTTCTGTACAAAGCACGATCGTTCCACCGTTTGTGCAGTATCGAGTCGCAGCATGGAGAGCTTTAGCCAAATTGTTCCAATCTTGATCATCGCCATCTAAGCACGCGATGACCAGATCTGCTTCCATCTCTTCGGCGACTTGCCCTTCCGACAACTGGCCCTCGGATAGTTGGCCGTCCGACAGTTGGTTCTGAGCGCTGGAGTCTACTGTGTCCAGTAATCCGCAAAGCACATTGGCAACCTGTTCGTCTTTGGCTGGTACAACTTGAACGGCAATCATAACACCCAACCACCATGCAGCTTGGTTCGAACGGTCAATCAAGTGTTGATGCTGTTCAGGATTGGACAAACGCGCATAGCAGTAAAGCTGTCCTCGAATCTCGCGATTGGAGAACAAAGGAAAGATGCTGAAGGCACCTAAGTAATCGATGGCACCGCTATCACGAGCACAACTGACCGGTATGACCACATCAGCATCGACCAAACATCGATTTATGTAGATTGCTTGAGCATCTTCATCGGCGGCCACATAACTGACCGAATTCACATCGTCAGGATCGTGTCGAATCACTTGAATATCGGCGAAGCCAGACTTCTGCAACTGTTCCTTCAGTTCGTTTGTTTGGACTTCTGATCCAGGGTAAATGACTTGCAGGCTCTCCTGTCGCGTCCCATGTTCAACCAACCATTGAGCGATCGCTGCGACCACGTTGCTTAAGCATGGAATAGCTGGGTCGACCGCCAAAGCGACCGTATCGCCCGGAACGATCATGCGATCAATGCTGGCAAAGTCGAGAGGCTGGCTGAGAGCGCTGTCCACGGCTTCGTGAAGATTCTCGAGCGGTGCTCGCTGCGTGCGAACGCTAGCAACGCCGCTTTGAGGAATCTGCCAAACCGTTTTTCCAAAACGCAACGCTACTGTATCAGGGCTTGTGGAAGACATTAGTACTTTTGGGAAGCTTGGTTCGAATACGAATTGGTTCAAATACAAATGAGGACCTAGAATTTTGACATCTTGCCGGAAACACGCAAGTGAATGAGCATTGCCAGCAGGGTCAAGTTTTTGCTAATACTCGATCGATTACTCCTAGAGATACTAGCAATGTGGACAGTGCCCAAATTCGCAGGGGGTTAGCTTGACTGGCCAAACCAAGAAGAAATGTGGACTTCTATTGCAGATCCGGTCCTTCTTGGGATCCTGGTCTAGCTTGAGCAACGGGATCTTCGCCTTAGGATTTTTCCTGAGCCTGGGCTATTTTGCAGGTTGCGACCGCAGCGAAGAACTGGTTCAACTCCAGCAGCAGTCCAACTCTTCGACGCAACTTGTCAGCACGGCTGTCTCGCCAAAGTCTATCCTAGATAACTGCATCTCGCGCTATCAGTCGCTCAAGTCCTACGAAGATAGCGGCTTTGTGCGATTGCGTTACAAGATCGACGGCAAGTTAGCCGAAGATCGCGCGCCGATGAGCGTAGCTTGGAATGCGGGCGGGAAGTTGGGCCTGAGTGTTTATGCTCTGCGAGCCGGTCCAGTTGAAACTGGGCCAGTTGACGCTAAACAAGGCGACTCCGGTTACTGGCACCTAAGCCTTGGAAAGAGCTATCCCGAGCTGGCTGGCCAAGTGCTCAGCCGTACTTTGCCCGAAAAGATCGATCTGCCTTGGTTGCTATCAGAACCAGTTATCTCAGACAGTTTATCGGCCGGGCTGGGCGGTTTTCCTCCACAGCTTGACCTTTTGCTCAGTCCCAAGCCGCTCAGTAAGTTAACGGAGCAAGGCGCCGCGATTGAGTCGCTTGGCGTGCAATCCATCGATAGTAGTGCTTGTTCGGTTGTCGCTGTCAAACGCAATGAACTTGCCTACAAGTTCTGGATCGATAAAGAAAGTAATCTTGTTCGGCGACTTGAGCTACCGACACAGATGCTGCCTCAAGAGATTTTGTCTGACGCGTCAATTTCGCAGCTCGAACTTTCGATTGAATTCGCAGACGGTCGCACCAATTCGTCTATCGACTGGACCAGATTTCAAGTCGAAACCGATTCTAGTACGTTGCTAGTAACGCAATTTGCGGCACCACCACCCACGCTCGAAATCGGCACGCTTGGTAAGCAGATTCCGGCCTTTCGGATGAGCGATCCCAATGGCGGCGTTGCTTTTGATTCAACGCCCAAACACAGCCGCAAGGCAACTGTGCTGATGTGGCTGGCAGATCACCCAGCGTGCTTGGTCGCGGCAGAACAGTTAGCAGTGATGAAGGAACAGTTGAGCAAAGCTGGTGTTCCTGACAACGCCGTTGAAGTCGTTCCGATCTGGGCTGAGAGTCAACCACCAAGCGGACTGACCTTCGAGCAACTGGTGAAGCAATGGAAGCTGCCCGGACGACTAGCCGTTGACCGAAACGCAGCCGGCCGAGACCTGTTTCAAGTCCAAGAAGCGCCCACCGTAGTCATTTTAGACTCGCAAAACAAACTTCAATTCATAGACGTTCGACTGAATCCAACGCTCGACCGAGCACTCGTGCCACTGGTGGCTAGAGTCGTCGAAGGTGTGAATGTTGCCGACGAACTGAAGTTGGCTCAGCAAAGTACGCTCGTCCGTCATCGCGCTCACTTGGCACGCTTGGCTGCCGGCGATGCACCGACCTCGCAAACCAAATTCGACGAAGCCTACCCGCCTGAGTCGATTCAACTGGGCTTGGTGGATCGTGTCGAATTTCCAAGTCGTATCGTCACCATTGCTCAAGATACTCAGCAATCGATTTGGACTCTTCTCAGCAATGGAACCTTGCAAGTCGTAGACGGATCGCTGAAAAAGAAGAACGAATACAAGCTTCAGAGCAGCGATCACTCCGAAAGGACTCGACTAGCTCCGTCGCCTGACTGTCGATATGTGGCCGTTTGCACAGGAAGCAAGTCGATCGAGATCCTGGACACTAAGTCACAGCAAAGTAATCAATTTCCGATCCCAAGTGGCGCAAGCGTAAACGACCTACAGTGGCTGACGGTTGGTGACACTACAACTCATCGGTTAGCCGTGATCACGAGCAACAAGCAAGTGTTGTTACTAGATCCAGCAAATCGCGAACAGCTCAGCGGTTCATGCAATAGCGAACCGATGGCGATTGTCACTCAATCGGGCAGCGGTGATGTCGATGGGTTGGTTGTCTTGCGAGATGGCACGCTTGAGCCGCTTAAACTAAGCTCCGAAAGCACTTCTCCGAAAGCCAAGCCCGTTAAACATCCCATATCGACCAGTTCAGCATTCGCGGGACGACAGCTTGCCTTTAGACCGGGCTCTGGTCCGTGGACCTGGTCTCAGAACGCAGGTACTAAGCAGCCCGCAAATCAGCAACTGTTGGCTACGGGAGTTTTGGGAGCAAACGAACCTGCGTTGATGGTGCTCGATTCGCAACTTGCACCGGTTTGGCATTATCGATTGCCATTTGAACACACTTCAACCTCAGTTGGTCAAAGCCAGTCCTTTGTCCATCGCGTTGCCTGCGCCGCTTCGCCAGCAAATGGTGCTTCAATATGGGCTGTGCTTGATTCCACAGGGACAGTGCACATCCTTCGTGGCGATATGCAATGGGCAGATGACTTTCGCCCTCACGCTAAGCCTTGTGGTATCGCCTTGCAGGCTGTCGGGGACCGCCTGCATCTAATCATCGCCTCGCAGAATATGCTTTCGACGATGAAGTTGGACTAAGTTAGATTTAGTTCAGCTACCCATTCAGTCTGCGATTAGGCGTTAGCTTCGGCAGCAGTCAGATTCTCAACGCCAATCCGAGCGCAGTAGTCGCCAAACGTCTCATTGGCTGTGCGGTTCGCTTTGAACTCGGTGAACACCGGAACTAAAGTCGGCACAATTTGCTCGAACGGAATGAGATCCTTATAGATCTTCGCAAGCCGCTTACCAATCAATTGGCCGCCGAGATAGATCGTATATCGCCCAACGGCTTTACCGACCAAGCCAACATCTGCGTTGTAGGGACGCGCACAACCATTGGGACATCCGGTCATGCGAACTGTAAACGCTTCTTTTTCAAGTCCCAGCTTGGCGAGTTCTACTTCCATCTGGTCCATGAGTTGAGGCAGAACGCGTTCGCTTTCGGTGATCGACAACGAACAGGTTGGCAGAGCGACGCAGGCCATCGACCAAAGTCGCACCGTGGAAACCTCTTCGGATAATGGTAGCTTGTTGCGTTGAATGATCTCGCGAAGCTTAGGCAACGCGCTCTCTTCCAGATCGCAAAGAATGATGCTTTGGTTTCCGGTTAAGCGAATGCTTGGATTGAGTTCGGCACAGATCTCGCGAAGAGCTGTCTTCCAACGTCGATCTTCGCCATCGTATAGCCGACCGTTTTCTACGTTCAGACCGTAGAAGAACTTGCCGTCACCTTGTGGGTGCCAACCCATGTGAAGATCGACACCGGTGACATCGTCCTCGGTGCAATCGGCGAGCTTTTGTCCGTAGTACTTTTCAACTTCGCCGCGGAACCACTCCAAGCCGCGGTCAAAAATCAGGTACTTCATACGGGCTCGTTTGCGATCGGTGCGGTCACCGAAGTCGCGTTGAACTTTGACGACAGCTTCAGCAACTCCAACTGCTTGTTCGCAAGTCACAAAGGCCATGCGTTGAGCCAACGCTGGAAACGTCTTTGCAGCGCTAGGAGTCATCCCCATGCCGCCACCAACCGTGACGTTGTAACCGATGACTTTGCCATCTCGAACAACGGCGATGTAGCCCAGATCTTGGGTGTAAACGTCGACGCAATTGTCCTCTGGCAGCGTGACACCAATCTTAAACTTACGTGGCAAATAGGTCTTGCCGTAGATGGGTTCGATCTCTTCGGGCTCGCCGCCACCTTCCAGAGTCTCTTCCCCTGTCTCTTCGTCGCGAACCCAAAGCTCGTAATACGCTTTGGTTTTAGGAGCTAAGTGATCCTTGAGTTCTTCGGTCAAACGAAAGATCTCGTCATAAACCGAACTCTTGATCGGGGCCGGGCAGCACATAATATTGCGATTCACGTCGCCGCAAGCAGCCAATGTGCTGAGGTTGACTTCGCAAATTCGATGAATCACTTCGCGCAGATTGCTCTTCAAAACTCCGTGGAGTTGAAGAGCCTGACGAGTCGTACATTTGAGCGTTGCGTTTCCGAGAGTATCACAGAGATCCAAGTGAGCGATCAGTTGTTCCGAGGTCATTCGCCCGCCGGGAATTCGCGTACGGGTCATCATGCTGAAGGCTTTGGCCGACTTGCCTCCATCAGCAGATTTACCCCGACTGTCGCGGTCGTCTTGCTGGTACGTACCGTGAAATTTCAGTAGCTGAGAATTGTCTTTGTCAAATTGGTCGCTGTCGTTGGCCAAGTCTTGTTGAATCGTGCCACGAAGGAATCGACTATCAATTTTGATCTGCTCGACAGGGCTCAGTTTGGGTTCCTTGGACATTCCTGCGACGCTCCTCGATCGTATCTGTAAGCAAAAAGGGAGAAAGATTGGCAATCTGGGTAGATTGCGAGGTTCCTAAACTGCATTTTCTGCTACACTTTTCGTCCCGTTGGGGCGCAAAATTGCGGCAGATATGGCATTTCAGCGAAAGCAATTCGGCGACTTCGCGCGAACTTAAACCCGCTGTAAGAGTAAATGGTAAGCCATTCCAGTTGAGCTCGGTAGGTCAATTGGGCAATCTACGCCAATACCGCCCCGGCTAATACTGCTTGCTAGCTTAGGCAATCTAGAGTGACTGTATTTGGTTTAATGGCCGCCCGCAATTACTTCATCATTTTCAGGGTCGATTTTGCTTGTGGATAAGCGAGCCAAAAGCTATCCTTCTGTTTCTCGATCGGTCGTGGCTCTGAACTAGATCCATGGTCGCGAGGGAGTCAAACACTCTGGAGTCGTGAATGTCAGATGTCCTATACCTAGAAGATCTTGAAGTCGGTCGCACTTGGAAGAGTCTTTCCAGGACCCTGACCGAAACTGACATTGTGGGTTTCGCTGGCATGACTGGCGATTACGATCCCTTGCACGTCGACCGCGAGTTCGCAGCGGAAACACCCTACGGAAAGCCAATCGCACATGGTTTGCTAGGTCTCTCGCTGATGGCGGGACTCAGCAGCACTTGTCCAAGAGTACGAACCATGGCCCTGGTACGAGTCGACCAGTGGATGTTCCATCGCCCAATTTTTATTGGGGATACAGTTCACGTTCTGACCGAAGTCGAATCGATCACGCCTCGCGGACGCCGAAGCGGCGAAGTCATTTGGTTCCGCAAGCTGATCAATCAGCGCGGCGAATGCGTTCAATCTGGACGCATTTCAACTCTAGTTTCTAGCCACTCATTCTTGCCACGAGCGAGCGCTGTTCCGCCGATGAAGTCTGGCAAGCTGAAGCCGAACGCCTTGAAAGTGGAAATCGCTCAAGACGAGTAGGCATAAGTCAACGAGGGGCAACACATGTTGATTGTTACTCGTTTGTTTCAGTTGAGTAAAAAGTTGCTCTACTTCTGTTTGCCTCTACTGATTCTGTACGGCCTGTTCTGCTTAGCGATGTTCATGTTGCAGCGGACGATGATCTTTATCCCAGCGACAGCGAAGTCCGATCGCTTTCCAATGATCAAGATCGAAAAGGATAGCGATTACTATGCTGCGTCGGTTCACAAAACCGCATCCCCAACAGCGGTAATCTACTTTGGCGGCAACGCTGAAGACGTCACCAGTTCGATGAGTTCGCTGGTCGAGTGCTTTGAAGGCTGCTCGGTCTATGCCATGCACTATCGAGGCTACGGTGGAAGCCCTGGAAAGCCGAGTGAGAAGCAGTTGCATCGTGACGCCAAGGCACTTTATGATCGCGTCACCGCAAGTCATTCCTCGGTGATCGTCGTTGGGCGAAGTTTGGGGAGTGGAGTTGCGGTGAGGCTAGCTGCTGAGAACAGAGTCGATCGATTGTTGCTGGTAACTCCGTTTGACAGTCTGGCCTCAGTCGCTCAATCCCAGTTCCCCTACTTGCCAGTCAAACTCTTGATGCTTGATCAATTCAACTCATCGGCCGTAGCTTCCAAGATCAGTTCACCCACACTGATACTCGTTGCCGCACAGGACGAGATCATCCCAGCCTCCAGCACTCAGCGGCTCGCTGACGCATTTTCCAAAGACATTTGCACCTACAAAATCATTGACCAGGTTGACCACAATAGCTTGGAATTGCCTAGCGAACTGATCCAAAACTTCATTCATGGGGAAAACGAAACGCAAGATCCGAGCAAGTGACTAGGCCGCTCCTACGCCGAGAGTGAACAGATCCCCCTTCGATTTTACACTACAATCTACTCTACACGCCGATCCGACTTAGGCTTCTCACTATCCCCACCCCACCAGCGGATGCCTCGAATGTTCAACACTCTGCGAACTTTGGTCATTCTCTCTCTAATTTCCTTTGCGCAAGGAAACTTGCCTGCACAGAACGAAGCTGCCAAGACTGACTCAGCGGCTATGCAGTTCCAAGTCGGAGTTGGACGTGCCAAAATTACACCGACCGAGCCGATGTGGATGGCGGGCTACGCAAGCAGGACTGCGCCTTTTCAAGAGGTGCTGATGGACATCTGGGCCAAGGCGATGGTTATTCAAGACCACGCGGGCGAAAAGGTATTCTTGATCTCTTTGGATCTAGTTGGCATTGACGATGGACTCGCTGATGAACTTTGCGAGCGACTAAAAGTAAAGCACGGGCTCAAGCGCAGCCAGATCTCTATCGCAACATCGCACACGCACTCCGGTCCCGTCGTCGCTAAGAACTTGCGAGCGATGCACTTCTACCAATTGCCCGATGCCGAGCAGAAGAAGATCACAGATTACTCGGCAGCACTTCTAAACAAAATCGAAGATGCGGTAACGCAAGCGATCGCTTCGATGCAGCCCGCCGAGCTCTTTTACTCCGAAGGCACGGCCACCTTTGCAACCAATCGACGCAACAATCCTGAAGCCGATGTTCCCAAGCTGCGATCCGAAAACAAGCTGCTTGGTCCTGTCGACCACAGTGTTCCTGTGTTAGTAGCCTACGACTCAAAGAAACAGCCATTGTCAATTGTCTTTGGCTACGCATGTCATTCTACGGTTCTATCTTTGAACAAGATCTGCGGTGACTATCCTGGTTTTGCTCAAGCTGAGTTAGAAAAGCGTTTTCCAACTGCAACAGCCTTGTTCTGGGCCGGATGTGGCGCCGACATTAATCCATTGCCTCGACGTACAGAAGCACTAGCTGAGTTTTATGGTCGACAACTCGCTACCGCCGTTGAATCGGTCATGCTGACTCAAACATTGAAAGCAATTCAAGGGGAACTCAAGCACACCTTCCATGAGACGCCCTTGAAACTGGCACAGTTACCAACTCGTCAAGAACTGGTTCAGCAAACCGAGTCCAAAAATGTCTACGAAGCTATGCGAGCCAAGCTATTAATCAAGCAAGTCGACGAAGGCCATCCGCTCAGTCCGACTTACAGTTATCCTATTCAGACTTGGCAACTTGGGGATGGGCCGTCGTGGATTCACTTGGGCGGAGAAGTTGTCGTCGATTTTTCTTTGCGAATCAAAGCTGAACACGCAAGTCGGCCAGTTTGGGTCACTTCATACGCGAACGACGTCATGGCTTATATTCCCTCGGAACGCGTACTTAAAGAAGGCGGTTACGAAGGCGCAACTAGCATGATCTACTACGGACTTCCGACAGTTTGGGCGACCGGCGTGGAACAGGCTGTGATCGATGAAGTCAATCGGCAGTTAACAAAGTAGCAGGATAAGAAATTAGGCCGCAACGAGATTCGCGCTGAATCGGAAATATCAACTGGTCTCAACTCGTAAAGTAGATGCGATGCCTTGTTACCGGCCATAGCTCGGCCGCGCGACCATTTTCAATGACAACCAAATTCTCGTGCAAGGCAACCGTTGGACAGATGTGCGCTGGTTGAACGCGAAGGACTTGACCTACTTGCAATGAATCGGCCATGGATGTCTCAATGACCAAATGTTCTTCGCTGTGCTTGAGCTCTTTGGCATCTGGCAGATCGAAGAAATGACAACGTCGACCAGCGGGTTGATCCGCGGCTACAGCTTTGTGGCCTAAATCAACTGTAACAAGTCCCGGACCGGGTTTAGATACGATTCGCGTCAAGAGAATCGCAGCCGGTTTTATGCCTTGGATGTCTGGAAAGTCTCGACCGTAGTTGTAGTCCGAAAGAACACTTGTGCCAGGAGATAGTTCAACCGGAGGCAGTTCTTGCGCTTCAACGCTGGCTTTGTTTGCAGGAAGATTGGCCCAGTGCGCAAAAGCCGGAAAGGTGGGCGTTCCTCCACAAACCAACTTCGTGACAGGAATCCCTAATTGCTTCAATTCGCCGATCATACGTACGACGGGTTGCATCAAAGCTTCCACAGCTTGCAGTCGCTCGGCCAGCGCTGGTTGGTGATTGTGTCCATCGTAGACATGCAGGCCCACCAAATTCAAACTTGGCAGTGCTTTAATGCGTTTGGCCAATTCGATCGCATTCTCTCCAGTGGCGATCCCTGTGCGATTCATACCGACATTGACGTCGATTAACACATCCAGCGTACGGCCTGCAGTTGTGAATATCTGGCTGACTAGTTCGGCAGCCGAAATGCAATCGACCAGCGTTGAAAATTGCACGTGCGGATAAGCAGCGCTCAGCCCCGCCAGTTTGACGATATTGGGACCCACCAACGGATAGGCAATTAGAACATCGCTGGAGATCTTGGCGAGCATCTCAGCTTCAGCCAACGTCGCGCACTTGTGCTTCGTGATGCCCAGCGAAGCACCGATTTGAACGATCTGCGCGCACTTATGAGTCTTCACATGCGGGCGCAGACGGTCTGCAGATCCAGCGATTGCGATCATTGCTTGATAGTTGCTTCGAATCACACTCGGGCTAACCGCCAGGCAAGGCGTGAGTACTTGATCCAGATTATTTGCATCAAACGCAGAGAGGTCTAACATGAGGACTCAACCATTCAAGGCAGGATAGGATTGGACTGGACCAAGACACAAATCTAAGAAGGGCAGCTACGTAGCTCTATCAATCCTGTCTTTGCGAGGTCGGGTCCTGAGTACTTGGGTGTTCATTCGGCGCTTCTTTGATTACCAAATTCTCCACTCGCGACATCTCGTTGACCCACAGCTGTAGGTCGTGCTCGTATTCGCTGGCCAAATCACCGAAGATCAGTTGTCGATGGAACGCTGCCGCTCCGTCCTTCTGAAGTTCCGCATCGCGCGCGTTGGAGAACCGCTTCATTGGATCAGTTAAGATCAGCTTCTTGCAAAAGTTCACAAGCAGTGGATTGCAGGTTACATCGGGCGGCAAAATTTCGGGTAGTCGGCTAGGCAGATTGCGCTTGGCTTCCAGAAGACCGCCAAGATCGAGATCCGATGGGAAGCAAGCGCGGCCCGCAAGCATCTCGATCAAGACATAGCCTAGGCTCGCCAAGTCACTTTGAGGCGTACAGTGACCGCCTTCGAGAATTTCCGGAGCTGCATAAGTTGGCGTGCAGGTCCGAGCTGGCGGTGGCGCGTTAAGCTCAAACGCTGATCCAATATCGATCAACTTAGCGTGTCCCGTTCGCTTGATCATGATATTGGCAGGCTTGATGTCGCCGTGAATAATGTTCGCTCGATGAAGCGCCGCAAGAGCTGCAAGACACTCGCGAATGATGGCGACGGCGATTCCAGCTTTGACGCGAGTCTGATCCGTTCCATATGTTGCTACAACACTATTAATGTAGTTCCATTTTTCACCAGACGTTTCTTCGACAAGCTTCAAACGATCTAGGCTCATCAATTGTCTGAGGTCTAGTCCGTCGATCCACTCCATCACCATGATGCGAATGCTGCTGCGATCCACAAAGTCGTGAACGTCCAGCAGGTTGTCGTGCTGAATTGTCGCTACTTGCGAAGCGACTCGAGCCATTCGCTCCATCGCAGACTGGTAGGCTTGCGGCGTGACGAAGCGTTCTGGTGACATGACCTTCATCGCGACTGGAAGATGGAATCCGTCGGCTCCGCGTCGCGCGCTCAAATAGACGATCCCTTGTCCACCGCTTCCCAATTCACGTTCTAATGCGTGGTAGGTTGTCCATTGAACTCGGCGATTCTTAAGCAGTCGATTGTAGCGATCGCGAAGTTCCGTGTTACCCTGGCTGACCTTCTGCTCCAAGAGCGAACAGGTCTTGTCTTCTACCATTAACGTCGAGTGCATGCTTACAATCCTTGGGGCAGGTTGATTGCCATAACGTCCGGGTGAGGAAACCCGAGTCGCTTATCGACAATGTTGGCGAGCGGTTGGTTGGCGAAATAGCGTTTCAAATTCTGTACAGCCAGTCGTGTTGAGTCATCGACGCGACATGCCGCTTGAGCACCTACGTGAGGAGTAATGATCACGTTAGGCAGTTGCCATAGTTTACTGGATTCTGGAAGTGGTTCTACATAGGTTACATCCATACCTGCGCCAGCCAGATGTCTGTCCTCGAGTGCTCGAATGACAGCATCTTCGTCAACCACTTGTCCTCGAGCAACATTGATCAAATAACTTCCCCGCGGCATCGCTCGAATCACCTGTTCGTTAACCAATTGGTGCGTCGAATCATTGAGCGGTAAGCAAAGGATCAAAATCTCGCTGCGGGCAGCAAGCTCGACCAATCGATCTGCCGACCAAAGCTCACCAATCTCAGGCGGCTTACGCACAGGGAAATAGTCTGTGGCGATCATCTCAAGCTTAAACGGGTGGAGCAGTTGGACTAATCTTCGCCCATTTCCGCCCATCCCGACAATACCAACGCGTTTTCCGTGCAGATCGTCCGTAGGTCGACGCACAAATTCTTTAGAAAGCGTTTGCCGGAAGAATGTAGGCAATGACCGCAAAAGGCCAAGTAGTAACGACAAAGTCTGCTCGCCGACTTGATTGGCAAACAAACCAGATGCACTGCAAACGGTGATTACTTCAGCAGCTATGACACTCGGCACAAGACAGTGATCGAGCCCAGCGGCGGAACTTTGGATCAGCCTTAACCTACCAGCAGCGACAACCTCGTTCCACGGCACCGGGACTTTCGCGTGCCCAACGAAGATATCAGCCTGGAATAACTCTTCCGCAATTCGCTCCTGCCCAGCGTTGATGATGTTGGCGTCGGGAAAACTCTGGTGGAAAAGCTGGAGATGTCGTTCTTCGACAGGGTAGCACAGGACAATATTGGTCTTTGCCATGACAGATCAAAATGCACGGAGAGAGAAGTCTGGTGGGTTACGGCAAAAACGAGCCGTCGTACTAAGGCCGTTATTGTCGTCATTCACCGCATTCTGGATAGTGGCGATAGAACTTGCACACAAACCGAAGCATTAGCGAGGGACTGAGTTTTTACGCTTTGAAAATCAATTCCAGCCGTCCCTCGCTAACGCTTCGGGTTATGAAAATCCCTTCAATTCGAGAGCTTTCACGCCCCCAAACTATCGCGCAGAGCAACTTCAAATCCGTAAATCGGCGAACGAAGGAAATTACTGAGGTTTTGTCTCCAAGTTTGTCAATCCACCGTCTGGCGACAGTGGCTACTTGCCAATCGACCCGCTAACACCTCAATGCTAACCGCTAACCGCTTCTTCCTCACTCCTTACTCCTTACTCCTTACTCCTTACTCCTTACTCCTTACTCCTTACTCCTTACTCCTTACTCCTTACTCCTTACTCCTTAGCTTAAAATTTTGACTTGGATATTTAATTGATTCAACGATTAAAAGTTTA
>CAUJKA010000186.1 GCA_963204965.1 Planctomycetota bacterium | reverse complement strand
TAACCACTAGTAACAAGTTCAACGCCTCGATTGAAAGCGTGTAGGAACATTCCAAGGGGACCACGAATCTTCGCTTCATTCGGTGTACTTCCGGACAAGACCGAACGGAACGTAAGCATGAATAAAACCGCTAGAACGCCTGAGATAGTCAGTTCGAGCGTTTCGGTGAGTGGGATTTGTTCAGAGACCAGATGGTGAACTATTGGGACGTTCAAGAGTAAATGTACACCATACCCAACTGCGAGCCCCAGAAGTACTGCGATACAAAATCTTACTATGTTGGCCCGCTCGCCAGCAAGACGATTGATGCCGCGATTGATAAGCGCGATTCCCGACAGTGGTCTTTCGTTCGTAGTGTGTGGCTTAAGAATCATGGCGCACAAGACAGGAGTCAATGTTAAAGCCACAACTCCTGAGAGCACAATCGACATCGCCATAGTCAACCCGAACTGGCGATAGAACACGCCTACTGGACCTGTCATGAAGGTAACTGGAACGAAGACGGCAGTCATTGTCATCGTAATTGCGATGATCGCTCCGCTGATCTCATGCATGACTTCTTGAGTCGCTTGGTAGGGCCCGATGTGTTTCGTATGCATCTTCTCGTGAACCGCTTCGACAACCACAATCGCATCGTCGACCACGACTCCAATCGCCAAGACTAGCGCGAAAAGCGTAATCAAGTTAATTGAAAGGCCGAACAGAAGCATGAAGAAGAATGCTCCGATCAGAGAAACAGGCACAGCAAGAATTGGAATCAGAGTGCTGCGAACATCTCCCAAAAACAGAAAGACCACAAGTGACACTAAGATAAAGGCTTCCAAAAGTGTATGCAGAACCTTTTCGATAGACGCATCCAAAAAGCTTGAGACGTCGTAGCTAATCTCGTAATCCATCCCAGGTGGGAAGGGATTCTTGACCTTGAGTTCGTCAAGCTTTTCTTTGACTCGCTTGATCACTTCGGTAGCATTGGAACCTGGCGTTTGCTTGAGCACGATAGCGGCGGCGGGTTTACCGTCGAGATCTGAGTAAAGATCGTAGAACGAGGAGCCCAACGAAACCTTAGCGATATCCTTCATGCGGAGGATTTCGCCCTCAGGATTTGCCTTAATGATAATGTTCTCGTACTGTTCAGGTTTGTCGTAGCGACCGACCCAAGTTAAAACGTATTCAATCGTTTGCGATGTCGTACCAGTAGCTTGCCCAAGTCGTCCAGGGGAACCGATCATACTTTGTTCAGCAATCGCTTTCATAACATCTTCTGATGAGATGTTGTATGCGCGCATGCGATCGAGATTCAATTCGACCCGCATCGCGTAAGCTCGATTACCAAGAATTGTTGGCCTGGCGACTCCTTGAATGCGTTTGATTTCCGGTAGAACGTTTCCATTCGCGTAGTTGAATAGAAAGTTCTGGTCGACGTTGGGATCGGTACTGTAGATGTTGACATACATCAGCATGCTAGACATGTTCTGCATGACGACGATCCCCTCGCGATCCACAATGGGCGGGAGATTGTTCTTCACAGACTGGACTCGATTATTGACGTTCATGACCGCCACGTTGGGGTCTGTGCCGGGTTCAAATACGATCTGAATCGTCGCTTCACCAGCACTGGTCGCGTCCGAGATCATGTACCGCATGTCTTGAACACCATTGATCGATTGCTCAAGAATGACCAACACCGAATCGATCAGTACATTCGCACTAGCTCCGGGGAAAGAGACGGAGACTACGACGCTAGGCGGGGCAACATCCGGGAACTGAGAGATTGGCAGACTTACAATGGCCAGGCCGCCAAGGAACACAATGATCATCGAGATAACGATAGCCAAAGCTGGCCGACGTAGTATTTTTGAAAACATTATCGGCGATGCCTATTCTGCGTGGTATTTGAGTTGATTGAGTGTCTGTTCAGGGGGTCGATACTCGTATTCCACTTCGTCGCCGTCTTTGACTTGCCGAATACCCTCCAGTACGATCCGTTCGTTTGCATTGAGTCCTTTTTTGATCAGAAAAATGTCGTCCATCTCATTCAGGATGACTATTTCGCGTTGTCGTATGATCCCTTTCATGCCGTGGCTGTGGGCTTGTTCTCCACCATCGTGCGCGTGACCATTACCATGATCATGCTCGCCGACAATCTTATTTGGCTTGGCATCATCAGCATCATCATCTTGGTCTTCGTCATTGTCGTCACGTGCATTGTCGTCATGTGCAATGTCGTCATGGTCGCTGCGTGTACCATCTGGCAGAGCTTCGACAACGAAGGCATACTTTTTGGCGAGTACCTCGAAGGTTGCCCGTTGAGGAATGACCAGAGCGTTCTGTGTAATTCGACTGAGCAAGATTGTTCCGGTTTGACCATGGCGCAGAAGTCGATCGGGATTTGGAAAGTCTGCGCGAAAGGCGATGTTGCCAGTCTCATTGTTGAAGTCAGCTTCAATCGCTGCAATTTTTCCTATCTGGGAGAATTTCTCTCCGTTAGCGAGGATTAACTCAACCTTGATGTTTTCTTTGTCCGTGCTGGCTTGATACTCAAGGTAACGCGACTCAGGGACGTTAAAGTAGACCCACATCACGCTGTTGTCGCTTAGCGTCGTTAGGATGTCCCCCTCAGCGATCAAGCTTCCTTGTTGATGTCTCTGATTGTCGATAATTCCGTCGAAGGGAGCTTTGATATTGGCAAAGCTCAGTTCTGCCTGCGATAGCTTCACTTTAGCTCTTGCCTTAGCCAGCTTCGCTTGAGCCAAAGCAACTTCGGGCTGCGCCACAACATTTTGTTGATAGAGTTTTTGCGTGTTCGCAAGCTCGATTTCGGCCAACTGCGCTTCAGCAATCTCGGCGTCCAGTCTCGCTTCGTACAAGGTCGTAACGACTTTGAAAAGCGATTCACCTTGCTTAACCATTTGGCCTTCCTTCACTTGGATGGCTTCCAAATATCCGCTTTCCAGCGCGCGAACCTCAATGTGGCGGTACGAGTGAATTTGACAAACGTATTGCTGGGTGGTCACTACATCCTTCGCGATCGGGTTGGTTACCAGAATCGTATGATGTTCGTGGTGCGCATGTTCTTTAGGTTTTTCACATCCGAACATTGGGCAAAGCAAAGTTAGAATGATTAAGTACTGCGTTCGGTTGGAACTCATGTTGCTTCATGTGTTTTAAGGGGAGAGCTTCCGCAACGAGACTGACCGTTCTGGCAGGCACGGAAGAATTCAAATCTGGTGGCCTGTGCGGCGAGAGAATGGTGTTCGCACAACGCTCGCGAACCACATACGCAATTCGCGGGCCAAACATGGACTTCACGCGAATGTTAAGAAAAAAGATCAGGCTTTAGGGGGAGCCCCAGGCCAATAGCCACGTTTTATGGCAGTGGGCCGTCATGTAGCCGAGAATCGCATTACTTGGATTTTAGAAGTTGATCCTCATGGCACTGAACCGAATGTGAGAAAAAATGTGCAGGCGTGCAAGAAGATGCACCTCATTTTTCTGTAACTTGCAGTTTGCGAAACGTAAAGTCGGCTCAGATAGGCAAGAGTACTGTGAACGTTGTTCCGCTTGGACTGGTTTCAAAATCAATACTTCCGTCGTGCTGGCGAACGATTTTATCGCAAAGTGCCAGTCCCATTCCCGTTCCATCATTTCGCGTTGTGAAATAGGGATCGAAAATCTTGGATTGGATCTCCTGAGGTATGCCCTTGCCGGTATCGCAAACATCAATGCGGAGTTTTTCATCCTGTTCTGAAAGTTCAAAGCGAAGAGTGCCGCCCTGAGGCATGGCAGCAATTGCGTTGAGGGCCAGATTCAACAGAACTTGCTCTAACTGTGAAGCATCCGCCTGAATTAGTTGAGCTGGATTTTTAGCTGGTTCGACGATTAGCTTGATTGATTTTTGTTCTGCGTCCGGACGTAATAATCGAACTAACCTATCCAGTACCGCTGTTACATCCACGGGAGATCTTCCAATCTCATGGATACTAGCGTAGTTCCGAAAGCCGTCCAAAACACAGCCAATTCTCTTGACTTCGGTATTGAGAATGTCCAACGTTTCGTTGACGGCGGGGTCCCCAGTTAAGCTCTGCAGTCGCTCACAGAGGATTTGAATGTGCAGCGATAGGGCGCTAAGTGGATTCTTGATCTCGTGTTGCAGTCCAGCAGCCAGCGACCCCAACCCCATATAGCGCTCCATTCGCCGCAATCGCTCTTCCATCAGTACCTTCTCCGATACGTCGCGTACGTGGATAACCATACCAATCTCCTCATTCCGACGATTGCGCAGCATCGTACACCCGGCTCGTAACATGGTTGTATGACCACCACGGATTGTCCGGTAGTCGCGGTCTCGAATTGGGTGGTGAGATTTGTTGAGCTCGTCGCAGATGGCATTGAGCAGTGCATGTTCTGGGCCAAGTTGATTAAGACTCTCGGCCGGTTGTTCAGCGGTGATTCCTAATAGTTCAGTGGCTCGAGGATTCAGACTTATGAATCGTCGGTTCATGTCGATCGTGACGACTCCCGCGTCCATGCTAGCCAAGATATCTGCTGAAAGAACCTTCACATCGCGTAGGTTTCGTTCGCTGCTAAAGTAGCCGCGAATGACGAACAGCAGTGCAACAGCAGTTGCGGCAAGGTTAAGGACTAACAACAAAGATAGGCTTTTCTGCAGTCCCAATTCGCTGGAAAGTTCATTGGCAACCTGGAGGTCAGAGCCTTGCAGTTTATCAATCAGAGTTGTGACGATTGCCTGTTCGTGTCGAACATTGATCAAGACCCACGCCGTTACGATCAAGGCAAGTAGGCTTAATATGGCCAATGCAAAAGCGAGTGGCTTGAACGCAGGGCTATCATTGGTTTCGAGCATTTAGAGCTTTACCTTGAAGTGCTATGTGCCGAGTCGTGTTCGTGAATTCTGTCTGCAAAGTTGCGCGTTAGTGCAAACGGTTGCTTCCTAGATCTCCCCGGGCCACGAAGCAAAAGTCGAAATTCGCTGGTTTTCGCGCAACCATTGATACCTAGCCAAGGTGGCACGGCTATTGCAATGTCTGTGACGTCGAGAATCTCCTCACAAAAGCATCAACAACTGTCCTTTACGAAAGAATCGTGCCATGCTTAAGTCATCAATTTGGTTGTCGTTAATGACTGCGTTTCTTGGCGCAGACTCCTCAAGCTTGAGTTCTCGCAGCGAGCGTTCGGCCCAAAGCCCAGTTGCCCAGGCGTCGCAAATCTCAGAAGAAGAGCTTACCGAATCACAGCGAATCAACGAAGAGGCTCGACGCAATGTGGGACGAGAAT
>CAUJKA010000185.1 GCA_963204965.1 Planctomycetota bacterium | reverse complement strand
AGCTGAACATGGCAAACGTGCAGACGCTCCACATCAGCACTGACTTTGCAGGTCGATCTGTTTTCCAAAGCGATATAGCTTGCCAAGCAGGTCGATAGGCTATCCAAGGGAGCAGACAAATGGGAACAAATGGCAGGAACCAATAGATCGGACGTTTGTGCGCGAACGACTTCACCATGCGTCCAGCGGTCTGTCCCAAGAAAAGATCCGAAGCATACTCGCTGCCTCCAACCATTGCCGATGGGATCGCCCAGGCGAGTACTATCGCGGCTCCAAGGGCAACTGAAACCAAGGTTCCTACGAACCAACCAACTTTGAATCGTGTTTTGTGTTCGGGAGCAACGGAGGCGAACCGCCACCAAGCAATGGCTATTGAGCCCGGCAAAACGAATAAAAGTATGACTGGCCCTTTGGCTAGGAGACCAAGCCCTATGCCTAACCCGGTAAGCATCCAGCCTGCTGCGCGCTTCTCCTGAGTCACACGTTGCATTCCAAGCACGGCAATCAGCATTGACATGGTGACCAGTGTGTCGAACATGGTCATCGGTAAGAACAATGTCCAAAGGAAAGTGGCCGCTAAGATAACAGGAGCGAGTTGAGCGGCAACTTTGTCGTCAGGCCAAAATCCTCGAGCGACCTTACGCAGCAAGACCAACGAAACAAGTCCTGCGCCGGGGGCGACTAATCGGCCCAGTATTTCGCTTTCACCGAAAATGGCCCAGACTGCGTTGATCAACCAGAATAGCAACGGCGGTTTATGGCTGTAGGTCTCGCCGCTCATGTGCGAAACCAGAAAATCGCCTCGCCATTTCATCTCCCAAGCAACGCTCAAGTAGCGAGTTTCGTCGATTGGAAGAATCGGTCGAAAGTAGATAGCGCAGGCTATCAAAGTGATTGACAGACCGAGCGCGAATACTAGGCCTCGCATGGTTTGACTAAGCTGCCTTTTGCTGCATCGCTAGGGCAGGAGTCGCATCCGATGACTGAGCATCGTCTACTTGCGGTTGCGATGGATTGGACTTTTCACGAGCCTCTCGAAGACTTAGTTGTAAGTTTCGTAAGTAGATGAAAAGCCCAGAACTTTGGCCAATTGTAAAAACCAAGTCACGTTGATGGATGGCATAGGTTAGCAAAAGCAGTGATCCACCAATGCTGAGCATCCAAAAGGCGGTTGGAATCGTAACTTTTTTGTTGCGTTCGCTACTAAGCCACTGAACGACGAACCGGCCTGTAAACATGAATTGACCGATCAGTCCGACCGCTATCCACGCTTGTTCGTAGGTCATTGGAAACCTCCATGATGCTAACTATGGGTAACTTATTTCGACGGATCAGCCATGAGACGCCGGCGAGATCGACGATCCCTGCCATCAAACGTCCAAGTGTTCCGTAGTGTGATCGTCCATGAACTCGGGGGCGGTGGTTGACTTCAACCGACTGTACCGAACCACCGGTGCGTTGAGCTAAGCAAGGCAGGAATCGGTGCATGTGATCGAAGTGAGGCATGGACATGAAAGTCTCCCAATAGAAGACCTTGATACCACAGCCTGAATCCGGGGTGTCGTCGTTCAGCATTTTGCTGCGAACACGATTAGCAATCCGTGAACAGAATAAACGCCACTTGGAATCTTTTCGCTTCTTGCGATGACCAGCGATTAGTGTGAGGTCATTGGGGGCATCACGACCTGCAAGCGTCTCGATCATCTTTGGCAAGTCGGCTGGATCGTTTTGACCATCGCCGTCCAGAGTACAGACGATCGGGTTCTTAGCCGACCGAACTCCGGTGATCAAAGCTGTGCTTTGTCCACAACACTTTTCATGTCGTAGGACGCGTAGGGTAGAAAGTGTTTTGGCGGTTTCTTCGAGAACCTGCGGTGTCGAATCGCTACTTCCATCATCAACGACTACGACTTCGTAATCGCAGAAATTGGAAAGGGCGTTATCGACCTCTTGCAGCAATGTTGCAATGTTCTCTTGCTCGTTGTGAACCGGAATGACGACCGATACCTGCATGATTCTTCCTCCGTGAAAAGTCAGGTAGCTTATAACGCGGCAAGAACTACCAAGTCCAACCCAGCTTGGCAGGGAATTGAGCAGTTTGCGGAGATTTTTCCAAAAAATCTCGAACAAAAACGCTGTTTCGACAGGGATTTCCCTAGAAATGCAGCCAAACACGGCTAATCAGTTCTAACTGCTAACTGCTAACTGCTAGCAAAGCCCTACACGCCGCTCTCGAAGAATGCGCCAGCTCTCACAGCGATTTCGACCAATTCCGCACGACTGCTAACGCCTAGCTTGGCCATCATGCGAGCTCGATAGGATTCGATCGACTTCACGCCAACACCCAATTGATCAGCAATCGCTTGATTTGTATGGCCTCTGACCAGCAGTTGCAAAACTTCACGTTCTCGAGTGCTTAAGCTTCGCAGTGGATCGCTGGCTTGCGGAGCGACACGTTGAGCGGCATCGCCCAAGCTGACGTAGTTCTTGCCTTCTAGGACTTCTCGAATCGCGTGTAGAAGATCGCTGTCGGCAACAGACTTGACCACTAAACCCGCTGCACCAGCGTTTAATGTCTTTTGCAGTAGCGATCGATCATTGTGCATTGTTACGACCAATATCCGCAGAGTTGGCGTCTGAGCGATCAATTGTCGAATGGTGTCGATGCAATCCCCGCCGGGCATGGATAGGTCGAGCAACAAAAGATCTGGTTTGAGTTCGGCTACGACTCTAATCGTTTCGCCGGCATCTCCAGCCTCACCAACCACTTCCAGGTCAGCTTGAGTGTTAAGCAACAACTTAAGACCGGAACGCATGAGCGCGTGATCATCAGCTAGGACAATTCGAGTTTTCATGACGTTAGTTGCTCCTCTTCCTTCAAGCCGGGTAAAACGGCCGATACAGTCGTGCCGCTTTTACCACTTGTGATTTCAATATGTCCGCCAACCGCCAAAGCTCTTTCGCGTAGACCAATCAAGCCGTAAGAGGTTTGGGTTCCACTAGCGACTCTGGGTGCAAAGCCACGCCCATTGTCGTTTACGCGAATCTTCAACGCGCTTTGGCCTTCTAACTCAAGTTCGACGCGAATCTCTGTCGCCTCCGAGTGTTTGACGGCGTTGTTCAGGGATTCTTGAATAATACGGTACACCAAAGTCTCGTAGTTTCGATCGAAACGCTTGAATTCCACTCCTTTGGAGTTCAAGTGAAAGTTGGCCTTCGAGGCTAATCTTAACTGATCAATCAATTGTGATACAGCGTCTACCAACCCACCTTGATCAAGAATAGCAGGATGTAGACCTGAGACAATTCGGCGCAGGTCATCGTGAATCGAAGCACCAATTGGACGAAGTTGATGAATGATCTCAACAACTTTGGGGTCAGATGAGGTTTCTTCGATGGCTCTAAGCCCCAACAACATACTCGTCAAAGTCTGCCCCAAGCCGTCATGCAACTCTTGTTTGATTCTTCGTCGTTCCGATTCCTGAGCGATCATGGAGCGGCGAAGAAAGAGCATGCGGCTTCGCGACAACAGTTCGATTGGCCGAACGACCGTGAACCAAATCACTGGGGCTACGATAACGGTCATCAAAAATGCGTCGACAATTGCTTCAAAGGTCTTGCTGCTTCCCTGGGGGACAATCAGAGGAAGCATGCGCATCACGCCAAACTCTGTCGCAAAGGCAACCAGTAGCACAGTGAGGAAAATACGTTGTGGCTTAACCGGATAGAGATTCAATTCCACGCGATCTGGCATGACGAAAAATCTCCACACGAACTACTTGGTGAACTTATTGGTCTTCATCCAGTCAAACAATCGATCTGGCCAGGTTTTGAGAACTGAGTCTGCTTGAGCCAAGCCAACGCCGTGTCGTCCGTTTTGGTAGATATGCAACTCTGAGGAATTGACCCCGGAAGCACGCAATGCACTGAAGAAGCGTAGAGCATTTTCAACCGGAACTGCCTGATCCTCAACTGTATGAAAGATAAAGGTTGGTGGAGTAGCTTTCGTGACTCGCTTTTCATTGGAAAGCAGCTCGACCAAATCCTCATTTTCGTATCGATCGCCACCAAAAAGATTCCTGCGTGATCCCTTGTGTGTGAAGTCCTCGTTCATCGTGATCACGGGATAGCTAAGTATCGCAAAGTCAGGCCGACTACTGATGCGATCGATTGGATCAACCGCGGCAGTATCTCCTAGATCAAAATGTGTCGCTGCGGTAGATGCCAAGTGTCCGCCGGCGGAGAAACCCCATACGCCAATTTTCGCAGGATCAACTCCGTTAGCTTCAGCCTGCGAGCGAACTGTTCGAATGGCTCGCAGCACATCTCCCTTCTGCACAGGATGATGGTAGCCATGAGTTCCCAGTCGGTAGCGTAAAATCCATGCGCTAATTCCGCGTTCATTAAGCCAAGCCGCAATCTGATGACCTTCGTGATCCATGGCTAGGCCTCCATAGCCTCCGCCTGGGCAAACGACTACGGCGCAACCGGTAGCTTTGTCTTTGGGTGCCAGCTTAGGAAGTAGAGCAGGTACATCATGATCTTTACTTCCCTTCGATTCAGGTGCACCACTAGACCAAAGTGGAATCCACTCTTGAGCTACGGCTTGTGTGCAGACGCAGCAGGGAAGTACTAAGGCAAGAATTGCGAGAACCGACGAGCGAAGGCGATAGAAGTGGTGGATCATTTGGGTAGGCTCAGTATCTTTGAAGTTCAACGTGTTTCAACTCAAGCCCCATACATGTGATCAAATGAACGAGCTCCGCTTGGCTGTGCATCGATAGTTTCTTTCCGATAGCCTCGCGGTGTCGCTCAATTGTCTTAGGGCTTCTATGCAGTGTGGCAGCAACTTTGGGCACCGTCAATCCGTGGCCCAAAAGCACCGCGACCTCAAGTTCGCGACGCGTCAAAACACTCAGTGGGCCCAGGTCGATATAGGAGGTCTCGATCGTTTCAATGTCGCTTGGAATCAATTGATCCAGCGCGTCAATTGAACTAGGCCGGCTGACAACCAAAACGCGGTTATAAGGCGGTGTATGATCGCGAATTGGCCAAACTGTTGAACAGATTCTTCGACCGTTGTAGATGTGGTCGATGCTAATTGGCTTATTCTCTTTCAGCACTCGCTGGATTAAAGCCAAACGTTCTTCGACAAAATGCGGTGGATGAAAGTCCGAAATTGACTTGCCCTGATAATCGATATTTGAATCGCCAGAAAACATGACTAGCGATGTGTTGTTGACAAACAGCAACTTCCCTTGACTGTCCGTGATACTAACACCGATGCCAGGTGTCTGCGCGAGCGCTAGCCAAATCTCTTGCAATGCGCCGGGGCTTTGTTTGTCACCGCCGCTCTGCTTCTCGTCAGTAGTTGTGCTATCGACCGCCTTGGAGTTTGGAGTGCTCATCAACAATTGCATTCAAAATGGGGAAATCCACCTATTGATAATAAGTAGCCAAACGACGATCTTTAGAACATATGAGAAGCGCAGTGGGGAATCAATCCTTCAAGGATTCCACTTAGCTAGATCAACACTGTTGGAACAAAGTTCGTTGGGCGAGTTCGCTTGCCTTTCGAGCTTGGAGGGGAGTGAGGGCAGGGGCAAGTCCTCACTCCCTTATTTTTTATCTGTGCAGCATAGTCAAAAGTCGAAGCTCGTGCATTGTAGTCGATCCTGGCTGCCAAAGAATCTGATCGACCAATGTTCTCATGCATATCCTAACGCCAATAAACCTCAGCGATATGCGATTTTCGCAGTCGATGACAATGGTCCATCGCGGATAGGGTAGGGCGGGTAATTGAGAGTTGCGAAAGTCGTAAGTCAATAATTGGCGATGTTCCGCGCTCAATTCTCACGATCGGCTTGCTAGGACTATCGTTGGAACTTCGCATGACTACCGCCGTCGACATATCGCTCAATTCGACTCGACAGCCAACTGGGTACAACGAAGCGATATCGATCAAGGCTCGAACCACTCGTCGATCGAATCGCCCGCGGGCAGCATGGTACATCAAGTATCCGATAGCGTCCGCTGGATGGAATGAACGTGCCTCTGGGAAGAAGGCTGGTTGAGTCTGCGAGGTCAAAGTCAAATAAGCGTCGGCAACGTTGAGTATTCTTGAGATCGGAGTAATTCGCCCAAGTCTCAGTTGCTTCGGAAAGCCGGTCCCATCAATCTGCTCGTGAACCTGCGAGATTGCAATGGAAACCTTGGGATTGCTACCCACTGTCGAGTCAAACAAGGCAGCACTCAATGTCGAATGGTTGGCGTAGTTTGCCTTTGCCAGCCGGCTGTCTCCACTGCGAACGCAGTCAAGCAATACGATATCGTGAAATAGTCCCGCCATCGCAGTTGAATGTTGGTCGTCGTCTGTGTAATCCAATTGGTGAGCGAGCAACAGACCCAGCAACGACAATTGAGAACTACGTTGAGCCAAGAGTTCGTCGTTGTCGGAAAGATCGACACAAAAACTTCGCGCAAATGCCGTGAGTACAGTGGCGACATCCGAGGCGATCTCAGACTTTAGTTCCTGAACCAACGACTTGACTTCTGCAACTCCCGCGGCGTCCCCTTGCGCAATCCGAATGGCCGAGTTAAGGACAAACTCGCTCGCTTTGACGATCGTACCTTCCAAGCGTTCGAGCATTAGAGGGTCGTGTGGAGCGGTATTTGGGTCGTTCGCCGAGGTTTCTGGATGTTCAACGCGTCGAACAATCGCTTCGGCAAAGCGGACGCCATCCAAGGCCCATTGCTTCTTTAGAGCTACGGTGACCTCAGTGCCAGCCTCAGCCAGGAGCATGCCCTGCATGGTCTGCAGATCATATCGCAACGGTAATCCCAAGCTTAACTGAGATATGTCAACCTTGATCCGTTCAATACTCGTGGTCATCGGGCAATCCTCTGGACGACTCTGGCCGTCATAAAACCGATAAACGCACTAGCGTGCCCCCTAGGTAGAACCTTAGGGCGTGCAAGAGTTAATGGAGTATGACGGCGTGGGGGGCAAAAGCGTTGACCGTGATTAGGCACTAGCTGATTGGAAATTCAGAAGAGTATCAGTTCGTCGCACCGTAAAATTCAACGCCATCGCTCATCATCGAACTTGTGCGTTCATAGTTGCAGAGAATTGCCCTAAGTAGTGGTGCCAGTGAAAGTTTGCTGTTCGATTGCGCGACGTTCAATAGTCTTAGGGGATATTCGCAATGCGCCGCTTAATTGTTGTCTGATACTCAAAACGCCAACTCAACTTCCGCTGCCCCAACCACCTTCGCCCGCGCAACTCCAAGAGCTTCCGACATCCAACCCATTCAATTTCTGTTAGTTTTTCGGGTCGTTCGCCTGCAATTCGGACATCAATTTGTTAAGGCTAAGGGAAATGCTCTCGATCTTGTCCGATTCAATTTCCTCGACCTTTGAGAACGCCACTAAATCCTCCCAGTTCCTGCGAAACAACTCTATTCTCGCAATACGATGCTGAAAGCCCGCACCGGCACTGACCAGGCCCTTGTGTATCCCAATCAAGTCTCCGGCCGAATCGAAAACGCCTCCACCGGACATTCCCGATAGCCCCTTGGCAATCTCTTCATTCGCACCGACCGAATACATTTCCGCACCAAAGCGTTCGCGGAAATTAATCGCCTTGGGATTTTCGGCTAACTTTGTTTCCAAAACGATTGCTTTCTGTCCGGTTCTGTGAGGATAACCGATGGTCACAACGGTATCTTCGGGTGACAGACGACCCGAATAGCCAAAGTTAACGCAGGGAAGTTCTTTACTCGTTACTTTCAACACGCTGACGTCTGTCATCCAATTGGTATTAACGAGAGAAGCAAGTATGGATCGGCCATCGGCTAATACGACATCGAATTTCGTGCCGGGTAGTCGGTGATGGTGGGCGCAAGCGACAATGAAACCATAACGCACGATGACGCCGCTAAAGGACGGCTTCTCCCCAAGCTCTCCAATCTGAACGGATGCAGCCTTGATCTTGTCTAAAGTTTCGTTGCTCATCTTCTCTGGCAGCATCGCCAATTCCACAAGTGGCTTGGTCTGATCAAGAAGTCTTTTTTGATCAAGATCCAACTCATTTGCAAGTTCATTCCATTGCTGTTTTATTACGCTTGCGCTGAGGTGCATAACAAAGTCTCCTACGTGGCTGCTAGACTCGTCGCCACGAGCCAGTCCAATCAATTCCCCGTCCAAATTGAACACCGGATGAGGAGTGAGCCGAGTATGGTGAGGGGTTGTAAACCAAGAGTCTTTGTGTACTCGTCCAACAACACTCAGTCGCGTCTCTGGTCGGTCAATTGTGAATTCTTGCGCGGATTCAATAGAATATCCCAGTGACAAACAAACATCTCCGGCTCGAATCTGCTCGCTCAGTTTGACGAATGGCCACTCCCCAGGTTCGGTGATCTTAAACATCCCGACGTGGAATTCATTTGACCATCCGAGCGCCTCACCAATGACCTGGCGCCCATCCGACAAGCGCAGGTTGAGTCGAACATTATCCAGGACCGTCCCAATCATGCCACTCGCAACCACATGCCCCTCTGGCGAAACAATAACTCCACAACCATAGCAATGTCGTTTTCCATCGCGACCCTGGTAATTCAATTGCACAATCGTCGGAATCGCGGATTCAAGCACATCTTTACACTGCGCTACTGTCGGCACCTCTGGTTGGGGTGCCGCAACTGCAGTATGGCTCTGGGATAGTAGGACCAACACAACTACTAGCAGTGGTTTCATTTGATGGCTCAGTCTCGTCAAAGATGTCTTACAAGGACGCAGGCTCTTTTCGCACCTTTTTGCGATTTCTTGGGACAAAACAAAAAATTGCATTCAAATACTACCGGTTTGTGATATTTCCGACCGTACGCCCAGCGTGCGATTAAGTCATTACGTAAGTGAGCGATTATCAACGAAAGCACAAGAGGCCCTTGAGGTTATGGCAATGAAGGGGGAAGAACAGGATACCACTGATCTTCACTGATTGACACAAATGATCAGTGGCAATTAGTGCTGATTAGTGGTTGAAGAAGGTTGGTGCGTCATCAGGCTGAAGAGAAAGAAGCGGACGGCACATGGAATGTGCCTGCTACTAACCCCACATTACTTCACTTAACTGCGTTCGTTGCATCGGGTTGTATTCGCCGGTCTCGCCGCGATTGGCGCCGGTGATGGATAGCGCTGTATGACGAAGGTCGATTAGTTTCTGTGTCGAGTCCAAGCGTACGATGGGCTTGGATGGGGCGATCCGGGTGCTTCGGAAGACGACGCCGGTTGAATCATCACTGAGCCGCACGCTTGAGCCAATCGGATAGAGCGACGTAGAACGGACCAAGGCGCGAACTGCATCGACTTCAAACTGGCCTAACGCAGCGTGATACATTATGTAGCCGATGGCGTCGGACGGATGGAAGTTCCTGGCTTGGGGAAAGCCGGCCGGTTGTCGCGGTGAAGTCAAAGTCAAATAGGTATCGGCCAAGTTGATTATCCGAGCCGCGGGCATGATTCGGTTGTGGTGGAGACCTCGAGGAAATCCATCGCCTGCAGGTGCTTCGTGGGCTTGTGCGATGGCCATCGAAACCTTTGGGTTCATTCCAACGATTGCATCGACAATGTATGCACTTTTCAACGGATGTTGTCGGTAAAATTCTTGCTGGTCATCTGGGTCGGCATCGATCTTGAATCCCATCAAGGAGATATCGTGCAAGACGGCTGCGGTGCCCGCGATCTGACATTCAGTTTCATTCCAGCCCATCTCGCTCGCGATCACCATGCTTAACAAAGACATCTGCGAACTCCGGTCGGCGAGCAGATGATCGTTTTCGGTTTGTTCGGCGCGATTGGAGTTGAATAGAGACAACAATGCTGCGGCGCTATCGTCCTGCACATCCTCCATCATGCTCCGCGACAGCTCTTGAAACTCCATGCTGGTGAAGACTTGCTTATCGTTGCGTCGCGCAGCCATTTCTCGCACGATGTCACTTGCAAGCTGCATGTTCTCTTCCAGCCTCTTGATCAAGGCTGGATCGTAGGGTTTCAGAAGAGTTGCATCTTCTACAGTTGGCGCTGTTCGGATGCAGACGCGCGAAATGCCGAGATTATCCCAAGCCAGCTTGAGCGACTGAGTGAACTCGTCACCCGCTGTGGCCAACGGATCACCAGCTTCGGTAAAGATGTCGTAACGGAGCGGAAGCCCCAATTCTAGCTGCGATACCTGGATTGGCAGCCAATCGGAAGAACCCATTTTTTGCACCTGCGAGGTCCGACAACCAAATGCTCAAGGCGATAACCTCAAGCTATCTAAAGGCAGTTGTTGGGGCAAATGGGCAATGTGTTATGGGGCAAATGGGCGAATATTGGGGCAACGAATTGTAGATGACACAAAGCGTGTCGAACTATGCCACCCAAAATCTGCCGTGCGCCGGCAGCGGGAGCACAGCGAGTCATTTAGCGAGAAATTTGTGACCGAGAGATGTCATGCGGCAGAGAATTTCACTGGATAACGATTTCAGCTCTTGCATCGAGAATGATGTGCGAGACGATTGTATCGAGTTTTACCCCCAGAATACGCCGCAGCTTTACCTGGCTATAGAGATACTGTGATGACAGACTTTTCCGCATCTGTACCCCACTCATCAGTCGTTCCCCCCGTTTCAATACAAGAAGCGCAGCAACGCGTTGACCATTGGATCAACTCGATTGGTGTCCGATACTTTAACGAGCTAACCAATCTGGCTCAGTTGGTCGAAGAAGTTGGCGAGCTCGCCAGAATCATCTCCCGCAAGTTCGGAGAGCAGAGCTTCAAGGAGGGAGAAGAGTCGAAATGTGATCTCGCCGACGAAATGGCCGACGTGCTTTTCGTGCTGATCTGCCTAGCCAACCAGACCGGAGTCGATCTCACCGCCGCCTTTGAGAAGAACCTTGCTAAGAAAACCAGTCGGGATCAAAACCGACATGTTAACAATGCAAAATTGTTGAATGGTTCTCCGACCCAAGAGTAAAGGGAAGGAACACACGCGAAGGCGCTAGGCCAGTTTGAACCGCAGGCACGTTTTGATGCACTCTTTCTGGGATTTCGGGCCGAAGGTCCAGCAATTTACATAGCCCAGCCCATCGGGCTGGGTGATGGAGCAAGAGCCCAGTAAGGGCCGTTGGCCCTTTGATTTTCACGCGAATTAAGTACCCAGCCCTGCAGGCTGGGCTAGGTAAACCGGACAGGCCTTCGGCCCTAAAACCAAACTGCGCAACATCAAAAGGCACTCGCTAGCGCCTTCTGTCCAAACAAACTTGTGGGTAACTAGCGGGACGCCCTTTCGTTGCCTCTCATTGTCTTTCGTCTGGCTGGACCTGACTAGCGCTACACGTTGCAAAAAGGCAACACTCGCTCATCGCGAGTTGATTTTGAGCAACATATCTTTGTGCTAGACAACGTACTACTCTTTAGCGTAAGTGCTAACAAACTAATGCTTTACAGCGAGCACAGGTCCATGCGTCAGAGATTTGGCCCGGAGACTGCAAATGCAGGTTCCAACGGCTCCATCACGCTCCCCTGCCCTACTTCGAATGACGGTTCGAAGCCAATGTTGAACAACATTGGCACAAAGTCGAAACGTTGCAAAAGCCGAGTGATTTCTTGGCCCGTCGAAGAGAATCAAGGATCTCGCATGCACGCAATCGACCTTGCTGAACTTGCAACTTTCGTGGCTCGCTATTCACCTGCGATGCTTGCTCATCGCATCGTTCCGCCGCGTGAAGCCCAGCAGCAATTTTGGCTTCAATCTAAGTATCGTCATGAGTTTTGGAGCGGCCGTCTCGCAGCTCACCGCCAAGATATTCAGCGGCTGGGGGTGACGCATCGCCGGCAAAGCTGGCTGCGAATTGTCCCAATCATGGAAGACATTCTTATTTCCGAACCGCTCACGCGTTGTATCGCTCATCACGCGAGATTACTGGCTGAACATTCCGTCGATGCAGATTTTTCTACTCTGGCAAACAGCACTTTAGCCAGTCATGTCGAGGCTCGCCATCGCTGTCTACATCTATTGGTCTTCGGCGAGGGGCTTTCGGTCGAGCATTCCGTGCGGCTCAATCGAATTCGTCGTGAGATGGAAAGCTTCACAGACAGCATTCTGAGTTGCCTAGACGCATTAGACTCGGCAGATTCAATCTGCTTTGACTCTTTTTGGACTCAGCAGATGCGCGATGGCTCGCGCGGACTTGGAAGCAATTGTCTCGTCGATACCCGACTACTGCATCTTGAGAGCATTCGCTTGGCACTTCGACCGACGCTCAGCGGTAAACTCTCAACCACCCTGCCCTGCACTCCTACCAATCAGCTAATTATGGATGCCGTCGTTGGGTTGCTAGGATCAAGTTCCTTCGACTCATTGGGCGTCGTCAAGAGTGCAGCCTTAGCCACGATCCTTCATCCATCGAACGAGAGCACTTTATCCATTGAGTTCTTTGCGCCACCCAAATCGAGCAGTATTTCTCAGTTGATCGTTTCTCAGCGTCCTTCGCAAAAGAGCTCCGCGTCGGAAAAACCGAGGTGGCAATAGTCAGTTGGCGTTTCTTCGCAACGCCGTGCAATCAGCCGCATGGTTCTTACTCCCCCTCGCCCCGCTTCGGGGAGAGGGGGTTGGGGGGTGAGGGGTAAAGTGAAAAATCCTCGCAGAACCGATCAAGTCGAACTAAATCTCCCTATTACCTTGCAAAATTGTTAAACTCGCAGTTGCTTTGAAGCAGGATTGCGGGCAAACTTTACGTTAGCGAGGCTTCGAAATACATTAGCATCGCATGAGCGGGTCGCTCCCACCCCAAAACTAAGCGACCAGCGAAGAGTTACTCCAAAGTGACTTGAACCGAGTCGGCCAACACGACGTTTGCTTGACCAACCTCCCACCCCTTCATCCCACCTAACAATTCACGGAGACTCCCATGATGGAGCTTGCCCGTGCTACACGTTGGACTGTGCTTGGTCTACTGCTGGCAATTTGCGCTCAGGCCATTTCCATTCAGGCCATTGCACAAACACCCGACGCATCCGCTGATTTTCCGGCTCGCATCGACGCTTTGGTTACGGCCGCGACGCCAGGAGTGCCTGAGTTCTACGAGCAAGAATCGGTGCTGCTTAGAAAGCTGTACCTTTGCTTGATCGGGCAACCGCCAATCATTGGCGAAGTGGATGCTTACCTTGCTGATTCGACTACCGATAAGTACGTCAAGAAGGTTGATGAGCTGATGGCTCGGCCCGAGTTCATTGAGCACTGGGCTGAGAAGCTTGACGTCATGCTAATGGAAAGACGGGCCAACACGCACATTCCCCAAGATCAATGGGCTGCGTGGCTACGAGCACAACTGGCGTCGAAGCGGCCAGTCAACCAACTCATGGCCGACCTATTAGTCGCTGATGGGGCCCCTGGAGACAATCGACCCAGCTCTCGATTCTTGCTGGATCGAACCGGTGATCCGCATTTGATCACCAAGGACGTTGCTCGAATCTACTTTGGTCGCGACATTCAATGCTCGCAGTGTCACAACCATCCCACGATCGATTCCTATTTGCAAACCGACTATCACGGACTGTTTGGCTTTGTGGCCGGTGTATTCATGACCGAGGTCGCTGACGGGGACAAAAAGGTACAGATGATCGGCGAGAAGTCGGCCAGTGACTCGCCATTTGAAAGCGTCTTTCGTAAAGGAACAATGCACCGCGTCCTGCCTCATCTATTTGGCGGCGAGGAGCTAGCACAACCGTGGATGATTCCTGGTGAAGACTACCATCCTGCAGAAGCGGGTAAACCAGCTAAGCCACTTCACAGTCGGCGCGAACAATTAGCGTCGGCGATTCGATCCGGGACTGTCGATTCCTTCAATCGCAACATTGCAAACCGTCTTTGGGCTCAAGTGTTTGGTCGAGGCGTCGTTGAGCCTGTGGATCTTTTTCATGCCGACAATCCTCCATTAAGCGAAGAGCTGCTAACAGGTTTGACGCAGCAGTTAGTTGCCAGTCAATTCGACCTCAGGACCTTTGTGCGCGACTTGGTTCGGAGCAAATCGTTTCAGCGCGGGCAGATCAGTGTCGAAGCTGATGCGAATCCCGCTTCGATTGCATGGATAAACACAGCAGCGGAAAAAGTAGCTGAGCGGATTGCACAAACGGAACAAGCATCGGCACAACTGCGCGACAAAAAGAATGCTTCGTATGAGGCATTTCAAAAGGGCCTAAGCGACAATGCAGCATTGCAAGCTGAGCGATTGACGGCCTTCGCAAACGTCGATACTTGTCGAGCCGCCTACTCGCAGACCCTTGAGGCCCTGAAAAAAGCCAATGCTGAAAAGGCTGCCGCTGAGCAAGCCGTAAACGCCGCCAATGACAAAGTCGCCAAGCTTCAAGCTGCCACCGATGCCAGCGCGTCAGCTCTGGCAGCCGTTGGTCAAGATGCTGAATTAACTGCTGCCGTTGAGCTTCTGAAGACACGAACTGCAGCGGCAAAGACGGCCACTGAGCCGCTTCAAAAGGCGTTCACGGACAAATCCGCCGTGGCAACAACCGCACAAGAGGCGAGCGCAAAATCGAAGGAAGCACTCTTAGCCGCTCAGAACTCAGCCACTCAAGTTAACCAACGCTATCAGGACGCGTCTCGTATAGCTCAACAACTGCGTTCACAAGCGGACGCAGATGTAATGGCCTCAGCAAACACTGAACTGACGCTTCACCAACTCAAAAAGTACGCGACTTGGAATGAAGTCGACAGTCGCCTTACACAGCTCGCGCAGCAGGTTCAACAAGCGAACAACGAAGTCACCGTTCAAAAGACTAATTTGGCCGCAGTCATGGCGTCGAAGCAAACTGCGGACCAGAAGTTGCCCGAGTTCATCGTGGCCGCCGAAACGATGGTTGGTCAACTGAGCGTTAACAAGAAGGCGGTTGAAGAACTTTCAACAAAAGTCAGTCGCTTGGTCACTGCCAAAGATGCGCTAACGGCATCAGTAGAGCTGGTTGGTGAGCCACAGAAAATTGGGGTGGCAATTGAGCAATTGGATGTTTCACTGGTTGCATTGCAGCAACAATTAGCGGGCTCAACGCAAGAGCTTGCGAAGGTGGAAGCATCGACGACTCAACGACAAAACGAACTCAATCAACATAAGCAGGTGATTGCAAAGCTGCAAGAACAAGCTACTTCGATCGAAAAGTTGATTGCGGACAGCGCGCAGCTTCAAAGCAAGTGTGAGATGGATATCGCTTCAGCCCGCCAGGATAGGGCTGCGGCAGCAACGTCAATTGCTCAGTTGCTGGGCAATCGTTTTGTCGCTTCGCAATTACGGGCGCTGACTCCTGAGCAGATTGGTTGGTCATTCTTAACGGTCAATCAAGTCTACAAGAATTACGTCGACAAGCATTTGGCAGAACTAGAGAAAGCAGCCCCGGCAACGGCGGAGCAACAAGCCGACGCGCAATTCCAACTTGCAAGACGAACAGAGGCTGTGCGTAAGGCACGCGCAGAACTCCAAGGAAACATCAATCACTTCGTGACGTTGTATGGGGCTGGCCCGGGGCAACCACAGTCCGATTTCTTTGCGACTCCAGACCAAGCATTGTATGCGAACAATGGTGGTGCGATCTTCGCTTGGGCATCGCCCTCCAACGACAACACATCGGCTCGCGTAATTGCCACTGCGAATGCGGCGGATGCAGCCAAAATTCTCTATCGAGGAATCTTGTGTCGAGAGCCTATAGGTAGCGAGATCGAGGCCGTAACAAAATACCTTGAGCAACAACCTGATCAACGTGCTCGTTTGGTTCAGGAAATGTCGTGGAGTCTGATGGCAAGTGCTGAGTTTCGCTTCTTGCCTTGATGGTAAGTAGTTTCGGCTGAGTGTCCTTTTTCAAATTCGTTCAGTCCCAATTCAATAGTTTTCGGAGAACAATATGCGACCAAGTTATGCATGTGGCTCGGCTGAGCATACCATGGCTAGGCGACGATTTCTCGCCGGGGCCGCTTGTGGTGGCGCAGCTCTCTTTGGTGGACTGAATCTGCTGACGCATGGCGCCGCAGCAGCGACGATGGCCAAAAAGCAAAAGAAGATTCTACTCTTCAACATGCATGGTGGATTGAGCCAGCTTGAGACATGGGATCCCAAGCCAGGCACTGAGACTGGAGGTCCGTTTCGAGCGATTCCAACAAGCGTTCCCGGAATTCACATCAGCGAGCTTTTGCCCAAGACCGCGCAGCAAATGCACCACCTTTGTTTGCTTCGCGGTGTGAATACCAGCGAAGATGATCACGGTAAAGGTGCCTATATGATGCTCACCGGTCGACGACAAAACCCGGCTGCGAACTTTCCAGAGCTTGGAGCGGTCGCCGCAAAAACTCTGTCGCCTGAGTCTAGTCCGATGCCGGGGCACATTCGAATTGTTCCCTCGGGAGGAGGTGGTCGAGGCAATGATGCAGCTTACCTTGGGCCCAAATTCTCAAGCGTTGCTCTGGGTAATGGTAAGCCGCCTCAGCACACCTTATTGCCTGATGGAATTGATGAAAAGAGTGAGTCGAGACGCCAGTCGTTCCGCAAGTCGGCGGACCAATCCTTCGCTGCTCGACATCCTTCGGCAATGACCGATGCGTTTCTCAATAGCTACGATTCAGCCGAGCAATTGATGCAGAAGCGCGATGTCTTTGACGTTGAGAAAGAATCGGATTCAGACAAGGATCGTTATGGCCGCACAGATTTCGGACGCCACTGTTTGTTGGCTCGACGACTCTTGCAAAACGATGTTCCGTTCGTGCAAGTGATGCACTCGAACTACGACACGCACAACGAAAATTTTGACTTCCACCAAGAACTTGTACCGCAGTTCGATGCTCCCTTTGCCACCCTGATTTCGGATTTGGCAACGCTGGGACTTCTGGATGACACACTGGTCGTTGTGATGAGCGAGTTTGGACGTACGCCAAACATCAACCTCTACATGGGCCGCGATCATTGGTCCAAAGCATGGAGTGTTGTGATGGCTGGCAGTAAAGTTGCTCGCGGGGCCGTCTATGGCGCGACCAACGACAAAGGCACTGAAGTTGTTGATGGAAAGGTGGACCATGGACAGCTATTCCATACCTACTTGCAGGCCGTTGGCGTTGAGTCGACCGACAACTTTGTATTGGATGGCCGAGAGGTTCCTATTGCTGACCCATCGTGCGAGCCCATTTGGAAAGTCCTCGCATAATTTCCTGATGTTCAAAGTGTAATGTCGCTGCTGATGCAACCGTTGATAGCGTTGTTGAGAAGGTTTTGAAAATGCTCGATATCACCAAGTCTCATGTGGTTCATCAGTGGGCTTACGAACGGCCATTGCTGGCTTGTCGATTTGATCCTAAGGGGCAGTTCGTCATTACTTCGGCCGAGAACAATCTTCTCCAGCGATTCTCGATGGCTGACGGTAAGGTGACGGCTTTGCCCGCGGTTCATGACAGTTGGGTTCAAGCACTTGCCGTTCACCCAGAAGGCAACTTGGCAATTAGTGGTGGCGGCGATGGTCGAATCGTTTGGTGGGACTTAAAGGCTGAGGTCCCCGCCATCTTACGAACGATTGATGGACACAGTGGGAATGCTAGGTGTTTGTCGATCAGTCCCGACGGTCGCTGGTTAATCAGCGGCGGATATGATCGAACTGTCAAGCTGTGGGACGTGGTTAATGGCCAGGCCGTGCGGACCCTGGCCAAACATGAAATGAATGTCTACAGCGTTCAATTCCTGCCAGATAGCCGCCGATTCCTTTCCGGAGACCTCAAGGGCGTCATCTACCTTTGGGATATAGATGGTGTCGAGCCGATTGCTAAGTTTGACGCGGCTAGTCTGCATTCGTTCAACGATGGGCAGCGTGTTAACTTTGGTGGAGTTCGTGCGCTGGCGGTGACTACGGACGGCAACCAGATTGCTGCGGGAGGATTGCACAAGTCGAGTAATCCACTCGGAGCGGTTCATGAACCTTTAGCGCTTCGATTTTCAACAGGCGATCAAAAGCTGTTACGAAGTCATACTGCCGAAGGCATTCCTGGCGGAGGACTTTGGCGAGTTCGCTATCTATCCGATGGTACGTTGTGTGGTGTCAGCGGTGGGAGTACCGGAGGCTTTCTTCTGTTTTGGAATGCTGAACAGGATTTGACTGCACATAAATTCCAACTGCCATCACTCGCGCGAGACATGGACTTGTCGACAGATGGATTACTTGTCGCCACGGCTCACCATGATCGACATCTGCGGATCACAAAGCTCGCTGCTTAGGCGGCATTGCTGCAAATTCGGGCTATTTTCTTGATCGAATTCGACCACCGGAGGGTTGCTGACGAACTGGGCCAGATCGTATTCCCACCGAAGGGAATTCACCACCCGTTGGAGAACCCGCCGGGACGCCCGTAGCAAGCTCCGACTACCACTTACAGCGAGTTATGCATGATTGGACTAGATACACACCACTCAGCTCGAGGAAAGGCAAGCGACTTTCGTGTGCAAAGAAAACCCAGTGAAGTTAGATCGCTTTGCTGCCATTGTACACCTCTAGTTAGGTATGCATAATATCCAAGGTCCGACTGCGGATATTATCTTGTCACAATATCCACGGTCCAGTTCACTGAGCTCAAGCTCTGGTTGCGACACAATCTGACGCAACCGATCGCTGAGGTCTGGAAGACACTGGGCAGCAAACTACGCGGACACTATCAGTACTATGGGATCAATGACAATTGGCCCAGTCTGATCAAGTACCAGGAGGCGGTCAAACGCCTTGCCT
>CAUJKA010000184.1 GCA_963204965.1 Planctomycetota bacterium | reverse complement strand
CATAACGCAAGATCGAACCCGAGCAAACTCAAGGAAGTCGCAGGGATTCGACTGACGTAGCAGTCCCCAATAAGTGATAACTGAACCCTGGGTGGGGACAAGCTGGGGACAAGTTGATGATCAAAAGAGGTTTTCCCCAGTGAGTTTTCTGAACCCAACTGATTGAAAACCCTGGAAATAGCCACGTTTTCGCCCTGGGGACAGCTGGGGACAAACTGGGTTGGATTCCTGCCCGGCCTATCTTTACACGCTGAACCACTGGGAAAAGCGTTGGTACAGTTCAAAACCTGTACCAATGCTACACCAGTTCAGGTTCCAATCCGAACTAACGTAGCTGGATCAAAGACCTTTTATGGGCATTGATGCAACACGAGGTGCGGGGTAGCTCCTCCTGATATCGCCCTGTTGCGAAGGTTGCCAGCCCGAGGATATCACCGCCGAAGCTATCTTCAGACTCAAGAAGTAGTGATGGTGTGGGAAAATAACGAATCCAAAGTGTTTACCGGACTGGCCAATGGTCGATCGATGGGGTCACAGTATGCCTTGACACGGTAGGTACCCACCATATTTCAGCTATTCGTTGTATTCTTCAAGCAATCCAAATAGCTGAGGCGCTGATCGAGGTTCAACTCCCAAAACAGTGCAATCATCGTATCGTCGCTACTCGGTCCTTCTGCTTCACCCTGTTGTCGTCATGAGCACCAAGTTGGAACGCGTCACTAGCTAGCTCTGGGGAATGGGCAACAATGTTGTGGTCACGGAACCCATTTGATAAAAACGGCCAATCTCAACCTGTTGCGTCGAACGAGCGAGATGTGATTAAGATGAGTGTGTTCTATTGGTCGCCCCATAGGTGAATGAATGACGTTATCAGTCAAAGCGATCCTCGGAATTGTGACAGTCTGCGCGCTTATCATGGCTGGCATTCTGGCGACTCTACAGCTTCCGTTGTATCAATCCAGCGTACCTAGCGGAGTTCTTTTTGGAGTGTTCTTCATCTTGGTGGCTTACGGCGCGGCAAGATCGGTAAGCATGACGCAAGGTAGCGATCGTTTTTGGTTGGGATTTCTGGTTGTCGCCATTCTTTGTTTCGGCCTGTGTTGTTGCATTTCAATCTCAGACTACCATTCTTTGACTCGACACCTGGCAAGGATTCTCTTCCTGTCACTTCCGACGACGCCTGAGTCGATTGTTGATCAAAACGAAAGATACGAAGTTCTAAGACGCTTTTTAGATTTGGTATTGGCTTTCATTCTTGCTTTTGGTGGTGGGCTCGTGGCTTCACGATCGAGGAAGCAACGCGACGCAAAGTGAATCGCTCGTTTCGAACCTACTGTTGACGGTTCGGCGTGTTACGAGGACAGACAACCGCAACTCAGCTTGCACCACTGCGACGATCACACGCTTTGTGCGATGAATACTAACAAGCGTCTTCTGCACAGGCGCTACATCTAGACGCCAATGAACTCAGGAACGAAACCGCCATGCGTTAGCGATCGCCTGCGCGAATGGCAATAGCTGGCCATCTGGGCCGACAGTCAAGATTAACTCGCCTTGCTCATCCAGGATGTAATCGCAGAAAAGCGGCGAATTCTCAAGTTGACGGATGACATCCAAATCGCGTCCTCCATAACGCAACGCATAAACGCAGCATACGCGCAGGGCGTTACAAGCACGTTGGACCTCGTCAGCATTGCAAGGCTGTTTGACGAAGTGGGTGTTAAGGTTGCTTTTGTTAATCGGAGCCAGTAGATCGGGAGCTTCATGTTCCGGCGTTAAGCACTGGAGGCAGTCTGATGCGATCCCGACATATCGCGAGTCGCCGCACACTATAGTCCCCGTCGTATAAAACGGGCCTTCAACATTTCCCGGGAAGCGTTGCGGGTGAGTGAAGTAAGGTTGATGGGTCATATTCTCTCAGATTGTTCGCACGGGTCTTCCGGAAGGTTTCGTCGGTTAGAAATTGAGAAAACGCGGCTCGGGCAACAACGACTCAAAGACTCAGAAGTCCATTTTCAGCAGTTTGGATTAGCAAGTGTTCGGTATTGGCACAGGCCGTGCATAGGTTGGGATGTATCACCTACCCAATTCTAGGAGCTTCCATGCGTCGAATACTCACTGCACCAGCCCTGATCACTGTTTTTCTCTTCCTTTTTGCAGGTCAAACGGCCTGGGCAGACCAATATGTCGCCAATCTCCAAGGCAAAGAGGTTGTCGTTCATTCGAACCCACTGCCTGTGATATTTCACAGGTTGATCCCTCCAAATTATGGGCGGCATGTCACTGCTCGTGAATATCGCGATGGAGTTAAGGCTAACACCGGGGCACGAAGGTAAAAACCTTAGGCCATCCCGTTCTCCAGGAAGTCCAATACTGGAATTCTGGCGAATCCCACTCCGAATCAGGCGTCGTTGTTTGCGAAGCACCTTGGCGCGACTACTTCACTGCTCAACAGCGCAGCTCAATGGAATCTCAGACTCAGGAAGCTAAGTGATTATGGCAATCGGAAATCTCAAGGACACGAAATCGAGCGTTCGTAGCGACGAGTTTGACTGGGAAATCGATTCGGTCGTTGAAACGCTACGAGTGCTCCGCGATGAATCGCTTCACGTTCGACATCGCCTCAACCGTCCCGTTGCTCTGCCGTCAAAACGAGTGTTATCGGAGACATTAGCAGTCTTAGCGTCCGCGCTGTTCCCACATCGCTTGAGTTCGAGACAGTTGCAACGAGAGAGCGTCGACTTTTTCGTAGGTCAGGCGTTGGATGCCAGTTGCCGATCTCTGACGGCTCAGGTGGCCATCGAGCTTGAGTATGCCGCAGAAACGAAAGTTCATCGAAACGATGTGTTGCTTCTGGCTGCTGATCGAGTCAAGTCGATCATTCAACAACTACCCACGATACGACAATTGTTGGACTCAGATATTCGCGCTGCCTACATTGCTGATCCTGCAGCGCGAAGTCAAGACGAAGTATTAGCTTGCTACCCAGGCCATCGAATCGCGCATGTCGTTTACAAACATGATCTACCACTTGTTGCCCGTATGATCTCCGAACTGGCGCATTCAAAAACTGGAATCGATATTCACCCAGGCGCACAAATTGGAAGATCCTTCTTTATCGATCACGGAACAGGTGTTGTCATTGGCGAGACCAGTATTATCGGTAGCAATGTTCGCGTGCATCATGGCGTGACACTTGGAGAACCTTCCCGAAGCGACTTTAAAGTCGCGAATGGTGACTCACGTACCTACGACGTACCACGTCATCCGATTGTGGAAGACGATGTAACAATCGACCCGGATGCTACAATCCTCGGACGGGTTACGATTGGCCGGGGTTCAATCATCGGTGGAAATGTTTGCGTCACTCGAGATGTTCCACCACATTCGCGTGTTTCACAGGCCCAAAGTCGTATGGACACCTTTATCGAAGGCTCTGGAATCTAGCTAAACACTAGGCGAACATTAGTTGATTGGTAGACATCTTCTCATTGCCAATCCAAGAAGAACCGCAGCTTGCAATGGAAACCCTTGCATCTTAGTTGCCTGCGATTGAATACTGTATAATCCGGCCAGCACACTCTTTAAAGTGCATTTGTCGGTGGATTCCATTTGTCGTTTTGATTCTGATTCTAGCGACAATTAATTCAGATAGTGTTCAGTCTTTTTTAACTCGGGTTCTTAGCTATGAAGCGCAGCTCATTTTCAAAGTTGTTTTCATTCCTTTGTAAAAATCGAAAGATCACAAGGCATGTTTGTCGTTCGCAACGACGACTTACCACAGAACAGCTTGAGAATCGCGAGTTGTTGGCTGGCGTTTGGACGAAGCTCACTAACAATGCTCCTGATGGAATCGGAACGATGATGCTCCTGACCGATGGAACGGTGATGGCGCAGGGAGGAGGAGTCTCCAAGGATTGGTATAAGCTGACTCCCGATAGCACGGGCAACTACCACAATGGCACATGGTCGTCACTTGCTTCGATGTCGCTTGAACGTTTGTACTTCGGATCAAACGTATTGCCCGATGGTCGCGTGTATGTTTTGGGAGGCGAATACTCCGGCGCCAACGGCGCGGCGACTTGGGTCAATAGTGGTGAAATCTATGACACGATCAGCAACACTTGGTCTACTGTGAAGAGCTTCCCTAAGTCGGCATTTGGCGATGGTCAAACCAACTTGCTCAGCAGTGGACTAATCTTAGCTGGCGATCTGAGTTCCACAGATACATTTCTCTACGATCCTTCCAACGACACCTGGATTAAAACTGGTAACAAGATACACGGTGATCGTAGCAACGAAGAAACTTGGGCATTGTTGCCTGACGGCAGCATCATTTCAGCCGACGTTTTCGTTCCCAATCGCGCTCAACGTTACATGCCCGATTCCGGTCAATGGGTTGATGCAGGCACAATACCAGTAACCTTGACTGGATCTCAGTATGGTTTTGAAATGGGCCCTGGAACATTGCTGCCCGATGGTCGGTATTTCCAGACTGGAGCCAACGAACAGTCGGCGATTTACGATCCTAAATCAAATTCTTGGACCGCGGGACCACCCTTGCCAGCGGGCTTAGGCGCAGATGATTCCCCGGGAGCAATGTTACCCAACGGCCACTTCATCTATGCTGTCGATAGACCGCTCTTTAATGCGCCGACGAGACTTTTTGACTATAACCCATTTTCCAATAGCTGGACCGAAGTAACGCCTTCGCAGTTGTCGGCGCAGTTGAATCAATCAGCTTATATTAGCCGCATGTTGATCCTACCCAACGGCAACATGCTGATGACAACTGGTTCGAATCAGCTTTGGGAGTTGACTGCAGACAGTGGCCCTGATCCTAGTTGGGCACCTGTGGTGACTGATATCTCGCACTCGGGCAATGTCTACACCGTCAAAGGAATGCAGCTCAATGGACTTTGGGAAGGAGCTACCTATGGCGAAGATGCGGAAATGTCCACCAACTATCCCATCGCAAAGTTAACCGATGCCAATGGAGTTGTGACTTACGCGCGGACGCTCAATTGGACTGCCGCCGTCGCTACTGGAACCAAGATCGTTTCGACGGATTTTATCCTTCCCAACAATATGGGACCCGGACCAATCAAGCTAAACATCATTGCTAACGGAATCGCTTCGCGAACAATCGGTAACATTGACGATGCCATTATCATCGCGATGGACCCCAGCGCGTCGTACGTCGAAGACAGCGCACCAATTGTGGTTTCGCCTTCGGCCACAATATCTGCCAGCGTGACTAAATTCAATCAGACTACTCTTACTATCCAGGTTGTCGCCAATGCCGACTCAGGAGATCTACTGGGAGTTGCAGACACCAACGAAATTAGCGTTCAAGGAAACAACCTCTTTTACCAAGGTACTTCCATTGGACAGATAACCTCGAACACCAGTTCCAGCGAATCGATGCTGCTGAATTCGAATGCAACACTGAATGCGGTGCAGGAGTTGATTCGCGCAGTGTCTTACACTTCGACATCTCAGGCTCCATCAACGCTCGATCGTAGTCTGCTCGTAATCTTGGACAATGGAGTCAACGGATCGGTTGGTACAGGACAAATGGTCATTAGCGTTTCTGCGACGAACGATGCCCCAGTCTCTAACGCGGCAGTCTTGCCTTCAGTTTTAGAAGATACTGTATTTGTTAGTGGCACAACGATCGGCAACTTTACAACAACTTCGGTCTTTGATCCCGATGCCAACGCCTCTGTATCCGGAATTGTGTTGGTTGAAAATGCGACTCCTGCCTCCGAAGGAAAGTGGCAGTACGCGGCAACCAACATTGGTCAATGGCAGGACGTGCCAGCAATTCAACCAACCAATGGACTGGCAATTTCCCGACAAGGCAGATTACGATTTTTGCCTGCGTTAGACTTTAGCGGTCCTGTGACTCCTCTGCGGTACGTGGCTATCGACGAAACGTATCCAGGGACTTTCTCAACCAATAGCACTCCCGTTTTTCTAGACGTTACTGCTACCACACCAACGGGCGCAATTTCACAAGCTAGTGGAAACATCCGTATCAACGTAACTCCCGTCAATGACCCACCAGTTGCAGTGCAACAGTCATTCACCATCCTAGCGCTTCAAGGCCAGCCCATTGACCAGACCTTACCGAACAATCTCTTTTTCGATATCGACTCAACGTTAACCTACTCCTTCAGCGATGTCGGGGGAGTTCTATCTGAATGGCTTCACGTCGATTCGAACACGCTTCAATTGACTGGAACTCCAGGGAATCAGAACGTTGGCACGCTCTACTTGCAACTGACAGCCAGCGACGGTGAGAACTTGGCACACATTCAAGTAACGATCACCGTTCAAAACGTTAATGACGCTCCCGAACAATTACGCATGACTGGCGGGTCGATCGAAGAGGGACGAAGCGGTGTCCCAGTAGGAAAATTGTTCGGTATTGACCCAGATGGTGATTTCTTTGCTTGGAAATCTTCTGACCCACGATTTTTCGTTCGCGATGGCCAGATTATCGTGAACACAGAATTGAATTTTGAGAGTCTGACGGATCGTGATATCCCAGTAACCTTCACTGCGTTAGATGCCGGTACGCCTCCACTTGGTTCTACTTTGGATGTTGTCATCCATACGCTCGATGTTAACGAGAGCTATCCACAACTCAACCCGACTACCTATACGATCGACACCGCGACCTTAGGCGGCTCAATCATTGACCAGTTTTCTGCGATCGATGCGGATACTGAGCAGACTGTGCATTTCAGACTGCGAAGTGGTGATGTGTCCAGCTTCGCTATTGATTCGCAGACTGGCGAGTTTCGATTGGCAGAGAATGTGACGTTAATTCCAAACACCCAGTACAAAGTGTTTGTCGAAGCCTATGACGATGGCACTCCGAGCTTTAGTACCACTGCACAAATCACGGTCGATGTAGTACCAGCGAATTTCTTTGCTCCAGAGTTTGCGACCAATCAAAGCGTTTCCTTTGTTGAGAATCTCCCAGCAGGAACTCGTGTTGGCAAGATCAACATCAGCGACCTAGATGGAAATCCAATTGTCTTTGATTCGATCGAATTGGATCATGGGGCGACGGATTGGATCACAATTGATCAAAGCACTGGTGAACTGTTTCTAACTGCAAACCATCAGTTTGATTTCGAGACTCAAAAGCAATTTGTAGCCACGATCACGGCGCATGAGGACTTGAATGGTGGTAATTCGGTAACGGGTGATGTCGTGTTACGTATCACTAACCTCAACGACAAACCGTCTGGACTAGGTGCTTTGCAAATCTATCCCAATCGGTTGGGAACGCCAGTCACAACGGCATTCCAGGTGATCGATCAGGACCCATCAGCCAGTGGCTACCAATTCACTACGGCGGATCCTCGGTTTGAGATTCGACAGGGACGACTAGCTCTTAAGCCCAATCAGATGATAGACGCATCGCAGGTAGGCCAGCAATTGGACGTAAGTGTTGTTGTGGCTGACCTGTCAGATCCGAACAGTCAGTCGGTTATTTCTGCTGCGGTCCATGTTGTGGCTGCTTTGCCATGGCAAAATCCAGTCAATCACTTAGACGTGAATCGCGATGGTCGAATTACGTCGTCGGACGTTCTATTAATAATCAACTTGTTGAATTCGAACCAACAGTCGAAGGTTCTCGCAACACCACGTCCATTTAGCAGCCTAGGCGATCCCGATTTTGATGTTAACGGAAGCAATTCCATTACGCCTGCCGATGCGCTTGAAGTGATTAACTTCCTCAATGCAAGATCAGCGGGTCCCGAAGGAGAGTCGCCAGCACCGGCACTCAATCAGCTCGTAGATTCGAACACCTGGGCGATGGCACTTCAACAGGTTGTCACCGATTTCGAAGCGGAGTTTCGTCGCAAGAAGTAAGTTCTGGCTGTATTGAGCAAACTAGAAACGACTGCACAGCCATCGTGGGTTTCGTACCTCAATCCACCCTGCGAGGCAGATGTTATTCGAACTGCAACGTTGGCCAGCAGCACTTCACGAAGATAAATTCTCCATCGGGTGAAGTGCGAATGACTACGTTGCTGATGCCCTCGGAGTCAATCGGTGTCAGTGGTCTAAAGTATTGGCCCCAGAAAGCGTCAACACTCTTTCCGCCACTTGGAATGACAAACACCTGCTGCATACGACGGTAGGCAAATCGACTGGTGATCATGATCGTCTTTTCATCAATCACCATCGTGACCATACCCAACTCAAAATCAAGCTCGTTTAGGAATTGCTTGAGCGATCGATTGTTAGTCACACTGATTCGCTGTATTTGTGGGGTGATCGACTTAGCTTCTCCAGCCGCAAGTCGTACCGGCAGGTACTCGAGTGCCGCCCAGTCGATCCAGCAAGTCACGCCAGCCGAGAAGCACTGGCGATTCACTAACTGGGCAAGTGGTCTCGCAGTCGAGTTCACGTCGGTAAGTGTACTATTGAACGCCGCGACCTTTGCTGCAGGAACAAATGGTACGCGCAGGCTCTCTTTGCGATATTGAGGCAATACGCTTGGCAGCCCGCGTTGTTGACGCCAGTTCTCCAGCATTCGCACCAAAGTGAACCAAGTTAGATGATCCATGCCGTCGGGCTTGCAAGTAAGCTTGCCAGCCGTGTATTCCAAGCTTGACGCCGTTCCTGGAAAGATCTGTTCGATCGTTTCAGTCAGCCAGTTTTGCTGTTCGGGGCTGGAGACAAGATCGTCAATCTTGATCGAGCGCGGAAGCTTCTGCTCGTCGGGCACAGGAGCCGACAAAAGCCAGAAGCGATTGTCGCGACTTTCGGCCTTTAGTCCAATCGCAGCAGCTAACTGATCAATTCCAGCAGCCGCCGTGGTTTCCTTGAGCTCTACGTCGAAGCTCTGATCGAAATCAAAGTCTGCGGCGGCCAATGAGATCGGATTGATTTCAACGGGCAAACCAACAACACTGTTCCACGCTGCTAAAACGTCGGAGAGCTTGCGATTGGGAAGGTTGAGCCCCCACACGGTTCGCTGACTTGCCTGTTCTGCAAGATTCGCAACCGGTGTCATCGTCAATTCGCGATTGCCGGTCTCGATTTCCAAGTCGGTGACCTTGGGTTTCTCTGGAACAATTATTTGAGTAGTCGGTGATACGTCCAACGGATCACCGATGATCTTGAGCAACTCTCGAACTTGAGGCGGAGTATCGGCTTTCAAAATGGAGGCAGTTGTGTCAGCCGAGGGAGTTTCTCCTACAGATGCGCCATTTGACAGAGCAATTCCGTTAGTCTTTGGCTCAGTCGAGGAGTCAGACTTTTCCTTTTCACTGCCTTGAGGCGGTTTCTTGGTGGGCGGTGCTTCGGGTTCTATCTCGATCCGAGTCTCGAGTGGCTTGATGTTGCTCTCGCCGGGAACTGTTGCATTATTTGCCACTTGACCTACAACCGAGTCCTGGCCATCAGCCTTACCTTCACTGCCTCCATCGACTTGGTTGTTTGCGTTCGCTTGTTTTTCGTTCGGTTTCTGCGACTGTTCCTGTTTCTGTCCAACATCTGCGATTTTGGTTGGTTCGCTTTGATACCAACGCAGAAAGAGAACAAACGCTAGCCCCGCAATCAAGCAGCTTGACGCCCCCAAAAATCCGATGATCAAGTATTGCCTGCGCTGTGCGGTCGAACGACTGGACCATTGATCGTTGGGCGCTGCACGTTCCGGCGCGATCCACTGTCCCGTGTTGGACGTTGAGTTTTGCTCTTCAGCTTCGGAACTGTAAGCTGTTTGAGTCGCCTGCGCGGCGTTAGCTTGGCTTTGCTGAGCGAGTGCGGAATCGATATCCGAAAAATCGAAGTTGGAAAACGGGGACTCACCGCCAATGGCCGCATCAGCATTTTGGCTAGATAACAACCCCAGCGCTTCATCACCAAAGCCGTCTTTGGTCATAGCGGTCGAATCAACTTGCGGCATATCCGATCGCGCCACATGAATCTTGGGTGGCGCGGGCGGCGTGATTAGAACTTCAGCTTTGCACTTCGGGCAAGCGACTCGCTTGCCAATAAGATTTGGGTTGCGAACGCGAATTCGACTCTGACAGGAATTACACAGTACTAGATGTGGCTCCACTCCAATCCTCAGCATGTAAGGGTCGGTGTTCCCGATGAGCGACGGAACACCACATTTCATTGTAAGTGCTAGGACCGGTTCTTTTCAAAGGCCTCGAAAATAATTCTAGGCTTGCAGCCCAGTAGTGCGAAAAATGCTGATTTTGACGGTCGGATGGCCGCCTTAACGTCGTTTTTCGCTTGCCGACTAACTTCTCGTCAAGCTGGTTTGCGCTCGCAAAACGGAGCAATCTGAGGGCTTACACCCAATCGCTTCGTTCATGTCCACAAATTGTCGCAGCAGATTTTCTTGGTTTGGCACCATATTTCCAATACAGACCAACAGACTTGCTTGCGGCCAGATTGGCAGCATAGACATCGCCTAGATAGATCGCCTAGATAGATCGCCTAGAAATACAGACTCGTTCAGGAGTGGAACCTCATGGCATTTCGATTCGACAAACTAACCGTCAAGGCTCAGGAAGCAGTGACCGCTGCGCAAAGTGCAGCGATGGAGCTGGCTAATCCCGAAATTGACACGCTGCATCTGCTGAAAGCTCTTCTCGTCGACCGCGATAGCATCGTTGTGCCACTACTCAAAAAGATCGGCAGCTCGCCAGACCAATTAGTCTCGCTGAGCGATGCGGAAATCAAACGACTGCCAAGAGCTCAAGGAGGTCGCGAGCCGCAGTTGAGCGTCGGGCTGCGCAATGCATTCGAAGCTGCAGCCAAGGCCGCTGATACGATGAAGGACGAATATGTTAGCACCGAGCATTTGTTCATGGGACTATTGCGATCGGATGGTAAGGCTAAAGACCTGCTCAAGATCAATGGCATTGACGACGCCGATGTTCTGAAGGCTCTGCAAACTCTGCGCGGTAGTGCGCGCGTTACCGATCAGAACCCCGAAGGCAAATTCAACGCTCTGGAAAAGTATGGAATCGATCTGATCCAACAAGCCTCACAAAACAAGATCGATCCAGTCATCGGCCGCGACGAGGAGATTCGTCGCGTGATCCAAGTTCTCTCGCGACGAACTAAGAACAATCCAGTCTTGATTGGCGAGCCGGGTGTTGGAAAGACTGCGATCGTCGAAGGCTTGGCATTGCGAATCGTCCAAGGCGATGTGCCTCAAAGCCTCAAGGACAAGCGTGTTATCGCACTCGACATGGGTTCTCTTGTCGCGGGAACGAAGTATCGCGGCGAGTTTGAGGAAAGACTGAAGGCAGTACTACGTGAAGTCAAAGATGCCGAAGGTCGAGTGATTCTGTTCATCGACGAACTGCACACAGTGGTTGGTGCTGGAGCGGCCGAAGGTGGCAGCGACGCGGCTAATCTGCTCAAGCCTGAACTGGCACGCGGCGGTCTTCGCTGCATTGGAGCTACGACGCTGGACGAGTACCGTAAGTACATTGAGAAGGACGCAGCTTTAGAGCGTCGCTTCCAACCTGTATTCGTTGGCGAGCCCACAGTTGAAAGTACGATCGCCATCCTCCGTGGTCTCAAGAGCCGCTATGAGGCGCACCATGGAATTAAAATTCGTGATTCGGCTTTGGTCGCCGCTGCGAATTTGTCCAATCGCTACATCGGCGATCGCTTTTTACCAGATAAGGCCATCGACCTAGTCGACGAAGCGGCCAGTCGTTTGGCTATGGAACGTGAAAGCGTGCCCGCCGAGATCGACCAGGTTCAGCGACGCTTACGACAGCTCGAGTTGGCTCAGCGTCAATTGTCCGAAGAAGCCGACCCATCGATGATCGAACAGCTCAAGCCGATCGAAGAGGAGATGCAAACACTTCAACGACAACTGGCCAGCCTGCGCGAACAGTGGGAGGCTGAGAAGCTGGGAATGAGTGACGTGCATTCGATGCGCCAACAATTGGACGGACTGGATGTTCAGTTCCAACAGCTCGACACCGCGATTCGTGAGAAACAAAGATCTGGGTTGCCTGTTCCTGAAGTCGACTATCAACAGCTGTTTCAATTGGATAAACAGCGCACCACTTTGGCCGCACAGATTGAGAAGACGGAAGAGAAGGGCGGTGAAACAACAAAGTCCGATAAGCCCAAACTGCTTCGCACCGAAGTCACCGCGGACGAAATCGCCAGCGTAGTCAGCCATTGGACGGGCGTTCCTGTGTCTCGCATGATGGAGACCGAGCGCGCGAAGTTGTTGGTGATGGAAGAACGACTGCATCAACGAGTCATCGGGCAGGAAGATGCGGTTGCCGCAGTTTCTAACGCAGTCCGACGCAGTCGAAGCGGCTTACAAGATTCCAATCGCCCCATCGGATCATTCCTTTTCTTGGGACCAACCGGAGTTGGTAAAACAGAACTCTGCAAGGCGCTTGCTCAAGTAATGTTCGACGATGATCAAGCTATGGTCCGTATCGACATGAGCGAATTCATGGAACGCCATTCGGTCAGTCGCTTGATTGGCGCACCTCCAGGTTACGTCGGCTATGAAGAAGGTGGCAAACTGACCGAAGCGGTCCGTCGTCGACCCTATAGCGTCATTCTGCTCGACGAAATGGAGAAGGCCCATCCTGATGTCTTTAATGTGCTCTTGCAAGTCCTGGACGATGGTCGCCTAACAGATGGTCAAGGTCGCACCGTTGACTTTACCAACACAGTGATCGTCATGACCAGCAACATTGGTAGCCAAGCCATTCAGCGATTGACCATCGAGAATGCTAGTCAAGAAGAAGTTCAAGACGCAGTCCACGATGCTTTGAAGACTCGATTTTTACCTGAGTTCCTCAATCGAATCGACGAAACGATTGTCTTCCACCCTTTGAACGCAGGTCAGATCCATCAGATCGTCAGCCTGCAATTGGAGCATTTGCGCAAGCAGTTGGAGCAACGCCAAGTTGAACTCGAAGTAACCGCAGCAGCGATCGATCATATTGCCAAAGTTGGCTACGACCCAGCGTTCGGAGCTCGCCCGCTCAAGCGAGTTATTCAGCGTGAAATTCAAAATCCTTTGGCTACCGAGTTGCTCAAGGGCTCACTAGGAGAAGGTGGCAAAGTAATTATCGACAGCGACGACGAGCAGATCGTCTTTCGACGGTAGCTTTCGTCAGTTACTGGTATCGTCCGTAGTGGGTTTCACCGCATTAGGCTGCTATAATCGGCGACTCATCCAATTAGAGGAGTCGCTTCGATGAAAATTTGTGTGTTTGCGCTGTGCGCGTTGGTAGCTTCGTTTTGCTCGTCGATCGTTGGAGCTGCCTGTGCTCAAACGGTCGACGAAGCGGTTAAGCCAGGGAATGATTTGGCCGGCTCGCGGCCGAACATCATTTTCTTGCTGACTGACGATCAAGGGTACGGCGACGTTTCAGCTCATGGCAATCCTGTATTAAAGACTCCCACGCTGGATCGGCTGCATTCGGAGAGTCTGCGGTTTACGGATTTTCACGTCAGTCCAACTTGTGCGCCGACGCGAAGTGCTCTGTTTACTGGTCGCCACGAATTCAAGAACGGAATCACGCACACTATTCTCGAACGCGAGCGACTGACGCTTAGTGCCATCACGCTGGCTCAGGTGCTCCAACAATCGGGCTACACAACGGGCATCTTTGGTAAGTGGCATCTAGGTGATGAAGCCAACTATCAACCTGGACGTCGCGGCTTCGACGAAGTCTACATTCATGGCGGCGGTGGTATTGGGCAAGTGTATCCCGGTTCGTGCGGCGACGCACCGGGGAACACCTATTTCGATCCAGCCATCTTGCACAACGGCAAGTTTGAAAAGTCAGAAGGCTTTTGCACTGACCTGTTTTACGATTCAGCGATCCGCTGGATGGACGAGCAACGCAAATCGGACCGTCCCTTCTTCGCATACATTCCAACAAACGCTCCACACGCTCCCTACACTGCCAAACCGGAAGACGCGGAGATCTACAAGGATAAAGTCGACGGTAAACCTCTAGCTAACTTCTATGGGATGATCCACAACATCGACGCCAACATTGCCAAGCTGCTTGCGAAGCTGACGGAATGGGACATCGAGCGGCATACGTTGGTGATCTTCATGAATGACAATGGAACTGCGGCGGGTCAAACGGTATTCAACGCTGGAATGCGTGGCGCGAAAGGGACTGCATGGCTAGGCGGTACCCGATCCAGTTGTATGTGGCGTTGGCCCGGCAAGATCGCTCCCGGCGATTGTAAAGCTTTAGCGGCTCACATCGATTTCTTTCCAACGATCGCTGAGTTGGTCGGTGCTAAGCTGGACAGCAATTTGAAAAAGCAAGTTGAAGGACGCAGCTTGGCTAAGTTGCTGATCTATCCAAACAGCGAGTGGGCGGATCGTACATTGTTCACACATGTCGGTCGCTGGCCCAAAGGCGAAGATCCGAATCTCTCAAAGTACAAGATGTGCTCGGTCCGCAATTCACGCTGGTCTCTCGTCAGCCCCGATGGCGGCAAGGAACCGAAATGGCAATTGTTTGATCTTGCCAACGACTATGCACAAAGCAAAAACGTCATCGAAGATCACCCAGAAGTTG
>CAUJKA010000183.1 GCA_963204965.1 Planctomycetota bacterium | reverse complement strand
GCGTGATCAAACGAAAAATGTCACGATGGCACAAGTGCCGTCCCAAACATCGGAAGCTACCGCCCCTTACGAAAACCTTTGCAGAGACGGTAGTTATGGCTAATTGAACGGTATTGCGTTTAACGGCAAGCCGCAGGCGACGGTTCTTCTTCTTCATCTCCTACTTCTTCTTTCCCTTCGCTTCACGGACTTCCCGCAAACCGCAAATACGGCAGTGACCAAACCTCAGTTTGAAGTAGCAACTTTTTGGATTCCGCCTTAACCTATCTTGTAGTCATGATCTACTAAGTGGGTCCCCCTGCAACGTTGCCAAGCAAAGGCCTTAGCCCCCGACCGCTAAGCGATGAATTCAACCGAAGAGCGAACTCCAACCAATCTCTATCCAACTTGGGCCCCTAGGTTCTGGCATGGAATGCGGCCCAAGGTCTGGTGGAAGCTGCTAATTCGCAATCGATTGCAGATCACCGTCCCGCGAGCGCACATCGCGTTCGGTGTGACGGCAACCACGCCGATCAATGAACTGCTGGCGTCGATTCAGAGTCTGTTTTTAGGGCGCAAGATTGCGCGAGCCAAGATTGATCAAGCTCCAATTTTCATTCTCGGGCATTGGCGGAGCGGTACGACGTTGCTTCATGAACTGCTGGTCAGCGATCCAGCGTTTGCATCGCCCAATACCTACCAGTGCTTTGCGCCATCGCACTTTCTGGTTAGCGGCAGGATCATTACTCGTTATGGTTCTTTCTTGATTCCGAAGAAGCGGCCCATGGATGAGATGGCTGCTGGATGGCTGTTGCCCCAAGAAGACGAATTCGCATTGATGAATTTGGGACTGCCTTCGCCCTATTTGCGAATCGCCTTTCCCCAAACTCAAGAAAAGCACTTGGAGTACTTGAACTTCTCGCAGCTCACAGACGAACAGTTAAACGTTTGGAAGAACGGCTTTACGTGGTTGCTAAGAGCACTGACGGTTGCCAACCCGGGGAAGCGATTAGTGCTGAAAAGCCCCACTCACACCGGGCGGATCGCAGAGCTCTACAAGATGTTCCCTAACGCTCGGTTCATCCACCTGACGCGCGACCCGCGAAAGCTGTTTCCGTCGACGATGAGATTGTGGCGTTCCTTGGACGAGGTTCAATCGTTGCATGATAGTTTTAACGAAGACCAGTTGATTCAATACGTCCGCGATTGCATGGACATGATGTACCAAGGCTATCACTCCGGGCGACAATCCGTGCCATCCAATCAGATTATGGAGATTCGTTACGAAGACTTGGTAGCGGAACCCAAGCTGACAGTTCAAAAGATCTACGAGCAATTGGAGCTGGGTAATTTTGAGAAGATTGCGCCTGTGCTCGATGAAAAGCTTGTAGGACACAAGGACTATCGCCCCAACAAACACCGAGCTGACGGAGATTGGGAGCGCGAGGTCATGGGCTACTGCCGCGACTACGCCGAGAAGTTTGGCTATGCTTGATCGCCGTTCCTTTGATCTCCGTTCCTTTGTTTCGCGGAATTTGATGGGAAATGGCATGGCCTAGTTACCAATCTGCAATTGTCGGGCGACAACTTTGCTATCTTGAGCGTTCTGCAGGGGCCTTGCTACAAACGACTTCTTTCCGCCTGCAACGACAACCATTTCGAGATCTTCTTCAATTCATGCACGCCTGACCAGGAGCAAATCATGACCGTATACGAACTTTGGCTACCGATCTTGGCCGCGGGATTGGCGACGCATGTCCTGAGTACGATTGCTTGGACGGTTATGCCACATCATCGACCAGAGTGGCAAAAGCTGCCTGATGAAGATCAATTGCACAAGAAATTCACTGAGTCTGTTCCGCCGGGTCAGTACATTTTTCCTTATGCAGCCGACGGAAAAGCTGCCAATACGGAAGAGTTCAAGAAGAAGTACCAAGCCTGCAGTGGAATGTTGATCGTCTGGAGTTCTCCAACCAGTATGGTCAAAGCAATTCTTTGCACATTGACCAGTCTTATGATCATCGCTTTTGTGATCGGCTACTTGGCGTCTATAGCGTTGCCGCGCGGCGCTGAGTTCATGAAGGTTCTACAGTTCACCATGACTGCCGGACTTTTAGCTCATATCGCGGCTAAGTTCCCGTTTGTATTCTGGTTCCGCCGCAAGATCATCTTGGATGTTCTCGATGGTGTGGTGTATGCCGTGGCCACGGGTTTGATTTTCGCGGCCCTATGGCCAAATTAACATCGTCCAAGCAATGTCTCAGGGGCCCTGATCCGGGCTATTGATCGTTGTTACTTGGCCTTAGTTGCTCGCGAGGGAATTTGATGATTGAATCGCTCTACCAGTACAACGACTGGGCCAACGGTCGATTGTTCCAATTGGCTCAAGGGCTTGCCGATGAACAGCTCGACAGTCCTTTGCAGATGGGATTGGGCTCACTTCGAGCAACTCTTTTCCACATGCTTGCAGCCGAGCAAATCTGGCTTGAGCGTTGGCAACTGAAGCCTTGGCGATCCTTTCCCCTGAATCCTGAAGGCGTCTCTCTTGAAGCCATTGCAGCTGGACTTAAATCAGCTTCCGAGCAGCGTTGGGAGATCATTCACCGTGGAAGCGAAAGCACTTGGAGCGATTCGATCTCTTATAAAGATTCGAAGCAAAATGAGCACTCCAATTGCTTGATCGAAATGTTAGTGCACGTCGCAAATCATGGCGTTCACCATCGTGCTCAGGCTCTCTACATGCTCAAGCAATTCGGCCGAAAGGTCACTGGCGGATTAGACTATCTGTTCTTTCGTATCGCTTATCCAACAACGCCACTTTTCGCCGATCAGGTTGACTCTATGCGACAGTATGGAATGGAAGTCGATAGCGGTGTAGGAGAGCAGGTTCAATTTCAGAAGGCTCAAATCAGCGACTATTTTTGGGTGCGATCCGCTCTATGCGCCTAGCAATCTGAAAAACTGATCTATACGAAAAGAGGCTTCCTCAGCGAAATTGATAGTTCTCACACCGTCAATTCAAAAAGGGAAGCCTCATGGATGTACAAGTTAAGGCAGGAAGC
>CAUJKA010000182.1 GCA_963204965.1 Planctomycetota bacterium | reverse complement strand
CAGTTTTGGCATGGCAACGGAGGAGGTTTGTACATGGCTTGGTTCTTGCCATTTGTACTACTGACAATCTTCCGGCCGAACTTAGACGATCGCATCGCGACCAATGTTGTCTATCAACGTCGCGCGGCCACGGTGTAATGGGGAAGAGCTTCGTGTCGAATGCCGTAAGCTAGACTCGCTCAACCATGCCGGTCGCGGCTTGAATGATGCGGTCTTGAGTAGCTTCGTCGCGATTGAATAGAGCTGCTTGGCGACCTTCGCTCAACACCATGATTCTATCGCTTAGAGTCAATAGCTCGGGCAATTCGCTACTGGTCACAATCACTCCCAGCCCTTCATTGCAAAGCTGGCGAATGATGCGATACAGTTCCGCTTTTGCGCCCACGTCAACGCCGCGAGTCGGGTCGTCTAGCAAGAGGACCTTGGGACGAGTCAGCAACCAACGACCAACGATACACTTTTGCTGATTCCCACCGCTCAAACTAAGGATGCTGGGGCTCAGTCCCGCGGATTTGATCTTCAGCTTATCGACCATGCTCACCGCAGCACTGCGTTGCTTACCAACGCTAAGCAGTCCAGCGCTGGTCATCGACGCTAAATCACAAAGCGTGATGTTCTGTCCAACACTCATCGCCGTAAAGATACCCAATCGCTTACGATCTTCCGTGACTAATGCGATGCCATGATCGATGGCTTCGCGCGGATGCCGCGGCGAGATGGGTCGTCCTTGCAAGTAAATCTCGCCGCTGGCAGGAGTTGTATTTGCGCCAAACAGACACTCCAGGAGCTCCGTTCTGCCAGCGCCCATCAATCCTGCGATGCCCAGCACTTCGCCAGCGCGAAGATCAAAATGAATATCCTTCAGCCGGTAACCACGAGCGTGGCCAGGCCAGGGCAGGGTGAGGCTTCGGACTTCCAGTAGCTTTTCGCCTTTGTTCGTTTTACTGCCTAAGTCAATTGACTCGAGTTCGCGACCTACCATCAACTGCGTCACGGCAGCGGGAGTCAACGACGAAGTGTCGCGTTGAGCGATGAACTGACCGTCGCGCAGAACGACAACGCGATCGGACAGGTGAAAGACTTCGTCCATCTTGTGAGAGATGTAAAGAATAGTCGTCCCGCGTTGGCGAAGTTTGGCAATCACGCGGTACAGTCGCTCGACTTCCGATTCGGTCAGAGCGCTAGTGGGTTCGTCCATCACCAAAATTCGAGCTTGCAGACTGAGAGCCTTGGCAATCTCAACGAGTTGCTGATCGCCGACTCGTAGCGAACCAGCTAGTTCGCCAGCGTCTACATTGCATTCAAGCTCACGCAGAAGTTGATTCGCTTTTTCGCGCATCAAGCGATCATTGCGAAAGAACTTGCCAACGGTCAATTCGCGACCAAGAAAGATATTCGCTGCTACCGAGAGTTGCTCGACCAAGTTCAGCTCTTGGTGGATGATACTTACGCCGGCCTCTTCAGCATCCTTGGTACTGCGAAAGCGAACGGGAACTCCATCGATTTCAATCGAGCCGTCATATTCGGTGTAGACGCCCGACAGGATCTTCATCAAGGTACTTTTGCCAGCACCATTTTCGCCGCAGATCGCTACCAGTTCGCCGCTTCGCACATCGAACGAGACTCCATCCAGAGCCTTGATCGCAGCAAATTGCTTACCAACATTCTTGATGGAGACTATCGGCTGGTTGATCATTTCGATTTTCGTCGCCCAATAGTTTCATATGCTCCACGTCCTGCGAGGCATAGCGAAACAAATGATCCAAAGAACAGCCCCCGCATTGGCGTATACCAAGCTTGCTGCCCAAAGAAGAGCAACATCGCCATGGCCGCGCACAACCCCAATACAGGAATCACGCACCAGCCAATTGGTGAAGCAAAGTAGGTCTTCTTGAGGACTCGATCAGCCCGTTGGCTGAAAGTGACCGCCAACACGACAACGATTCCAACAATCATTCCTTCGAAGAGGTCTGACCCGGTACCGACAATCTTGCTGACTGCATCGATTACAGTTCGCAAGAACAAGCAACCCAAAACCACGCCAGGGATGGTGCCGATGCCACCTTGCAAAGAACAGCCACCGATCACAGATGATGCGATGGCGTTTAGTTCATAGCCACGCGCCATGATGTCTGGTTTGGCGCTGCCTTGGTCGGCAAACGAGATGATGCCCACGATCGAAGCGGTGACCGCACCAAAGACGTATGCCAACCACTTCATTCGATCAGTACGAATTCCCGACAGCTTGGCAGCTTGTTCGTTGCCACCCATCGCATGCAGATGTCGACCAATCACAGTCCAGCTCATCACGACCCAAACCAGGATAGCCAGAATAACAAAGGCGATGGAAATGTTCGTGACGTCTTTGAGCGTGGATCGCAGGACTGGATCAGGGAAGTCGATTTGTGATTTGCCATTCATCATGATCGGCGCGAGAGCTCGACCAAAGCTGCGAAGGCCGACCAAAGTCGCTAGTGTCGCTATGAACGGGGGAAGTCCGATGGCTGTAATTAGCCATGCATGCAACGTGCCTATCATGACGCCCACAATCAATGTGCCGCCAATCGACAAGAGTATCGTCGACGTGCCTAAGCTTCCAGCAGCAAAACCTTCGGGGTCGAGTGTGATCATCAATGAGCCGAACACCGTGGCACTCAGCGCAATGACCGAGCCGCTTGAGAGATCGATGCCGCCTGAGATGATGATCACTGCACTGCCGAGTGCGAAGAAGCCCAACAAAACTGTGTTTCGCAGGATCAGCTCGGCAGACCCAGCGGTTTGGTTCCAATAGGTATGGCGGGCATCCAGGACAAGCGTCACTAGGATGACCGCACACCATGCAAGCAGTAGCTTGAATTCAACCGACTTCCAAATCGCTAGGGCTATCCGTACCGGCAACGAATGTCCGGCCTGTCTTGAATCGCTCATGAACTAGTCAGATTGTATTTCTTGAGCCACTCTTGGAACTGCGACAAGTTCAGGAACTCGACCGACGGTCCGTACTCGCTGAACGCCTCTTTGGTCAGCGGGGAGCCTTTGTCAGGAGCAACTACCTTCAGTCCGGTGTCGCGAATGTCTCCACCGGGCTCACCCATCTTGGGAAACAGTTCTTTGACTGTGGCTTCGTCACCTTTGATTTTGGCGAACGCATATTTTACCGAATCGTATCCCATTCCAAACGGGTTTTGAACGACCATGACATCGATGTTGCCTTCAGCCATTTGCTTGATCGCCAGCGCTTCAGCATCAAATGTCACGACGGCAAACTTGTCGCGAGCCTTTTGCTCGGTGATGACATCGACGATGGCCGGTGCGTTATAAGACCAGATTCCAACAAGCACACCTAAGTCAGGGAACTTGGCAATTACGTCGCGAACGTTGTCGCGAGCTCGATTGCGGTCGCCATCGTCCAGCTTGCGGTCTTTCTGAGTTCCTTCCCCGTACACGGAACTGAATCCATCCATGCGCTCGATTGCATTTTGTTGACTGTCTGTTCCGACGAATTGCGAGTAAGGCGAGTCGGGCTTAATCACCTTTGCAGCGCTTCCCAGAACTTTTCCACCGGTAACATTGTTGGTACCAACGTAAAACTCGCGTACGCTACGATTCTTTTCGGAAAGATCGCTGTCAAAACAACCGATGATGACGCCCTTCTTGCGAAGATTGCCAAGCTCTTCTGCAATCGCTGGATTGGTCGATGAAAGTGGCGAGATAATCACGGCCACAATATCATCCTGCGTGCCGTACTGTCGCAATTTCTCGATCTGCCCGTTCTCGGTTCCATCATTGGAGTCCATACCAGCGGTGTAGCCAGAGTCAGCGAGCTTCAAGTCTTCAGCCGCTTTCTTGATTCCCGCGCGAGCTGCATCCCAGAATGGCGAATCGGTGTTGTTGAGCAAAACAATGCGTTTGAGTCCAGCGGTGTTTCCGCTTGCAGAACCTCCGCTACCAGAGGACTTGCCGGGTTTGGATGAGTCACAGCCGGATAGACCGAGCATTGCACAGCTTAGTGCGAGCCAGCCCAAGGTGAGTATCTTCGCTTTCACAGTGGATTTCGCCTGAATGTAAGTTACGGGGTCGGAAGGAAGCGAATAGCAAGTCGACCATGGTAGTTTTTACAAGGGGCGATGGCAAGCCACAGGCCACACATTTGGGCGATCCAAATCGAATAACGCAGCTAGTCTAGGGAGGTTTTATTGTTTAACGGCAAGCCGCAGGCGACTGGGTACTATGCCACGGTTTTCTCGCGTGCCGCCAAGATAGCTTCTTATCCCGAATCATGAAGCACAGTCGCCTGCGGCTTGCCGTTAAACGCAATACCGTTCAATTAGCCATAACTACCGTCTCTGCAAAGGTTTTCGTAAGGGGCGGTAGCTTCCGATGTTTGGGACGGCACTTGTGCCATCGTGACATTTTTCGTTTGATCACGC
>CAUJKA010000181.1 GCA_963204965.1 Planctomycetota bacterium | reverse complement strand
GAAGACTCGCTGCGCCAGGTGAGCGACCGACAAACGGCTCCGACGAAGGCACCTACCGCAAAGGCTTACCATGTAACCCGAAAAACTATTTCGCAAAAAATGCTACCCGCTACTTGCATACCCAGGACTTCATAGTCGTTTGCGATCACCTCGCCACGCCGAGAGACCTTCCACTTCAAAACGCCTCATTTCGCGACTGAAGTGCATCGCTTGGTTATCGTCCATTTTAGTTTTAAGTCAGTTCGATAACATTGGTTGGGGCACCGGTAAAAATGTCGAACAGCACGAGTATACCGTTGAAATATTCGGCGTTGTAGTGGTTTCCACCAAGTTCGCCATTGACTGCGGTTCCTGCGACAATCCGGTTCTTTAGTTGCGACACCCTTTCGGTGGCATGCTCCTCGTCGATGTATTCTTGCAAAGTCAATGGAATTCCCTTCGGTCTGTAGTCATCAAGGGGCTTGTCCTTCGTGAATCGGTCAACGATGTCGAATACATATGCCTTGGGGCACGTGAATAAGACATTATTCTTTCGACTCGTTATCTTGCAATTCATGTCACTCTTCGACGTCGGAGTGAAACAGATGCTGCCGAGTGGTGTCGTCAACGTTAGGCCACCGTCGTTGGAATAGTCAATGGATGCTCCGTACCGTTCGGCGAGCAAGCGGACACGTTTCTTGTATTCTTGCATAGCGTGGACCAGCCTAGAAGATCATGCATGGTTCAGTAAGCGTGAACTGTTTCCAGTATGTCGCTAGATTGCAAATGAGAATAGACAGTTTGCCAAAGTTCGAATGTGATAAGCAGTCGCCTACCTCTTGCCGTTAAACAAATATTACGGCGAGGTGATCCAACTCTGCTGCCTGAAGCTCGCATCGGTGGTAATCAAAGTACTGCCATCTTGCGAAAAATGCAGCGTACGGATTGTCGATCCAGCATGACCAGGCAAACTGAATAACTCGCGACCAGGTTCGTCCAAACTTGGCGCGCAAAAGTAGATCGCAACGGTGCCGCTTCCACCAATGGCTAACAGTCCGTCCACCGGCGATGGCTCGATGGTAGTGGTTCCAGTTGGTAGCAGCAATTTCACTTGACGTTTGCCTTCAAGCTCAGAGAAGACTAACTCGTCTCCGCTGGTCGTTATAATCCATCGTGTTGGCGGATTGCCCTCCGACCATGCCTCTTGAAATAAGCTCAGATTCTCGACCTTCGACTCTCCGGAAACTTGTGCGACTTGACGAACGCCTTTGGAATCAGCGACTCGCAAAACTCCGCTGGCATCGATACAGACAATTGCCGAATCAGCAGACTTGCGATCCCAGGTCGCAGCAACGGCGTTGTCTAGAACTGCTGGTGATTGAAGTCGCTCACCGGTCTCTGCCGACAATAGGATCACTCCACCCTGTTGCGAACCTTCAATCATCAACTGCTTACCATCAGCCGAGATCTGAACGCGTTTCGCATCAGCCGGAGCCATCGCAAGTTGCTTCCAACTCCAAGCCCCATTCCAATCGGCGCGCCAAAGCACGCCACCCTGGTGCAGAGTGACAATCGTATTCGCAGTGTCGTCACCACAGCCGCCGAGCACAGGCGGACGGCCCAACACCTGCAATCGACCTTCCGAAACTTGATAAACACCACCTTGCTTCAACGCGCAATAGGTGGAGTTGCCAAAGGTACGCAAGCCGACCAATCGCTTCGCTTGACTAGCATCGATTCGCTGAACGACCGCTGTAGCGGCCTCCGATACTTGCGGCACATCATCATCCGTTAAGACAGCCGGAGATTGAGGATGTTTGCTGATCGTTCGAGATCGCTGGGTTGATTCTCCCGAACGCGGAAATTCGATCGTGTTCAATCCAGCCACGCCACCAGGTCCGGGAAATCGCACGAGTACATAAAGAGTGTTTCGATCCTGGGAACTGCGAGCCTTGACGTCAACGCTCCACCGCGAATTGATTCGCACAATTGCGTCTGCCTTAGCAAGGCTAAGATCCAACCGTTCCGCCGGAGCAACTAAATCTCGCGACAAACTTAGTCGGTCTCCCTCCCAGGCAAGTTCCGTGATACGCCCCGACTCCCACACCATGTAGAAGCGATCACCGCTGGGTGCCCAGCATGCGGCTACGATGCGATCACCCTTAGTCGCAATACGATGATAGTCTTGCTCTGACAACTGTAGTCCGACCTGCTTCCAACTAGATTCCAGTTGATCAAGCTTGATCACTCGAGCAACTCCGTTCAACTTGACCAACATCAGCTCGTTCGCATTCTTTGGATTTGCCGAACTGAGGGAACTACCAAAATCATCGCTCTGAAAAATCTGCTGCTGCCGATGATCGGTCGTTTGGATTAACGTCTGTCGATCGCTTCCGTAGAGCACGTATTTCGAATCATTGGATAACGACACTGGAATCTCTTCCGCAGATCGACTGAGCCAGCGGTCAAGCATTTGACCATTGCGTGCATCCCACTTCACGAACTCCCAGTCTCTTTGAAGCTCGACATTCGAGCCACTGTCAGCGTTCGCATTTGAAGCACTCACAACCTCTCGAATACTATTGCTTGAAAGCGATCGAACGAGAGGCAGTCGAGCTGAAGTTACGACGATGCCTGCCGCCTGATCGACGTCCAAATCGACAAGCTCTGCTGTCGGATCATGACCGGCATAGCTAAATCCCGAAGTCGAAATCGCTTGACCAGTACGAGGATTCCAGCGATCGATGCGACCATTCTCCAAGATCGAAACCGCTTCGGTTCCACTTCTAGAGGTTACTACCGCCACCACCGGCGCGTCATACACTCGTTTGCTCTGCGATTCATCACCGGGCTTCGAGTCTTCAAGACCGCCGTCGCGATTACTGCTGTTTTCAGCAATTGACGAACCGCTTGCCGATGGATACTGAATCCTCTCTCGCAATAACTGCGACCGCACATCCCAGACAATGCTTGACGCATCTTCAGCAATTGCAACAACCTGATTTGAATCGCCTCCGAAGTGTACTGATTGGACATTGCATGTGGGACCATTCAAACTGGCTTGAAGACTCCATCCCGATTCATGATCGGACGCTTGCCAAACTCGCACCGAAGGCTCTTGTGCAATGGTCAACAACGTCCCATCGGGATGAGCAACAATACTTCGAAGAGCCGATGAATGACGCCCTGGCAACTCTCTAAGTTGGCTCAGCGGAATCGTTACCTCGCCGCGACTGGTGGGTGAATAGTCAAGCGAATAAACTTGCCCCGGCTCTGTGCCGATCAACAGCTTGCCTGCAGCGAAACAAACCGCTGTGGGTTTCAAGACCTTGCCACCGCCAATAAAGCGAAGATACTCGGAAGCCTGTTTTGCGTCCAAGCCCACCCAGTGAATCACAGCTTGATTGGCCATCTCTGCAAGCACCAAAACCTGCGAGTCGTCAACAATTTGAATCGACTTCAAGCGACCTTGGACACTCTTGATTCGCTCGGGCTCAGTATCGCTCAATGCGTTTCGCCAAATCCAAAGGCCCTGATTGAGCCCACCAACTATTCCACTCTTCCCCAAGCTGGCCAAGCCTTGAAGCGATTCTTTTCGGACCGACGATAGAGACTGGATCGTGTTGGAGTCGAGCTTCCATAAGAAGGCTGTCGATGTAGAGGCTGTCGATTCTGGACCAGTCCCCTGCCCCGTTCCTTCCGTCGTCACCGCAATCGCATCACCGGAGTTCAGGATCGTCAGACTGGTTGCTGCCACAGGTATTTGAATCGCTTGATTCGGATCGATTTCAACCTTACCCGATTGAATCGCAAATAACTTAAGCCAAAATTGCTGTCCTATTTGAACCCCCATGACGCCACGATTCGCCTCTTCCGAATATTGCCACGCGGTGATTCGATCGCCCCAAGCCGCTTGCATCAAGTCGCGGTTAGTTAGCAAGTTGACGCGATTCCAGGCCCAGTTTTGAACTTTGGGAACTAATCCTAAGCTGGCCAGCGATCGATACGAATCTGGACTGGCCACCGACCGCAGAGATTCACCAGCTAGCGCCATCTCGACTCGCTGAACTTGATTGAGAGCCAAGGCCAAGTTCGAACGCATCGAACCGAGCTCTACTTGAGCCGATCTCTGAAGCGACTCTTGCAGAGCAATTCTCTCCGCGCGAGCAGACTCTTCGGCCAACTTCTGAGCAGCCTGCGCGAGAACTCTGGCTTCCTGCTCCTGCAATTTAGCCTCGCGTTCGTTTTCCGCAGCAATCTCGGCGGTACGCTGAGCCGAGACGGCGTTGAGCTTAGCCTTCTCTTCGTTTTCGCGAGCCAGTCGCTCACTTTTCGCAGAGCCCTCAGCAGCCCCCTGAGCAATGATCGCCTCTTCCTTGGCCTTCACCGCGCTGTTTCGTTGAACCCAGGCAATAGTAGCCAGCACTGCTGTTACAGCTAACCCAGTCAACACAGCGGCAGCAAGCGACTTGCGCAGAGTTTGGAACCGACGTTCACGGAGCGCGACGGCTTGTTTGGCATCCAAGGCCTGTTGATAGAGCGTAGCCTCCTGCTCCACGGATCGATCGAGCGTTTCTAGGCAAAGATCGAAGTCCTTTCGGCTAAACGCACATTGGCCGTACGCATAACGCGCTCGTTCAATCCCAGCAGACGCCGCCGAATTTTCGGGCCAAAGCTCTAGTGCGTCCTGAAAACCAAAAATCGCTCTCGAGAACTTTTCATAGTCCTTCGACTCGATAGCACTTTCAAGGATCGCTTCGCATCTCTGACTGATCGCAATGCTCTCGGCATGTCGACGATATTGACGAATCGCTTCCTGCATCGCTTCGATATTCTCATAGCGATCTGCGGGATCGGTCTTCATCGCGCGATAGGCAATCTCTAGCAAAGGATCTGGGTTGCTGACGGCGATGATCTGATTCCTTGCCGCCGCCATCAGCGCTTCCATCGCCGTTTTACCAGGATGTGGTGGATGCCCTGTTACGATCTGATAGAGAATGGCCCCCAACAGATACATATCGCTTTTAGGACCCAAGATGTCATGCTGCTGTAGCGCCATTTCAGGAGCCATCCAGGGCGGTGAACCAGCACCGCTGAATTTCCGATGCACGTTCAGGTCAACCGCGCAGCCCCAGTCGGTCACCAGTACTTCACCGAACGCGCCGAGCATGATGTTGTCGGGTTTCAAATCGCGATGGATGATGTTGCGCTGATGGGAAAAAGCCATCGCATCGGCAACCTTCATCAGCACGTCCAAGTTCTCATCCCGCGAACTTTGCTTGATCCGCTTCGTCCACTCCACACCCGAGATTTTCTTCATGGAATAGAACAGAGCACCGTTGCTTATGCCAAGCTCATAGACAGGTACGATGTTGGGGTGATCGAGCTTTCCAGTCACCTGAGCTTCGTAGAGGAATTTACGATGCATGTCGCGAGTATTCGCAACCGTCGCAGCATTGCTACTGGGAGGCTGGACCATCTTGATTGCCACATCGCGGCCAATGGATAGCTGTCTAGCCTGTAGGACGACACCCATCGCACCTTTGCCCAGGAAGCCATTGACTTCGTAGTCTGCCTGGTCGTCGAAATGATGTTGGCAAGCGACCTTCAAGCAATGCTGGATCAACTCGCGATCGCGTTCGTTCTTTCCACCTCGATTCACCAATGCTTCGATATCTTGAGCGATCATCGCGCGTGGTTGCACCAGGGAGAAGATATCGTCGCTGGCCAACTGTGCAGCGGCTTTTAGCGTATTGCCTGGGCTGTACTGCGATGCACCTGCGCCCTGCCACATCCGTTGCACTCGCCCTGTCGTTCCCGTCGCGCTCGCAGGCGCTTCACCGGCAACTTGCGATGACTCTCGACGCGGAGTGTTTATGGACAGATCCTGCGAACGCTCCGTGCCTCTATTCGCTGGTCCCAACATACTGACGTCCAGCGTAGCCT